>JARGFW010000026.1 GCA_029211085.1 Deferrisomatales bacterium | reverse complement strand
AGCAGGAGCGGGTGGCGATCGCCCGGGCCATCGTCAACGACCCGCCGATCCTGCTCGCCGACGAGCCCACCGGCAACCTGGATAGTAAAACCAGCGCCGACGTCATGACTCTTCTGAGCCAGTTGAACGCCGCCGGCACGACCATCGTTATGGTCACCCACAGTGAGGCGTGTGCCGGCTCGGCCCGCCGCGTGTTGCAGGTGGTGGACGGCCGTCTGGTGGAAGAAGACCGGCGGGTGAGGGCATGGAACCCAACAGCAGCTACCGCTGCGAGGAGCGGAACATGAGACGCACCTTGGCAATCTTGATCACCAGCCTGACCCTGGGGGCCCTGTTGCTGTGGGGGGTGGACCGGGTCGCCACAGGGGCGGCTACCGCCGAGACGGTCATCGAAGCGGGAGTTGGAACGGACGCTGGAACGGGCACCGCCGCCGAACTCACCCTGGCGGTGTCCGGCATGACCTGCGGCAGTTGCGAAGGCCGTATCCGCGATGCCCTGGAGGCGCGGCCCGGGGTGCGGCAGGTGGCGGTGGACCTGGGCTCTCGAACCGTGCGGGTGGTGTACGACCCGGCGAAAGAAGACCCCAAGGCCCTGGCCGAAGTGGTCACCGCCGCGGGGTATCCGGCCCGTTACCTGCCCCCCGGCACGGCACTGCCCACAGCTCCTCGCAGCGGTGGCGGGTGCGGTGGGGGTTGCTGTGGGAACCAGGGTTGATCTGTGTGGAATAATCTACAAGGCGGTGTTTAATATTCTACATACAGCGTCAGTGGTCTTCCGCGGTGCCCAGATTTCCTAGAGTTTACGGGAGTTCGCAGTTGGCACGGGACTTGCTATTTTCCAGGCCCAAGGCGTGGGTGGCTGTGCCGCCCGCGCCTTGTCATCCCCGCCCCGGGTGGTAGTCTCCCGGCGGGATGCAAACCGAGATGAAATCAGTGGGGATTGTCACCATGAAATGGATCTTGACGTGGTTGGTGGTGGGGTGGGTGACGTGTGCGCCGGTGTCGGCCGCAGATCTTGGGGAATTGGAGCAGCGACTGGTCGCCGGCCCGGCAGTGGCCGACCTGGTGGCCTACGCCTACCAAAACAACCCCACCATCCTAGCCGCCCACCAAGGGTGGCGCGCCACGGTGGAAAAGCACCGGGTCACCACCGGCTACCCCGACCCCCAGCTGATGGTCACCTGGTTCCCCGAGCCGATCGAGACCCGCCTGGGACCCCAGGACTGGAACGCCACCATCTCCCAGATGATCCCGTTTCCCGGCAAGCTGACCACTGCCGGTGAGGTGGTGGCCGCAGATGCACGGATTGCGCGGCTGGGTGTGGACAAGGCAGTGCGCGAGGTGGTGGTCGAGGTACGCGAGTCGGCCCAGGAACTGGCCTACGTGCGCACGGCCCGGCAGGTGGCCGAGCACAACCGGGTGGTGCTCGACGAGGTTCTGGCGGTGGCCGAGAGCGGCTACGCCGAAGACGCCGCCACCCTGGCCGACGTGGTCAAGGCCCAGTCCCAGTCCGCCCAACTGCGCTACGACCAGCTGATGCTGGAGGAGCTGGAGCAGACCGAGGTCGTGCGCCTCAACGCGCTGCTCAGTCGAGCCCCCGACGCCGCGATCGGCCCGCTGGGTGTCCCGGCGACCGAACCCCTGGTCTACGATGTGAACGAGATCTACGCCCTGGCCGAGGCCAGCCGCGAGGAGATCCGCATCGCCGCCGAGCGGGAACTCAAAGCTGAGTCCAAGCGCAGCCTAGCGGGTTACCAGAACCTTCCCGACTTCAGGGTGGGCCTGTTCTATGCCGGCATCGGCAACCCGGACGTGCCGGCGGCGATGCGCCCCAACGACGCCGGGCAGGACGCCATCGGCATCCAGGGTGGGGTTAGCGTGCCCCTGTGGTTCGGCCGCAACCGGGGCCGCACTGCGGAGGCTGAAGCGGAGCGCGCGCAGGCCCGGGCCCTGAAGGTGGTAGTGGTCAACGACACCCGGGCCCAGGTGCGCAGCCTGCAGTTCCGCCTGCACAACGCCGAGCGACTGGTGACCCTGTACCGCGACGAGCTACTGCCTCAGGCCACTCGCTCGATGAGTGTCGCCGAGACCTGGTTTCGTGAGGGAGAAGGCAGCTTTTCCGACTTCGCCGAGACTCAGGCGAGCTACTACAACTTCCAACTAGCGCTAGCTCGTGCGCGCGCCGACCACGGCAAGTACCTGGCCCGCCTGGAACGGCTGGCCGGTCGCAGCCTGACGCGCCGGGACGCGACTGAACCGGTCTCCCAGACGGCTGCGCCGGCAGAGGAGAAAGCACGATGAATCGAATCAGAGTCCTGCTGCCGATCCTTTGGCTCGCGCTACCAGCCTACGCCGGCTACCGCGAATTGTCGGATGAGGTCGAGGGCTATCAGCCGCCGCTGATCTACAACGACTCGCAACGCGAGACTGCGGCAGAGCAACCGCAAGGTACCGAACAGAATGCCGCGTTCGCCGCACAGATCACGGCTCTCCGCGAGGAACAGAAGCGGTGGCAGTCCGCCCTGCAGGAGAGGGCGCCGGCTGAAGCGTTCTTCATCCCCGATCGCGGAGAGTTAGCTCGCCTGGATGGCACTGCGAAAGACTCCTCCGCGGCGGGCAGCGCGCTGGTTGATGGCTACCGGTTGCCAACCCTGGAGACCTTGGTGTGGTTGCGCAATCCAGGCATCCATGCGGCAACGCG
This sequence comes from Deferrisomatales bacterium, assembly GCA_029211085.1. GTDB lineage: Bacteria > Desulfobacterota > Deferrisomatia > Deferrisomatales > JARGFW01 > JARGFW01. The sequence continues at coordinate 32,843 of JARGFW010000026.1, read as the reverse complement.
ACGGGTACAGGCCGCTCTCCAGCAGTACGATCAGGCCGCGAATTTGGACGAGATCCTGCGCCAATATCAGGCATTCACCGAAGGGGTGATGCCCGGGGTGGGGCCGATGAAGGGCCGGGAACCGGCGCAGATGAAGTTCCCGTATCCGGACATGGTGGCGTTGAAGGGACAGGTGGTGAACCAGGAGGTTCGGGCGGCCGTGGAGAGCCTGGAGATTGCGCGCCGCGACGCCCTCACCATGGCTCGCAAGGCCCACTGGAACCTGGGCTTCCTGGGGGAGGCCTTGCGCCTGACCGGGGAAATGGAGCGACTGCTGGGTGACCTGTTGGCGGTGGCCACGACCCGCTATGAGTCGGGCAAGGCCAGTTTTCAGGATGTGGTCAAAGTGCAGATCGCGCTCGACACCCTGGTGGAGGAGCGCAACACCCTGCGGGAGAAGCGGTCCAACGGGTTTGCCATGATTCGTCGAGTGCTGGCCCTGGAACCCGGGATTCCGGTGGGCGCGCCGGCTCTGCAAACTCCGCCGGCTCCGGTACCGGAACTCGGCGGGCTGCAGGCCCTGGCTCGGGAGCGTCGCCAGGAACTGCGCCGGCTGGATGCGATGATCGGCAAGATGGATCGTATGGTGTCGATGGGCGAGGTGCGGTTGCACGCCGACCCCACCCTCAATCTGTCCCTGTACCAGGGGGAGGAAGTGTTGCAGGCCGGCACCGCGCGGATGCAGGAGCCGTACGCGGGGACCACGAGCGCAGCGCTGGGTCTCGGTACTCCGATCAAAGCGTGGTACGGCAGCGGCGAGGCTTATCTGCGGGAGACCCGGGAGAAACTTGGCGCCCTGCGGGAACAGCGCCGGGACCTGGAGGCCATGGTGCAGTTACAGGTGCGGGAGGCGTGGTTCGACCTGGATCAGGCGGCCCGGGAGCAGGCGCTGTACGCGGGCAGCATCGTGGACCTAACCGGGACCGCCCTGGAGGTCTCCACCCGGGGCTACGAGACCGGGAATGTGATGTTCGCCGATGTCATCGCCTCCTACACCACCTGGCTCCAGGCGCACCTGAGTGCCGAGCGCCGTCGCGCCGATATTGGCGTGGCCCGGGCGCAAGTGGCAGCTGTGGTGGGGGTGGACGTGTTCGGCAGCGAGTGATGGGGTTTGACCCAGTAGACGGACGACCCGCGAAGGGGAGCGTTGCAATGAGCGATAGCAAGAACGACAAGAAGCAGCTGTCCAGAGTCAAGGTGGCAGGGATCAGCGTGGTGGCAACCCTGGTGGCGGTCGGTGGCCTCGGGTACCTGACCGGCTATCTGGGACCTCACGGCCCGGTGCATGTCCACGAGGACGCGGTCACCGGGGAGAAGACCCTCTACACCTGCGGCATGCACCCGTGGATCATCGCCGAGGAGCCGGGTACCTGCCCGATCTGCGGCATGAACCTCACGCCCAAGAAGGAAGACGCCGGGGGCGGAGCTGCGGCTACCGGGGAGCGCAAGATCCTGTACTGGAAGGCGCCGATGAATCCCACCGAGATCTACGACGCCCCCGGCAAGAGCGCCATGGGCATGGACCTGGTGCCGGTGTACGAGGACTCAGTGGTAGGTGGTGTGGAAGTCAGAGTAGACCCGGTGACCCAACAGAACATGGGCGTTCGAGTCGCCGTGGCCGAGGTTGGGGTCCTGCAACGCAGCCTGCGCACCTACGGTCACGTCACCTATGACGAAACGACCCAAACCCAGGTGAGTCCCAAGTTCAGCGGCTGGATCGAGAAGCTCTACGTCGACTTCACGGGGCAGTTCGTGAAGCAGGGCGATCCCCTGTTCGACATCTACTCCCCGGAGTTGGTCTCATCCCAGGAGGAGTACCTGTCCACGTACCGCCAGTTGCAGCGGGCCAAGAGCCCTGGCAGCCGCGACTTGCTCGCGTCCTCCCGGCAGCGCCTGCTGTACTCGGACGTGCCCGAGGACATGATCCGGGCCATCGAGAAATCTGGAGCCGTGCGCAAGTTCCTCACCATCCGCTCGCCGTACACGGGTGTGGTGACCCACAAGAACGCCATCGAGGGAACCTTCGTGAAGGAGGGGCAGACGATCTACCAGATCGCCGATCTGCGCCGGGTGTGGGTGGAAGCCCACATCTACGAGTACGAGCTGCCCTGGGTGAAGGTGGGCCAGGCCGCCATCATGACCCTGCCGTACTTGCCGGGACGTGAGTTCATCGGAAAAGTGGCCTACGTGTACCCTTATCTGCAGCGAAAGACCCGCGACGTGGTGATCCGATTGGAGTTCGACAACCCGGGACTGGAGCTCAAACCCGACATGTACGCCGATGTGGCGATCGAAAGCACCCTGGACGGTGAGGGCCTGATCATCCCGTCCGAGGCCGTGATCCGCTCGGGGGCGCGCAACGTGGTGTTCGTCACCCGCGGTGACGGCAAGTTCAGCCCTCGGGACGTGACCCTGGGCCAGGCGCTGGACGGCGGCCGGATCCAGATCCTCACCGGCATCGCCGCCGGGGAACAGGTGGTTACCTCGGGCCAGTTCCTGCTCGACAGCGAGTCCAAGCTCAAGGAAGCGGTGCAGAAGATGTTGGAAGCCAGATCGCCCAAGGCTCAGGAGCCGAAGGTGGAAGAGGACGCGTTTTTCAAAGAGATGTGAAGCCGAGCGGTCGGCTGTCAGCGGTCAGCTGTCAGCCAGGACCACCGCTCCCCAGAGCTGACCGCTGACAGCTGAAAGCTGAGCGCACCCCATGATCGAAAAAATCATCGAGTGGTCCATCAACAACAAGTTCATGGTCATCCTGGCCACGGTGTTCGTGATCCTGGGCGGGGCCCTGGCGTTGAAACAGATGCCGGTGGATGCGATCCCCGACCTCTCCGACGTGCAGGTGATCATCTACACCGAGTACCCGGGCCAGGCGCCCCAACTGGTGGAGGACCAGGTCACCTACCCGCTGACCACAGCCATGCTGGCGGTGCCGTTCGCCAAGGTGGTGCGGGGCTACTCGTTCTTCGGCTTCTCCTTCGTCTACATCATCTTCGAGGATGGCACGGATCTCTACTGGGCCCGCTCCCGGGTGCTGGAGTATTTGAACTTCGTCTCGAAGCGCCTGCCGCAGGGGGTGAGCCCCAGTCTGGGCCCCGACGGCACCGGGGTGGGTTGGATCTACGAGTACGTGCTCCAGGACACCAGCGGCACCCACGACCTGCAGCAGTTGCGCTCGATCCAAGACTGGTACCTGCGCTATGAGCTGACCGCGGTGCCCGGTGTTTCCGAGGTGGCCAGCATCGGCGGTTTCGTCAAGCAGTATCAGGTGGAGGTGGATCCTAACAAACTGCTCGCCTACGGACTGCCGATCCAGAAGGTGCGCATGGCGATCCAGCGCTCCAACAACGACGTGGGCGGCAAGCTGATCGAGATGGGCGAGACCGAGTTCATGGTGCGCGGCCTGGGATACATCCGCTCCGTGGAGGATCTGAAGCAGATCGCCGTGGGGGTGGACACCATGGGCACGCCGATCCTGATCGAGCATGTGGCCAACGTGCAGATCGGCCCGGAACTGCGGCGCGGCATCCTGGAGTGGAACGGTGAGGGCGAGGCCGTGGGTGGCGTGGTGGTGATGCGCTACGGGGAAAATGCTCTGGAGGTGCTCGGCAAGGTCAAACAGAAGCTCAAGGATCTGGAGAAGGGCCTCCCCGAAGGGGTCACCATTGAGGCGGGCTACGACCGCTCGGGGCTGATCCAGCGGGCCATCCACACCCTGCAGGGCAAGCTGATCGAGGAGATGCTCGTTGTCGCGCTCATCTGCGTCATCTTCCTCTTGCACTTCCGCTCGGCGTTCGTGGCCATCTTCACCCTGCCGGTGGGCATCCTGATGGCGTTTCTGGCCATGTCGGCGATGGGCATCAGCGCCAACATCATGAGCCTGGGGGGCATCGCCATCGCCATCGGTGTGATGGTGGACGCCTCGGTGGTGTTGGTGGAGAACGCCCACAAGCATCTGGAGCGCGACCGGGGCAAAAAAAGCCACCTGGAGATCATCGTGGCGGCCAGCAAGGAGGTGGGGCCGGCGCTGTTCTACAGCCTGCTGATCATCACCGTGTCGTTCCTGCCGGTGTTCGCCCTGGAAGAGCAGTCCGGGCGCATGTTCAAGCCCCTGGCCTACACCAAGACCTTCGCCATGGCGTCGAGTGCGATCCTGGCGATCACCATCATCCCGGTGCTGATGACGTTCTTCGTCCGCGAGGAGACGTTTTCCCCCGCGACCACGCGCCGGCGTCGGTGGTGGACCTGGATCGGGGCCCTCGCCGGACCACCGCTGCTGGTGGTGGCGGGTGGGCTTGCCGGGCTGGCGCTGCCCGACTGGAGCCTGGTGGCCGCTCTGGGAGTCTCCGCGTTCGCCGCGGTGTGCCTGGTGCCCCAGCGCATCTTGCCCGAGAAAGTCAACCCCTTGAGCCGGTTCTTCACCTGGGCGTATCTGCCGTTCATCCACGCGGTGCTCAAGTGGCGCAAGCTCACAGTGCTGGTCGCCCTGGCCACTGTGGTAGTGAGCTGGTACCCCCTGTCGAAACTGGGTAGCGAGTTCATGCCGCCGCTGAACGAAGGCGACCTACTGTACATGCCCACCACCCTGCCGGGGCTCTCCATTACCAAGGCTCGGGAGGTGCTGCAACAGACCGACAAGATCATCCAGAGTTTCCCTGAGGTGCATCACACCCTGGGCAAGATCGGTCGCGCCGAGACCGCCACCGACCCGGCGCCGATCTCCATGGTTGAGACCACGATCATGCTGCGCCCCGAGGTGGAGTACGAGCAGGTCTCCATGGACCGCTGGTTCGCCGACTGGCCGGGTTGGCTGAAAGGCCCTCTGGCGGTCCTCTGGCCCGAGGTAGAAGACGGCGAGATCATCCACGAGTGGCGCAAGAAGCAGATCGAGCGGTGGTTCTCCGGCTGGCCGGGGTTTCTCAAGGCGCCACTGACCTGGTTCTGGCCGGAAGAGCGTTACCTCACCATCACCGAACTCACCGACGACCTGAACGCCGCGATCCAGTTCCCCGGGCTGACCAACGCCTGGACCATGCCCATCAAGACCCGCATCGACATGCTCTCCACCGGCATCAAGACCCCGGTGGGCATCAAACTGATGGGTCCGGATCTACAAGTGCTCAGCGACCTGGGGGCCCAGATCGAGGCGGTGGTGCAGGAGATCCCCGGCACGCTCTCGGCCTACTCCGAGCGGGTCACCGGCGGCAACTACGTGGACTTCGACATCCGCCGCCGGGAGATCGCACGCTACGGCCTCACCGTGGCCGATGTGCAGGAAGTGATCATGACCGCCATCGGCGGCATGAACGTCACCCAGACCGTGGAGGGACTGGAGCGCTACCCGGTGAACCTACGCTACAGCCGCGAACTGCGCGACGACATCGAGCAGCTCAAGCGGGTGTTGGTGCCGACCCCCACCGGCGCCCAGGTGCCCCTGGGGCAACTGACGGACCTCTCCATCCACAAGGGCCCACCGGGGATCAAGAGTGAGAACGCCCGCAAGACCGCCTGGATCTACGTGGACCTCAAGGGCGTGGACGTGGGCTCCTACGTCAAGCAGGCCAAACAGGTGGTGGAGCGCGAGGTGCAATTCCCCGCCGGCTACTCCATCGTCTGGTCCGGGCAGTTCGAGTACATGGAGAAGGCGCGCAAGACGCTGAATGTGATCGTCCCGGTCACCTTGGTGGTGATCTTCATTCTGCTTTACCTCCACTTCCGCAGCGTCATCGAGGCCAGCATCGTCATGGTCAGTTTGCCATTCGCCCTGGTGGGCGGGATCTGGCTCATGTACCTGCTGGGCTACAACATCTCGGTGGCGGTGGTGGTGGGGTTCATCGCCCTGGCGGGGCTGGCGGCCGAGACCGGGGTGGTGATGCTGGTGTACCTGGACGAGACCTTCCATCGCCGCCGCTCCCACGGCCTGATGAAAACCACCGGCGACCTGCACGCCGGCATCATTGAGGGCGCCGCCGACCGCGTGCGGCCGAAGTTGATGACCGTCGCCACCACCCTGATCGGCCTGTTGCCGGTGATGTACGGCACCGAGACCGGCTCCGAGGTGATGAAGCGCATCGCCGGCCCCATGGTGGGCGGGCTCATCTCCTCCACCGTGCTTACCTTGGTGATCATCCCGGCGGTCTACGATATCTGGAAGCGCTGGGAACTGCGGGAGACGTTGGTGGCCGGGCCCAGGACCGATGCGAAGGAGGTCACATCATGAAAGAGATCAAGGCGTTTCTACGTGCAGAACGGGCCGGTGAAGTACTGGATGCCCTGGGAACCGCCGGCATCCCCAACGCCACCCTCACCCATGTGCTGGCGGTGGGGCCGAACATCGATCGGGACGGGGGTCGGGTGAGCCTTGAGTTCGGTCGGAAGGTGAACCGCATGGTGAAGTTGGAGCTGCTCTGCCCCGACCGGGACGAGGCCCGGCTGGTGGAGATGATCCGCGCCGCGGCGTGCACCGGAGAGCCGGGTGACGGCGTGGTTTCAGTGACCAACGTGAACCGATTGGTGAAGATCCGCAACGCGGTAGAGAGCACGGAAGCGCTGTGAATGGCAGTGAGCAGTGAACAGTAAGGGGCAAGACCTGAAGCCCGACACCTGAAACCTGACACCTGAGAACGACCCGGGGACGGCACGTCCCCCCATTCGAAAAAGGAGACCACAATGAAGAGAATGATCTGCACCACCGTGACGATCCTGGCCCTGGCCGCCCCGGTCCTGGCGATGGATCACGGCAAGATGGGTGACATGGACCACGGCAAGACGGGAGCCATGGACCACAGCAAGATGGGTGACATGGACCACAGCGAACACCAGGGGGAGATGATCCGCGAGACCACTGTCGACGGCTACCAGCTGGCCTACCACCTGATCGACAACATGGCCGCGATGGCGAAGATGGACGACATGAAAGGCCACGACATGAGCAAGATGAAGTCCAACCATCTGATGCTCTACATCGTCGATGGCAGCGGCAAGGCCGTGGCGGAAGGCAAGGTCGGCTACAAGGTGACCGGGCCGGACGGGAAGGACCAGCAGACCATGGCCATGGCCATGCGCTCCGGTATGAGCGCCGGTTTCGGCGCGGATGTGGATTTCAAGGCCAAGGGCACCTACACCATCAAGACCAAGGCCGTAGCCGGGGAGACGAAGCTGATGGACGAGTTCACCTACGAAGTGAAGTAGGGTTTCTCCCGCGGTGCGGGGCGACCTGGCCCCAGCACGGAACGGACTGACCACCGGACGGCCGTCCCCACTCTCAGCAGCGGGGGCGGCCGTTCTTCGTTTCCGGGGACGGGCGGGAACGGTTCCCGGAACCCGGAAGAACGCGCGCCCGCCCAGCGGCCCCATTGCGCCGCTCCCCGTGCCGCTGTAGAACTTCCCTGCGGAGTGGGATGGGGACGGTACGCTCCGCTGCCGAGACCGTCCCGCCGGGCGCCGGTCGCGTCCTCGCCGACCGCCCCCCAGGACGCCGGTCGGGGTTTCCCCGCCCTGTCGGCACCCCAGGGGATGCAACGGCATGGCGGGGCGAACCTCCCCGACGGGTGTCCGGAAAGGGCAAGGACACGGCCGGTCTTGGACGGGACCGCGCGGATCACACGGATGCAAGGATCGGGAAACCGGCCCGCTCCCGCGGGTTGGGTCCGGCTCGGTGAGATCCCGCGGATCCAGTCCCAACGGACGATCTCCGGGCTTGCCGCTGGCCGGCCAGGGGGCGCCGTGCTTCTCCCCAAAGGGGCAGCAGAACGTTGATGACCTGGCCGACCGGGGGGGAACCAGGCGTTTCCGAGGGACCGGGCCCCGGGGCGACGACCAGGCGCTGGAGGGACCGATCACCGCGTACCAGGAAGGGGTTGGCAGGATGACGGAACGGGCACGCAGGTTCACCGCCGGCCTCGCGGTCCTGGCACTCGGCTGGTTCCCGCCCGCATGGGCCGACCCGCCGGCCGGGACGGCCGGTGGGAACGGGCTCGAGGCGTTGGAGGTGAAACTCGCCCAGGGCCCCACCCTGGGCGAGTTGACGGAGTACTCCTGTCGGGCGAACCCGATGATCGAGGCGGCCCGCCAGGAGTGGAGGTCCGCCGTGGAGACGTTCCGGGTGGCAACGGCCTACGAGAGCCCGGAGGTCATGCTCGAGGGGATGTACATGGAGGAGACCTTCGGCGACCGGGCGCGTCCCGACGACTGGAAGGTCACCGTGACGGAGCCCCTTCCGCTTCTCGGGCGCCTCGGGACCGCGGGCGAGGTGACCCGGGCCGATGCCCGGATCGCACGGCTGAAACTCGACGCGGCGGTGCGGGACGTGGGAGTCCAAGTCCGGGAGTCCCACGCCGAACTCGTCTACCTGCGAGAGGCCCAACGGGTGGCCACCGCCAACCGGGCCCTGCTGGACCAGCTCCGGAAGGTGGGGGAGACGGCCTACGCCGGAAACCGCGCTGCCCTGGTGGACGTGATGAAGGCCCAGGCCCAGTCGGGGCAGCTCCAGTACGACGCGCTGCTCCTCGAGGAACTGGAGCGCACCCAGAAGACCCGGCTGAACTCCCTGTTGAGCCGGCATCCCGACGCCCCCCTCGGGCCCGTGGCCGAGGAGGTGGCGCCGCCCGTGGTGTATGCGGTCGAAGAACTCTACGGTCTGGCCGAGGCGAACCTGGAGGAGATCCGCATCGCACAGGTCGGCGTGGAGAGGGCCCAGGCCATGCTCGCCCTCGCCCGCTACGAGAACCTCCCGGAGATGAAGCTCGGCCTCTCCTATGGGGAGCAGAACCTTGCCCGGCAGGTCGGCGTCCAGGCCACCTTCATGCTCCCGGTCTGGCCTGGGAAGAACTCCGGCCGCAGCGGGGCGGCGCTGGCCGACGTCGAGAAGATGCGCGCGATGCGCGCCAACCAGATCAACGAGACCCGCGCCACGGTGGGCGACACCTACTTCCGCCTGCAGAACTCCGCCCGGCTCATCCGCCTCTACCGGGACGACCTGATTCCGCAGGCGGCCAAAGCCGTGGAGACCGCCGAACTCTGGTTCCAGAAAGGGCAGGGGAGCTTCTCCGATTTCGTCGAGACCCAGAGCGCCTGGTACAACTTCCAGCTCGCCCTGGCGCGGGCCAAGGCGGACTACGCCAAGTTCCTGGCGCGTTTGGAGCAGCTCGCCGGCCGCAGCCTGGGCGACCGCGACGCTGACCGCGGCCGGGAGCGGGCCCCATGACACCCCGGGTGACCCGCGTCGGGTGGGTCGCGGCGATCCTGGCCGGGGCGGTGGTGTCTGGGGCGTCGCCTGCCCCGGCTGGCTACCGGGACCTCAGCCGAGAACTCGAGGAGTACCAGCCGCCCGCCCTCCACCGGTTGCTGGTCAGCGGAAGGACCGGCGCAGCCCTGCAACCGGAACCGTCCCCTTCGGACGCCGAGTTCCGGGCCCAGGTGGACCGGCTCCGTGAGGCGGCGGGCCGGTGGGAGGCGGCACTTGCACAGGCGGCGGAGCCGGACGCCTTCTACACCCCAACGGCGGTGGGCCTGGAGGGCCTGCGCCCCGCCGCGGCGGACCCCGCGGCCGCGGTCCAGGCCCTGGAAGACGGCTGGGCTCTGGAGACCCTGGAGACCCTGGCACTGCTCCGCAGCGCCGCGGTCCAGTCCCGGGAGAGCGGACTTCGGGCCGCCCTCGAGGGCTACAGCCAGGTGGAGAACCTGGACTCGATCCTGCGCCGTTACAGCGTCTTCACCGCCAGCCTCATGGCCGGTGTGGGCGGCGCGGAGAACCCAGGCGCCCCGGCCCTCACGTTCCCCTTCCCCGGGGTGTTGGCCCTGAAGGGCGAGATCGTGACCCAGGACGTGCGGGCCGCCAGGGAGGAGCTGGAAGCCGCCCGCCGCGACGCCGTCACCTCGGTCCGCAGGGCGTACTGGGAGCTCCTATACGCGGGCGCGGCCCAGGGGATCACGGACGGCGCGCTCGCCCTCCTGGACAATCTCAAGGGGGAGGCCCTGGCCCGCTACGCGGCCGGCGAGACCACCTTTCAGGATGCAGTCAAGATCGGGATCGAGAGAGAAAAGGCGAAGGAGGCCTTGGAGACCCTGGGCGAAGAGCAGCGCAACGCCGAGGCGGCGATCCGCGAGACGCTCAATCTTCCCCCGTCGGTCAAGGTTGGCGCCCCCGCGGCCCGGGAGCCCGACCGGGAAGCGGTCATCGAGCAGGACCTCTATGCCCAGGCCCGGGCCAGGCGCCAGGAACTGCGGGCCCTGCGGGCGACGATCGGCCGCATGGAGCGGATGCTGGAGATGGCCGAGACCATGATCTACCCGGGGTTCAGTCTGAACCTCTCCCTCTACTGGCGCGACGAGGTGTCCCGGCTCGGCGCCGGCCCGGGAGCGCCCAGCGCTGCGCGCCCCGGGGAGGGGGCGGGCGCCGCCATGGGTGCGTCTGCCGGCGCCTTCCCGGTTGCCACCACGGCCTCCATGGGAGCGGGCCTGCCCAAGATGCCCTGGTTCGGCAAGGACGACGCCTACCTGCGGGAAACCCGGCAGCGCATCGCGGCCCTGAAGAAGGACCTGGAGAGCGGCGAGGCTGCCACGCTGTCGGCTGTCCGCCAGGGCTGGTTTCGACTCGACAAGGCCTTGCGGGAGGAGGCCCTGTTCGGCGATCGGGTGGTGCCGTTGTCCCAGTCCGCCCTGGGGGCATCGACCCGGGGCTACTCCGCGGGGCAGGTGGTGTTCTCCGACCTGATCGACTCCTACAACGGCTGGCTCGGGGCCACCCTGGCTCTCCAACGGGCGCGGGCCGACCTGGGAATCGCCAGGGCGGAGTTGCAGGCGGCGGTCGGGACCGCGGCGCTCGGCCGCTAGCAGGTCTGGTGGGCTCGGCCCGCCCTGGGAGGAAGAGGGAGACATGTCCAAGAACACCGAGATCGCTGGGGCGGCCCAACCTGGGCGGCGCCGTTCCCGCAACTGGATCGCGGCGGCCGCGGTGGTCTTCCTGGCCGCGGCCGGCGGGGGCGCCTGGTACGCCTATTACGGGCACGGTCACGGTGGGGCCGAGAACCCGGTGGTCGCGGGGGAGAAGTACACCTGCGGGATGCACCCGTGGATCATCCAGGACAAACCGGGCAACTGCCCCATCTGCGGCATGACCCTGACCCGGATCGCGGAGCAGCCCGGACCGGGAGTCCCCGCCGCGGCGCCCGGGAGCGGGGCGGCCGAGTTCTTCGGCTCGGAGGACCGGGGCCGTGCTGCGCGGGCCACGGAGGACGACGGCGCGGCCGCCCGGGAGGGCCCGGCGACGCAGCACGGCGGGCGCAAGATCCTCTTCTATCGAAGCCCTATGAACCCGGCCGTCACCTCGCCCGCCCCCGCCCGCGATGAGATGGGGATGGACTACGTGCCCGTCTATGCGGACGAGATGGGCGCTCCCGAGGGCGGCGCCGACCCGGGAGCGGCGGGTGCCGCGGGCCCCAGGGCTGGGGCAGGAGCGGCCGTCGAGGGTCTCGCCACGATTCGCGTGGGAGAGGAGGCGCTGCGGCTCTCGGGCGTGCAGACCGCCGCGGCCACCCGGGAGACGGTGCGCCGCACGGTGCGCACGGTCGGCATCGTCGTGCCCGACGAGACCCGGGTCCGCCACGTGCACACCAAGGTCGAAGGCTGGGTGGAGAAACTCTACACGAACTTCACCGGCGAGGTGGTCAGGCAGGGGCAGCCCATCCTCTCCCTCTACTCCCCCCAGCTGCTGACCACCCAGGAGGAGTTCCTGAAGGCCAGGGAAACGGCGGCGAAGTTTGCCACCTCGGCCAGCCCCGACGTGAGGAGCCTTGGCGCGGAGCTCCAGCAATCGGCCCGCCGCCGCCTGGAGCTGTTTGACGTCCCAAAGAGCTTCATCGACCAGGTGGAGAGGACGGGCACAGCCCAGCGCAACGTGATCCTGAACGCTCCGCTCTCGGGCTACGTGACGGCCAAGGATGTCTTCGAGGGCCAGAAGGTGGAGCCCGGCATGGACCTCTTCACCGTGACGGACCTCTCGCGGGTCTGGATCGAGGCCGACCTCTACGAGTACGAGGCGGGCACGGTCAAGGTCGGTCAGGAGGCGACGCTGGCCCTGGCGTATCAGCCCTACGTGCGGCTCACGGGCCAGGTGGCCTTCGTGTTCCCCTACCTCTCCGCGGAGAGCCGCACCTTGAAAGTCCGCTTCGAGTTCCCGAACCCGGAGCTGGTGCTGAAACCCCAGATGTACGCGGACGTGTCGCTGGCCCTCGCCACGGCCCAGGGCGTGGCGATCCCCGACTCGGCGCTGATCGACACCGGCGTCCGCCGGGTGGTCTTCGTGGAGACCGCGCCCGGCACCTTCGAGCCACGGGAGGTCAAGATCGGCGTGCGCGGTGAGGGCAGGGCCCAGGTGCTGGCCGGGGTAGGGGAGGGCGAGAAGGTCGTCATCCGGGCCAACTTCCTCCTGGACTCCGAGTCCCGGCTGCGGGCGGCCCTCACGCAGATGGCGGCAGCGGCCGCCGGCCAGGGACGGCCCAGTGGCCCGGGGCCCACGGACGGGGCGGGAGCGTCCCGGTGAACCTCCGGGGCGCCGCGGTCGACCCGGCGAACCTCACCCTGATCCAGAAGGTCATCTCCTTCTGCGCCAACAACCGGGCCTTGACCCTGCTCGGGGTCGCGCTGGCCTGCGGCGTGGCGGTCTACACCCTCCAGGAGATCCGGCTCGACGCCTTGCCGGACCTTTCCGACACCCAGGTCATCGTCTACTCCAAGTGGGACCGCTCGCCGGACATCATCGAGGACCAGGTCACCTACCCGATCGTGAGCGCGCTCCTGGGCGCCCCCAACGTGAAGGCCATCCGGGGCTTCTCGGACTTCGGCTTCTCCTACGTGTACGTGATCTTCCAGGACGGGACCGACATGTACTGGGCCCGCTCCCGGGTGCTGGAGTACCTCTCGAAGATCCAGTCGCGGCTGCCCCGGGGGGTGCAGACCGAGCTCGGCCCCGACGCCACCGGGGTCGGGTGGGTATTCCAGTATGCCCTGGCGGACCGTTCGGGGCGCCACTCCCTCGACGAACTGCGGAGCTACCAGGACTGGACGCTGCGCTACGCGATCCAGTCGGTGCCCGGTGTGGCCGAGGTGGCCTCCATCGGCGGTTTCCAGAAGCAGTACCAGATCACGGTGGACCCGAACCGTCTCGCGGCCTACGGGCTCTCCCTCGACATGGTGATGGAGGCGGTGCGCAAGTCCAACAACGAGGTGGGCGGCCGGCTCATCGAGTTCTCGGGGGCGGAGTACATGGTGCGGGCCCGGGGCTACGCCCGGACCCTGCCGGACTTCGAGAAGATCGTGGTGAAGATCGGCCCCGGCGGGGTGCCGGTGCTGGTGAGGGACATCGCCCGGGTCGAGATCGGCCCCGAGATCCGGCGCGGGGTCTCCGACCTCGACGGACTCGGCGACCACGTGGGCGGGGTCGTGGTGATGCGTCACGGCGAGAACGCCCTGAACGTCATCGAACGGGTGAAGGCGAGGATCGAGGACCTCAAGCCGTCGATGCCCGAGGGCGTCGAGTTCGTGACCACCTACGACCGCTCGGACCTGATCCATCGGGCCATCGACACTTTGAAACACGAGCTCGTGGTGGAGATGCTCATCGTCTCCCTGGTGATCCTGCTCTTCCTCTGGCACCTCCCGTCGGCCATCGTGCCCATCGTCACCATCCCGATCTCCGTGCTTCTCGCGTTCATCCCCCTCTTCTACCTGGGGGTGACGGTCAACATCATGAGCCTGGCGGGCATCGCCATCTCCATCGGCGTCCTGGTCGACGGGGCGATCGTGGAGGTGGAGAACGCCTACAACAAGATCCACCACTGGCAGGCGGACGGCCGCCAAGGCGACTTCCACGCCGTGCGCCTGGCGGCGCTGCTGGAGGTGGGTCCGTCGGTGTTCTTCTCCCTCCTGGTGATCGCCGTGGCGTTCCTGCCGGTCTTCGCCCTGGTGGATCAGGAGGGGCGCCTGTTCCGACCCCTGGCCCTGTCGAAGAACCTGGCCATGGGGCTCGCCGCCCTCCTGGCCGTGACCCTCGACCCGGCGCTGCGGATGCTGTTCGCCCGCATCGACCCCTTCGTCTTCAAACCCCGCTTCCTGGCGAAGCTCGCGAGCCATGCCTTCGTGGGGACCTACTACTCGGAGGACCGGCACCCGATCAGCCGGACCATCTTCAAGGTCTACGACCCGGCCTGCCGGTTCGTCCTCAGACACCCCAGGGCGGTGATCGCGGCCGCCGTCGCGGTGGTGGCCTTGAGCCTGCCGGCCTACTTCAAGCTGGGCAGCGAGTTCATGCCGCCGTTGAACGAGGGCACCATCCTCTACATGCCCACGACCCTGCCCGGTATCTCCGTGGCCCAGGCTCAGGAACTGCTGATCGCCCAAGACCAGCTCCTCAAGGGCTTCCCCGAGGTGGAGCGGGTGTTCGGCAAGGCGGGCCGCGCGGACACGTCCACCGACCCGGCCCCGTTTTCCATGATGGAGACCACGGTCATCCTCAAACCCGAGTCCGAGTGGCGGGGCAAGGACCGCTGGTACTCGACGTGGGCGCCGAACTGGGTGAGGCCGTTTCTGCGGCCGATCTGGCCCGATCACCTCTCTTGGGAGGAGTTGGTGGCGGAGATGGACGCCAAGCTCCGCTTCCCTGGCACCACCAACGCCTGGACCATGCCGATCAAGGCGCGCATCGACATGCTCACCACCGGGGTGCGCACGCCGGTGGGGATCAAGATCTACGGAGCGGACCTGGGCGAGATCCAGGAGATCGGGGAGCAGCTGGAGCAGGTGATGAGGGATATCCCCGGCACCCGCAGCGTCTTTGCCGAGCGGGTCACCGGCGGCTACTTCGTGGACTTCGACCTGAAACGCGATCAACTCGCCCGCTACGGGCTCACCATCGAGGCCGTGCAGAAGGTGATCATGAGCGCCATCGGCGGCGAGAACGTCACCGCGACGGTGGAGGGGAGGGAGCGCTACCCGGTCAACGTCCGCTATCCCCGGGAGCTCCGGGAGGACCCCGATCGGCTCGGCCGCGTGCTCGTGCCCATCCCCGGGCCGGGCGGCATGGGGTCGCTGCAGGTGCCGCTCGCCCAGCTCGCCGACATCAACCTGGTCTCGGGCCCCTCGATGCTGCGCAACGAGAACGGCTTCCTCTCAGGCTACGTGTACGTCGACATCGCCGGGCGCGACATCGGCGGCTACGTGGAAGAGGCGAAGGGCGCCATCGCCAAGGCCGTCTCCCTCCCTCCCGGCTACGTGCTCCAGTGGAGCGGCCAGTACGAGAACATGCTGCGGGTGAAGGCGCGCCTGAAGATCGTGGTGCCGATCACCCTGGCCTTGATCTTCGTGCTCCTCTACCTGAACACCCGCAGCGCCATCAAAGCCACGGTGGTGATGCTCGCCGTGCCGTTCTCGGCCGTCGGCGCCATCTGGCTGTTCCACTTCCTGGGCTACAACGTCTCCATCGCCGCCTGGGTGGGGATGATCGCACTGTTGGGTCTCGACGCCGAAACCGGGGTCTTCATGCTGCTCTTCCTCGATCTCTCCTACGACGCGGCCCGGGCGAGGGGACAGCTCAACACCCTGGAAGAGCTGGACGAGGCCATCCTGCACGGGGCCGTGAAGCGGGCACGGCCCAAGATGATGACCGTGGCCGCAGCGTTCATGGGCCTGCTGCCCATCATGTGGTCGACCTCGGCCGGCGCGGACGTGATGAAGCGCATCGCCGCGCCCATGATCGGCGGGCTCGTCACTTCGTTTCTCATGGAACTCCTGGTGTACCCGGCGATCTACAAACTCTGGAAGAAGCGGGAGCTCGGGACGTTGCCCGCGAACGCCCAGAGTTGAACCGGACCTGCCCCGGTCCAACCCCTCCGGGGTCCGACACCCTCGGGGCGATGGGTTGCCCTCGTCGCCTCCCAGGCGCGCCGCGAGATCCACCGCCCGTAGGCTGCTGCGCCGGGGATCCTCACCTGCTGCAGCGCCCGATCCCCCGCCCCATGCCCCGGGTGGTGGTTGATCTTCGTGAAGTCGTCCAGATCCATGTAGGCGATGATGGTGGGGTGCAGGCAGGGATGGCCTCGGTCCGCGGGGAACCACCCCAGCGCGGCGACCACTTCCAGGGCCGGGGTTTCGGGCAGGGGACCCGGTCCGCGGGTGGAACCGTCGGCGCGGGATCGAGTCCTGCAAGCCTCAGGTGGCCCTCGCCAAAGCGGTCAGCCGGGGGTAGCCTTGACAGCTTGTCCGCCGCTGTCGCCCGGGGCCGCTGCCGCTCCGGCGGTCCCTTGCCTGCGGTTGGTTTGCGAGGGAGGCGTGGAGGGGCCGGATGATCCGCCGGGCGGGCCATCGAGAGAAAAGGTTGCCCTGCGTGCTTTTCCCGGCGGGTCACCTGGCGCGGTGGCCCGAGTCTTGCTGTTGGGAGAGCCCGCAGAGCCAACCGGGTCCCATCCGGGCCTCGATCTCCCGGAATGATCGGCATCAGGGGGGCCTGAGCATTGGGTACAGTGCCACAAAAACGTCAACATCGCTCGATCAATGAGACAATTTTGTTCGAAAGTATGCGGCCGGCGCGGGCCCCGGGGGTGACGCGGAGGAGCATGCGGCCGCCAAGAAATATTCTTCACCAACCATCTGACGCGAGATGACCTCGCGGCCACTTACGGAGGACCGAGACATGGCGCACCTGGAAATACCGGAACTGTTCGGCAGCAACGTGTTCAACGACAAGACCATGAAGGAGCGGCTTCCCAAGGAGACCTACAAGGCCCTGAAGAAGACGGTGGAGAAGGGCGCCGCCCTGAAGCCGGAGGTGGCGGCGGTGGTGGCCAACGCCATGAAGGACTGGGCCATCGGGAAGGGTGCCACCCACTACACCCACTGGTTCCAACCCCTCACCGGCTCCACTGCGGAGAAGCACGACTCGTTCATCGACCCCACCGCCGACGGCGGCGTCATCATGGAGTTCTCCGGCAAACAACTGATCCAGGGCGAGCCGGACGCGTCTTCCTTCCCCAGCGGCGGACTGCGCGCCACCTTCGAGGCGCGGGGCTACACCGCCTGGGACTGCACGTCCCCGGCGTTCCTCAAGGAGGACGCCCTGGGCGACGTGACCCTGTGCATCCCCACGGCGTTCTGTTCCTACAACGGCGAGGCGCTGGACAAGAAGACCCCCTTGCTTCGCTCCATGAAGGCGGTCAGCGAGCAGGCTCTGCGCGTGCTGCGGGCGATGGGCGACGGCGGGGTCTCCCGGGTCATCTCCACCGTGGGTCCCGAACAGGAGTACTTCCTGGTGGACAAGGCGTACTACATGGAGCGCCTGGATCTCATGACCTGCGGTCGGGCCCTGTTCGGCGCTCCCGCCCCGAAGGGCCAGGAACTGGAGGACCAGTACTTTGGGCCCATCAAGGATCGGGTTGCCTCGTATATGAAGGATCTGGACGTAGAGCTGTGGAAGATGGGGGTCAGCTCCAAGACCAAGCACAACGAGGTGGCCCCGGCCCAGTACGAGATGGCCCCGGTGTTCGCCACCACCAATATCGCCGCCGACCACAACCAGCTGGTCATGGAAACCATGCAGAAGGTGGCCCTGCGCCACGACATGGTGTGCCTGCTGCACGAGAAGCCCTACGCGGGCGTCAACGGTTCGGGCAAGCACAACAACTGGTCCCTGAGCACCGACACCGGCCAGAACCTGCTGGAGCCCGGCAACACGCCCCACGACAATGCCCAATTCCTCGTCTTCCTCTGCGCACTGCTCCAGGCCGTGGACACCCATGCCGACATCTTGCGGGCCACCTGCGGCAGCTCCGGCAACGACCACCGCCTGGGTGCCAACGAAGCTCCTCCGGCGATCATCTCCGCGTTCCTCGGCAGTGAACTGACCGATATCCTCACCAAGCTGGCGAAGGGCGAGAAGGCGACCAGCGCGGCGGCGGCCTTCATGAAGATCGGCGTGGACACCCTGCCCGAGTTCCCCAAGGACAACACCGACCGCAACCGGACCTCGCCGTTTGCGTTCACGGGCAACAAGTTCGAGTTCCGCATGCTCGGTTCCTCCCAGTCGATCTCCGGCCCCAACGTGGCGCTCAACACCACCGTGGCCGAGGCCCTGGACCAGATCGCCACCCGTCTGGAGAAGGCCAAGAACGTCAACACCGAGATCCAGGCGATCGTCAGGGACACGGTGAACAACCACGGCCGCATCATCTTCAACGGCAACAACTACTCCGAGGAGTGGGTGGTCGAGGCCGAGAAGCGCGGTCTGGGCAACGTCGGCAATACCGTGGACGCGCTCAAGGCCTTCGTGACCAAGAAGTCGATCAAGCTGTTCGGCAAGTACAACGTGCTGAGCAAGGAGGAACTCCACTCCCGCACCGAGATCTACACGGAACAGTACGCCAAGCACATCAACATCGAGGCGCAGACCGCCATACAGATGGTGCGGCGGCTGTACATTCCCGCCGCGATCTACTACGTGACCGACCTGGGTACCTCGGCGGCGGGGGCCGGCAAGCACGGCTCCGTGCAAAAGGAGTTGTTGGGCCAGGTGAGCGAGTTGCTGGAGGCCACCAACAAGTGCCTCAAGACCCTGGAGAAGGAGACTGCCAAGGCGCAAGCCGTTGCCAACGTCGAGAAACAGGCGGCTGCGTTCCGCGACAAGGTGGTCCCCGCCCTGCAGTGCCTGCGGACCGGGGTGGACGCCCTGGAGGGGCTCATGCCCCGGGACCTGTGGCCGGTGCCCACCTACGCCGACCTGCTGTTCAAACTGTAATCCGACGCCAGCAGCGGGGCGCCTCGACGGGGCGCCCCGCTGCGTATGACATCCCGCCTGCACCCGTGAGGAGAGAGTCCCATGACCAAACAGGAAATCCTGGACCTCGTCGACAAGGAGAACATCCACTTCTTCCGACTGCAGTTCATCGACATCTTCGGCTTCATGAAGAACGTTGCCATCCCCAGGAGCCAGATCGAGAAGGCCCTGGACGGGAAGATGATGTTCGATGGCTCGTCCATCGACGGCTTCGTGCGCATCAACGAGTCGGACATGTACCTGAAGCCCGACTACGGGACGTTCGTGGTCCTGCCCTGGCGGCATCTGGACGGTCGCGGCGCCGCGCGCATCATCTGCGACGTGTACAAGTCCGACGGCAGGACCCCCTTCGAGGGCTGTCCCCGGGTCAACCTGAAGCGCATCTTGGGAGAGGCAGAGAAGCTGGGCTACACCATGAACGTGGGCCCGGAGTGTGAGTTCTTCCTGTTTCGCCAGGACCCAGAGGGAAGGCCCACCACGGTGACCCAGGATGTGGCCGGGTACTTCGACGTGGACCCGGCCGACGAGGGCATCGCCTGCCGCCGCGAGATCATCGAGACCCTGGAGCAGATGGGCTTCGAGATCGAGGCCTCCCACCACGAGGTGGCCGAGGGCCAGCACGAGATCAACTTCAAGTACGCCGACGCGATCACCTGCGCCGACAACACCGTCACCTACAAGTGGGTGGTCAAGACCATCGCCAAGAAGTACGGCCTGCACGCCACCTTCATGCCCAAACCGGTGTTCGGCATCAACGGCTCCGGCATGCACACCAACCAGTCTCTGTTTACCCTGGACGGCAGGAACGCGTTTCTGGACGAGAGCGCCGACCTGCAGCTCTCCGATGTTGCCCGCCAGTACATCGCAGGCATCATGAAGCACGCCCGGAGCTTTTCCGCGGTGACCAACCCCCTGGTGAACTCCTACAAGCGTCTGGTGGCGGGTTACGAGGCTCCGGTGTACGTGGCCTGGTCGGCCTCCAACCGCAGCGCCCTGGTGCGCATCCCCGCGGCCCGGGGCGCCTCCACCCGGGTGGAGGTGCGCTGTCCGGACCCGGCGTGCAACCCCTACCTGGCGTTCGCGATGATGCTCAGCTGCGGCCTGGACGGCATCCGGAACAAGCTCCAGGTGCGCGCCTCCACAGACGTCGATATCTTTGAGATGACCCCGGTCGAAAAGGTGGAACAGGGCATCGACTCCATGCCCGCCAACCTGGAGGAGGCGGTCAACGAGTTCGAGGCCAACCCGATCAGCCGGCAGGCTCTGGGCGAGCACATCTTCACCAAGTATGTGGCGGCCAAGCGCAAGGAGTGGGACGAGTACCGGGTCGCGGTCACGGACTGGGAGTTGGAGAAGTACCTGGCGATCTATTAGCAGAAGGCTGCAACGATCCGCGGATCGAAACGGAATCAACCGGGGGCCCGGCGCAAGTCGGGCCCCCGGTTGTTTGAGGTGGCGGGGACGGGTTTCTACACCGGCTCCAGAACGGTGATCTTCTCCGGTTCCTCCAGCATCGGGCCGATCGCCGCCATCACCGCGCGGCGAGAGTCGGAGTTCTGCCAAGCCCTCCAGGCCGCGGCCGAGTGCCAGGTGGAGATCACATAGAAGTGGTGGGGGTCGGCGGCGTCATGCAGGGACTCGCCGGAGATGTAGCCTTCTCGGGGCGCCGCTCCCAGGCGCAGGTTGCGCAGCGCGAGCTGGAACTCCTCCACCATCCCCCCGGCAATGTGTCGTTCGATCAGCACCCGGACCATGGCGCACCTCCCGTGTGGCGAGTTTGCCCCGGAGCCTACCGTCCGCGGCGGTGCTGTCAATCCGGACGGGCGCCCGAGGTGGGTGACGGATGCCGTTGCCGCGGTGTCAGCCCCGGGCGGCGGCGGTGATCTCGGCGCCGAGCACTTCCCGCTGCCAGTTCTTCAGCTGCGCCTCGACGGCGTCCGGCAGGGCCTCCGGCTCCTGGCGGGTGAGGCGCTCCAGTGTAGCGGTGTTCACCAGCAGGCCTACCGGCAGTTGCAGTTGCTCGGCCCGGGCGGCGCGGGCCTGCTTGAGGCGTTTCAGTCGCTTCTCCTGCGCCGCGGTGAGGGGCTCGAACGGGCCGTTGTTCGGTGGGCGCGGGCAGGCGTCCGGCGCCAGGGTGCGGGCCCCTTCCAGCGCGTCCAGCACCGGGGTCGCCAGCCGGCCCAGGATCCCCCGGTTGGCCCCGGGGGTGGCCAGGAGGTCTGTGCGACTGCGGGGCGGGTTCTCGACCCACGCCAGCAAGACGGCGTTGTTCAGCACCTTGAACGGTGGGTGGTCCCGCTCCGCCGCTGCGGCTTCCCGCACCTCCAACAGGGCCTGCAGGGCGGCCAACTGGCGCGGGGCGAAACGGCGGGACCCTTTCACGTCGAAGCACGACGGCGTCTTCGGTGGAGAAGGCTCCGCGGCCTCCAACAGGCGAAACTCCTCCTCGGCCCAGGCCAGCCGGCCGAGCTGTTCCAGTTCCTTCTCCAGGATTTCGCGCAGGGGTATCAAATATGCGGTGTCCAGGGCCGCATACTCCAGCATCCCCGGCTCCAGCGGGCGCTTGCCCCAGTTCGCCTTCTGATAACGTTTGTCGAGGGTGAGATCGAAAAACTCCGCCAGCAGGGCGGCCAGGCCCACCTGCCCGCGGCCGCAGAACTGGGCTGCGATCATGGTGTCGAACAGGCCCCGCAGGGGGCTGTGGATGGCGCGCTTCCACAGACGCACGTCGTAGTCGGCGCCGTGGAACACCTTGGGCAGGTCCGGGTCGGCCAGCAGCGGTGCGAACCCGGAAAGCATCTCCGGCACCGCCAGGGGATCGATGATCCGGTTCTTGCCACGGTCGGTCACCTGGATCAGGCACAGCTTCTCCCGGTAGCTGAACAGACCGTCGGCCTCGAAGTCCACTGCCAGGCAGGGGGCGTCTTCCAGGCCGGCGAGCCAGGCTTGTACGGCTTCCGGGGTGTCGATGAGTTGATATGCGGTCGAAGTCATGGAGTCTCCGTGGTGGGGCGGGGCATTGTCCCATGCCCCTGGCGGGTTGCCAACCCCGCACGGTGGTCTTACCTTTCCGTGCGTCTCATGACGATGCGTCCGCGAGCCGACGCCCAAAGCACGAAAGGAGACGATCATGACCGTATGGGATCCATTCCGCCTCCACGATCTCCACCGCCTGCGCCGCGAGATGGACCAGCTCTTCGACGCGGCGGCGCCACAGCGCGGCTGGCCCCTGGGCTTTTTGCCTGGCACAGGAGCCCGCCAGTACCCGAGGGTGAACCTGGCGGAGACCGCAGAGGGCTACGTGGCCTCGGCCCTGGCACCTGGCGTCGACCCGGCCAGCTTCGATGTCAGTGTCAAGGACAACGTGCTCACCATCAGCGGGGAAAAGAGCGCCCCGCCGGGGGTGGCCAGTGACGCGTTCCACCGCACCGAGAGGTCTGCTGGCCGTTTCTCCCGCAGCGTGGAGTTGGCGGCCGAGGTGAACGCCGAGAAGGTAACCGCGGCGTACCGCGACGGCATATTGACGGTCACTTTGCCCAAAGCGCCCGAGGCCCGGCCCCGGCGCATCGACATCGCAGTGGCGTGAGGAGGTAGCCCATGGACACCATAGAGAAGACGGTTCCCGCCGCCGTGGCGGAGGATGCGGCCAGCCGCGAGGTCACCCGCCAGCCGGAACGCTTCGCGGTGCCGCCGGTGGATATTTACGAGACCGCCGAGGGGTTGGTGGTATTGGCCGACCTGCCCGGTGTGGGTAAGGAGGGGCTGTCGGTGCAGGTGGAGCAGGGGATTCTCACCATCGAGGGTCGGCAGCAACCCGACACCTCCGGCGACCTGTTGCACAGGGAATTCGCCCTGGTCCCGTTTTTCCGCCAATTCCGCATTGCCGAGCAGATCGACACCACGCGCATTCGTGCGGCGCTCAAGAACGGGGTGCTCACCCTGGAGCTCCCCAAGGCCGAGGCGGCCAAACCTCGGCAGATCCCCATCGACGTCTAGTCCCGGACCGGCGTACCGTTGGCCAGGGAGAGGGACGCGCGTGCGTCCCTCTCCATTTTTGGCTTGGGTGGGGGCGCGGACATGCCGATCAAGGTGGTGCCAGCCCTGGAACCCGGTTGGTGTTGCGTGTATTCTGACCCGGTTCTGACAACCTGGCCCGGGTACCCCACAGTGCCCGCTTCTGCGAGAGAATCATGTTCGTTTCCTTCCGCGTTCCCCCGGCCGGTGCCACCCGCGCCCTGCTGGGAATCCTAGCCGTCACTCTGTGTTTCTGGGCGCTGCCAGCGGCAGATGCGGGGGCGGAGGGGTTGCCGGGCTACGCGGGAAGCGACTCCTGCCGCGCCTGCCATCCCGAAATCTACGCCCAGTGGCGCCTCACTCCCCACGCCCGCATGCTGGTGGACGCGGTGCGCGACCCGTTCACGGTGCAGGCCAACGACTTCGGCAACATCCCCTTCGGCACCGAAGACATCCTCTATTCCGTCGGCAGCCACTGGATCCAGAAGTATCTCACCAAGGTCGATGGTGTGCTCTACCAGCTGCCCAAGTACTGGAACATCTCGGAGCGGCGCTGGGAGCCCTACAGCATCTGGAACTGGATGGAGCAGCCCTACAACGTGCACTGTGACGGCTGCCACGCCGTGGGGTTCGACGCCAAGACCGAGTCGTTTTTCGAGCCGGGGGTGGGCTGCGAGTCCTGCCACGGACCGGGGCAGAAGCACGTGGACACCGGCGGCCGGCTCAGCGAGATCGTCAACCCTGCCAATCTCGATGCCGACCGGGCGATGATGATCTGCATGGCGTGCCACACCGACGGGATGGACAAAGCCACCGACACCTACCCGTTCCCCGTGGGCTTCGTGCCGGGAAAGGACCTGCGCGACTACTTCTCCGAGTTTTTCATGCCCAAGCCCAAGAGCAAATCGTGGTACTGGGGGACCATGGACCTCAAGGAACGGGTGCGGATGTGGTACTTCTTCCAATCCAAGTACTACAGCACCGCCCGGGCTTGTGAGGTGTGCGGTTTCGATCGCGGGGCGGCGTCGGTGAACGAGCGCTACATGACCCCCAGCGAGTACTGCGGCACCTGCCACAAGTACCGCAACGAGAACTTCCTGCAGCACTCCGGCCACCGCCCCAACAAGGTGGGCTGCCGCGACTGCCACGTGCCGGAGATGGCGGTGCCGGGCGAGACCTACTCGATCCACGACCACAAGTTCAACTTCGACCAGCCCAGACCCGCGTGCACCGTGTGCCATGCCCCGGAGGACGTGCAGGGCAAGGGCGACCAGTGCGGTTACCACACGCCGGAGTTCCATCTCAAACGGATGCCGTACCCCCGGGAGATGACCATGACCGAGGCGTGCGTGTTCTGCCACAACGAGACCCTGAAGGAAGCCCGCGACGAGGGCTGGGCCCGGGAAGTGATGCCCCGGCTGGTGGACCGTTTCGTGGTGGATTGAGGGTGCACTCCCGCGACTTCGAGGTTGTGTCGGGCCCCGCTTTGCGGGGCCCGTTGCGTTTCTGGACTCAGGTCGTTGCCGCCATCTTGGTCCTCTGGGTCGCCGGCTGCGGGTCTGCCGCGTTCCTGCACCCGCAGCGGGAACTCGGCCCGCCACCGTCTGGATACGCGGTGGCGGACGTGTGGGTCGCAGCCACGGATGGAGTCCGACTGCATGGCTGGGATCTGCAACCCCGGGGTGCCACGCGCGGCACGGTTGTGTTCTTCCACGGCAACGCCGGTAACATCGGTACCCACGTGGGCGGGGTGCTGTGGTTGGTGGACGCCGGGTACCGGGTGCTCGCCCTGGACTACCGCGGTTTTGGCCGCTCGGCAGGAAAGGCCGACGTGGCCGGGGCCCATGCCGATGCGGCGGCGTTCCTGGCCGCCGTGCTCGCCCGAGACGACCTGGGTGCGGCGCCGGTCGCAGTGCTCGGCCAGTCTTTCGGCGGGGCGGTAGCACTCCACGCCGTGGCCACCTCTCCCCACAAGGGGCGCATGGGCCTGCTGATCGTGGACAGCGCGTTTTCCAGCTACCGGCACATCGCCCAAGAAAAGGCCGCGGGGTGTCTGTGCACCTGGCCGCTGCAGGGAGTGATCGCCGACGGCTTCGCGGATCTGGATGGGCGGTTCCTGCCCGAGGCCTGGGCCCCCCGGGTCGCCCCGGTGCCCCTTCTGGTGTTGCACGGCGGGCGCGATGCTGTGGTGCCGGTGGAGCACGGGCGGCGGTTGCACGCGGTGGCCGCGGACCCCAAGGGGTACTGGGAAGTGCAGGGTGCGGGGCACGTGCGGGCGTTCTCCAGCGCCGGGCTGCGTGCGGAGTTGCTGCGGCAACTGGAAAGCCGGCTGGTACTCCTGCCGTAGCCTCCTGATCTTCCCGCGGGCTCTTGACAGCCGCAAAGGATCGGTTACCATCGTCGTCGTCCGAAAACCCTGTCCAGGAGGTACCCATGAAGAAGGTTCTCGTCGTACTGTTGGCTTGCGCCCTGCTCGCCCCCGCCGCGTTTGCCGGAAACGGCAAGGACAATACCGGATGCGGGCTGGGTACCATGCTGTTCAAGGACAGCCTGGACGACTCCATCATCATCCAGTCCCTTGCGGTGACCACCAATGGCACCTCCGGCAACCAGACCTTTGGCATCACGTCCGGGACCTCGGAGTGCCAGAAGCCCATGAACATCGCCGCCACCGAGCGGGTCAACGAGTTCGTGGTGGCCAACCTGGATGGCCTGGCCCGGGACATCGCCGCCGGGGGCGGTGAGACCGTCTCCTCCCTGGCCGAGTTGATGGAAGTGCCGCCGGCGCAGCGCGCGGAGTACTACCGCAGTCTGCAGGCCCACTTCGGCGAGATCTTTCCCCGCGCCGATGTGAGCAGCGCCCACGTGGTGGACACCGTGGTGTCCCTCACCTTCCCGGGCTGAGGTTGACCGGGGGTTCGTTCCCCGCAGAACTCCGACGGGGTACGCGGCGTTGCGCCGCGTACCCCGTTTTCTTGTTGCTGGCCGGGCTCCTGGCGCTGTCCGCGGAGGTAGCCGTCGCCGGCCCCGGGGTGGAGACGCTGGTGGCGCGGGCGGCGGAGCGGGAGCTCCACCGTTCCCCCACGTGGCTGGCGCTGCTCCATTACCGTGCACGCTGGCGGGGGGCGACCAGTGTCCTCGACGATCCGCGGTTCTTTCTCTCCCCCGAGGGGGCCACCGAGCCCCGCGCCGAACTCGCGGCCACCATCCGGGCCCTGTTCGGGGACGCCGGGCCCGGCACATTCTCGGCCATCGGCGACGATCCTCGTGGCCCGTCGCCCGGCTGCCGCTTCCCCGCCCGGCGGGAGTGGCTGGAGCAGGAGCTCGGGATCGTCGCGCCCCTGTCCGAGGGTTGTACGGAACTGGACGCGGCCCTGGAACGCATCCAACCCCGCGCGGCGACCCTGGTGTTCCCCACCGCCCACATGAACAACCCGGGTTCCATGTTCGGCCACACCCTGCTGCGCATCGATTCCCCCTACGCCAGCGCGCTGCTCTCCCACGCGGTGAACTATGCCGCCGAGATCGACCCCGGGGACAACGGGGTGTCCTACGCCGTCAAGGGGGTGTTCGGATTCTATGGGGGCTACTTCTCGGTGCTGCCCTACTACGAGAAGGTCAAACAGTACAGCGCCATGGAGCAGCGCGACGTGTGGGAGTACCGGCTCAACCTGGACGCCGCCGAGGTGCGCCGGCTCACCCTGCACGCCTGGGAGCTGCGGGGCATGGTGTCGGACTACTTCTTCTTCGACGAGAACTGCTCCTACAACCTGTTGTTCCTGCTGGAAGCGGCGCGCCCCGGGGTGCACCTCAGCGACGGCTACGGCCCCTGGGTGACCCCCCTCGCGACGGTGGAGCGGATACTCGCCGCCGGCCTGGTGGAGGCGCGTACCTACCGGCCCAGCCAGGCCACCACCCTGCGTCATAACGCCGGACTGCTCGGACGGGGCGGGGTGGAACTGGCGCGGCAGGTGGTCCGGGGTGAGGTGGCCCCCGGGGCCGTCGCGGAGACGGGATTGTCCTCTGTCGATCGGGCGCGGGTGCTGGACATCGCCGCCACCTTCCAGCAGGCGCGGCTGTCCGCCGGTGAAGTTGGGGAGGCCCAGTATCAGGAACACTATCTGGAAATCCTGCGGGCCCGCAGCCGGTTGCCGCCAAGTGCCGAGGGGGCGGACGCCGTACCGGAGCCGGCGGCTCCGGAAACCGGCCACAGTTCCTCGCGGGCCTATCTGACTGGGGGTTCCCGCAGCGGGGATGCTCTGCTGGAGGTGGGGTTTCGGCCCGCGTACCACGAGTTGCTGGACCCCGACCGGGGGTTCCTGCCGGGCTCCCAGATCCACTTCTTCGAGGGGGCCTTGCGGTCCTATCCCGCGACCGGTCGGCTGCATCTGCAGCGCTTCGATCTAGTGGACATCGTCTCCCTCAGCCCTCGCGACCGGTTCTTCGAGCCGGTGTCCTTCGCGGTGCGGGGCGGGTTGCGCACCAAGCCGTTCGGCCACGGGGACGACGGCCTGGTGGGGGCCCTGGCCGGGGGGGGCGGCCTGGCCTGGGGCGGAGCGGACAGTCTGTGGTACGGCTTGGCCGAGGGCGAGGCCGATGTTTCGGGCCGCTACGCCGGTGGCGTGGCCGTGGGCCTGGGGGGGCGGGGCGGGGTGCTGGCCAACTTGACGCAGAGCTGGAAGGTGCAGCTGGAAGGCCGCGCCGTGCCCTACCTGCTGGGAGCCCACCAACCGGACCTGTCCGTCCGACTGGGCCAGTCCCTGCGCCTGGCTAGGAACCACTCCCTGTTCCTGGACTTGGAGCGCGCCGCGTCCTCGGGGGTGCTGCTCACCGAGATAACGCTGCGCTGGAACCTGTACTTCTGATCGGCCGGTGCCCGTGTGGTGAGGGCGCCGGGCGCTCCACGGTGTGGACCCCGGGGGTCGGTCCGATTCTCAACTGCACCAGCGGTGGCCCCGAAGCGGACGCCGTTCTTGCGGGGACCACCGATTCCCAGTGCTAGAAGAAGTACCGCACACCCACCCCTATGTTCATGCGCAGAGTTGTGTCCGGAATGAAATCAAGAATCGGTGCCAGCTCGGCAAAGATTTCCATCGGAGCGCCTCTGGGTATGAATTCCAGCCCTACCGGTATGCGCAGACCCAACCGTTGGTCGCTTGTTGTCTTGAACCGTGCGCCGGCGCCGTAGAAGAAGTGAATGGGTGCTCTACCCACCTGACGCGCGGTGTTTACGTGGAACAGATAGTCGGCGTGCACGTGAAAGTCGGCGTCGCCCGAAAACGACCAGGCGGTGGCGAAGTCGATTGCAGCGCCGGGCGAAAGCCAATATTTGCCACTTATCCCGGTCGGTTCGCCGATGATCACCCCCAGCCCGAAGGGGCGTGCTCCGGCCAGTTTGTGGGAGGTTTGTCCGGCGGCAGTGGCCGCCGCAGCATAGACGTTTTCTGCCGTGAAGCCGGCCACGGGAACACACGATAGGGCACCTGCGAACGCCATCGAGAGCATGAATCGCCTCATCTCTGCTGTACCTCCATGCAATGGTTGATACGACGAAGACTGCACTTCCCAGGAAAGCCGCTTTTCGCGGGCCCGAACACGATGCGCTGCGTTCGGCCCAGCATCGCGGTCACTGTACCTCGTGGGTCGGGCAGATTCATATCATAGGACGTGGGGGGTTGCACTGGAGCAAGGGCAGATCCGGATGGCAGGCCAACCGGAGGACGGCGGGAATAGGCACCTTTCGGCCACCGCCTTGCCGGCATCCCGAGGGATGAAACAGGAGGCTTGTTCGGGGGGCTGGGCGGAGCCCGCCTTCCGGCGAGCAAGAAGCCTCTGCTTCTTAGGAGGGCCTCAACCAAAGCAGTGGGGCCCTGGGGCAGGTACCTGCAGCGAATCGGCCCGCCAAACCCCTTGCCAGCTTTCAGCCGGGCTCCACCCCAGCGGTTCGGGTGCGGCTCACTGCGTGCCGGTTCCCGCGTTCTGCCATCCGTTCAAGGTCTGCGCCGTCCATTCCGGTTCGCGGCCCGCGTGGCAGCGGGTGGTGCAGGCCGAAGGCCGGTGGCTGATCCCCTCCACGGTGGGCGGCAGGAAGCGAAAGGTGTGGGAGTGCGCGTGGGGTTCGCGGGAGTCCCCGTTGACCAACGGCATGTGACAGTCCACGCAGCCTGCCTCGCCCCCGGGTGACGGATGTGGGCGGCCGGTTCGGGCACGGACTGGGTGTGGCAGCCGGCGCAGAGTTTGGACGCGCTTCGACGCAGGGAGCGCTCGTGGTCCGAGCCGTGGGTGGCGTGGCAGGTGGTGCAGGAGATGCCCACCCGGTGGTGTCCGCTCTGTACGAACCCCTGGTACTCCATCCACGCTCGGCGCTCCACGCCGTCGGGCCAGAACAGGGCTTCCTGTCCCGCGCCGGGTGACGCCACGGTGAACCCGTCGGACAGCGGTTGCCCAGGCACGAAGCCCACGGGGTAGGGACGCCCCCCCTGTGTCGAGACGCCCCGGGCGTGGCAGGCAGCGCAGATCTGAGAGCGCAGCTCGGGGGAGAGCTTGGCCGGGTTGAGGATCGGAGCCAGTCCTCCCTTGGCCATGTGCTGCTCGCCGTCGCCGTGGCACGCTGGACACCCCACCCCAGGCTCCCCGGCCCGGGCCCCGGGGGCTGTCTCCAGCAGCTCCACCTGGGTGCTGTGGCAGCCGATGCACTCCTCCTCCCATGTGCGGTACGCCCCGCGCAGCTGCTCGAACGACTCCGCCAGGGGTTCCCAGGAGGCGTCCCGCACGTTCCACTGCCCGGGCAGCAGGCGGTGGCCGTCGGAGTCGGTGCGGAAGAACACCTGTCGCTGCAGCTGGCCGATCGCCAGGGCCACGTCTCCTCGGTGGAACCTCCCGGCGCCCACCTGGGCCCATCCCGGTTCGTCCTCGCGCCACTGGGGCAGGATGCGTTCGGGGGCTACCGCGGCGTCGATGAGCGAGTGGCTGTGTGGGTGCCCCACCCACAGGGCGAACTCCGCGTTGTGGCAGCGCGCGCAGGCGAACGAGAGGGGCTGGGCCCGCTCCTGTCCCGGGGTGAGGCTGGATACCCCCCGGTGCAGGGGCGCGGCTCCCGCCTGCAGGTTGGCGAGAAGGAACAGGGCGAGCCCCACGGAGGCGCTGCGAAAGGTTGCCATGGCGATGGAGTCCGGGATCTGGATGCTCTCGGGTTCAGGGGAGCCGCAAGGATACTGCATGGCCATGGGCCGGAGAAAGAGAAGCTCTGGGCATGGACAGGGGTGGGCCGTCCCCGTCTTTGCTCCCGGCGCCTCTGGGCCTGGCACGATTCTCGCTTTTTACCCTGGCTAAACACCGGCACCCCAACGGGCGATAAGGGGAGGGATGCCCAACCCTGGCAGGTTTTCCGCCCGGCTGGGCCGTCCGTCATCCGGTACCCGAGGCGTGGCGCAGCCCCGCTGGTTCCGAAAACGTAACGACCGGGCACCTTGCTACGGAGAGAGGGGCGGCCAACCCGCCCAAGGAGTCAGGGAGGAAGTATGGGCTCGGTTCACCCCGAAGAAAGCGCCGTCGCCAGCCGGTCCGGCGTTGCCGGAGTCGGCCAGCGCGCTCCGTCCGCGTCACTCGACGTGCCGGAGTCGGGAGAGACCTCCTCCGCAGCCGAGGTGCTCACTTCGTTCGCCAACGCGTCACTGGCTGACGGGGCGTTCTTCGGCACCGCCTTCGAGGAGGGTGGCGGTGCAGAGGACCAGGGCCCGCCCCACCTCCACCGCCCCGCGAGGGGGTCCTCTGCTTGCGATGATGCCGCGATGGCCGCCACGTTCGGCGAGGTGGCGGCGATCTATCTTCGGCCCTTGCAGCACTTCTGCGTCGAGCTTTGCCGCGGCCCGGTGGCTGCCGGACGCATCGATCCGCTCCTCCCGCCCCTGGTCACGGTGATCGAGTCGGCCCGGGGCATGGGCCTGGAACAGCTCGCCGAGCGGTTTTCCTCCTTGCGGGGCTACTTCGACGCCATTCAGAAGAGCGGCGCGCTCTGCGTGGAGGGAACCAGCCGCGAGGCAGTGCTGCGGGTATCGGGATCCCTGGCCGAGGTGCTGCCCGGTGCGTTCGGCGCCTGCGCCGCGGGGGATCCCCTGGACGGAGTCATGCTGCGCACGGTGCTGCAGCTTGTGCCCGCTGTGACTGCCCACTCCCTGGAGCAGTTCTTCGGCGCCGGCTTCACGTCGGTGGAGATGCTCGCCGCAGCAGACCCCGCAGAAGTGACGGCCATCACCGGTCTGGCTCCGCACCTGTGCGAGGTCTGTGTTCGTCACGCCGCGGACTACCTGGCGGAGCGGGGGCAGCGCCTGCACCTGGCCACCCCGGGGGATTGGTTGCCGGTGTTGGAACCCAGGCTGGGCGAGTTGGAGCGGCTGCAGCGCGCGATCGAGGGGGGCAAGGTCGATACCGACGAGGAGCGGCGTCGGTTGCGGCGGGAGAGGCAGCGTGCCGTGTTGCAGATGGAGCTGTTGCTCGCCGAGATGGGCCGCGTCGCGCTGTTGGAGGAACTACAACGCCAACGCCTGGAACGCCGCCTGGAGAAACTGCGGGAGTTCGTGTTGGAACTGCGCCGGCCGTCTCGGGAGGAACTGGTGCAGCGGCTGACCACCGGCCACAGCCTGCAGCACCTGGATCTGCGGGACCAGCACCTGGCGGGGATTCATTTGCCCCGCGCCGACCTGGCCGGTTGCGACCTGACCGGGGCGAATCTTGCCGGCGCCGACCTGCGGGGGGCCCGCTTCATCCACGCGTGCCTGCGGGAGGCGTTTCTGCGGGGGGCCGATCTGGATGGGGCACAGCTCCGCCACACCCACTTGGAAGGGGCCGACCTGTCCCATGGGAGACTGGTCGGGGCCGATCTGAGCCGTGCCTGCCTGGAGGCCGCCCGCCTGGAGGCGGCGGACCTGGAAGGGGCCTGCCTGCGCCGCGTCCGCGCCACGGATGCGAGTTTCGCCAAGGCACGCTTGATGGGCGCCGACCTGCGGGGCGCGGACCTCTCCGAGGTGGATGCAGGGGGCGCGGATCTGCGGGGTGCGGACCTTGGGGCCGCCACGGTTGCGGGGACCAACTTCCGGGGGGCAGACCTGCGCGGCGCGAACCTCACGGGTTGTGATCTGAGCACCGCGCGGATGGAGGGCGCCCGGTTGGAGGGGGACGGTGGTTGGGAGGGTGAGCCAGCCGCGTCCGTTGGACCCGGCGGTGACAACGGTGGCTGCGGTGCCTCGGCGGCCGCGGAGCGGTCGGCCGCCGTGGTTGTGGAGGCCGTATCCGCAGCGGTGAGCGGGTTGGGATGTGCGGCCCCGGGGGAGCCGTGTCCGCTGGACCCGGACCCCACACTCGGCGCGCAGCGGACGGCGGATCGCGGACCCGTGCCGGGCACCGATGCCGCGGTCGAGTTGACCCCGCCGCCAGAGGCGGACCAGCCGTCCACCGCCGAGTCCGCCGCCCAACGGCCTCTCGCGCCACCGCCTGCCCCGGCCATGGACTCCCCCGTCCCCGTCGACGGCACGGCGCAGCCGCGGTTCGCGTCGTTCCCGGGCCGTTGGGGCTGGGCGACGGTTTTGCTGGTGCTGGTCGCCGCGGCGGTATGGTTCCAAGGAGCGCCGGAAACTCCGGACGTAAGTCCCACCGTGAAAGCGGCACCCGCAACCCCTGCGGCGCATGTCGCGGTGGCCCCCTCGAAGGAGCCGCCCGTGACCCCGGAAGCCCTGGGACCCAGGTCTCAGACCATCGCCGCGCCGCCGCCAGGGAGGACGGCTGCTCCGGTGCACAACGCCGAGAGGATTCCCGCAAAGCGGTCGCAGACGTCCTCGGCGCAGCCCGCCAAGACCGCACCGGTCGGGAACCCCCCGAAGACTGCGCCGGGCGAGGCTACCCCCGCGAAAGTTGCCACGCCGGCCCCAGCCGAGAAGATCAGGAGCGTTCCGGTGGAGGGGGTCAGGAAGACCGCGCC
>JARGFW010000025.1 GCA_029211085.1 Deferrisomatales bacterium | reverse complement strand
TGTGGGCCGCCGCGAAGGCGTCCTCGATCTTGAGTTCGTACATCCAATTCCTCCCAAGGAAATCAACCAAACAGGTACGGTAGCACCGGGGTAAAAAGGGTGTCCAGATCTTTCAGGGTGCAGCCGCCACCAGCAGCACTTGAATGTCCATCACATTGGTGCGGGTGGGGCCGGTGCGGATCAGGTCTCCCACGGCGTCCAGATAATGGTAGCTGTCGTTTTGCGCCAAACTGGCGTAGGCGTCGTGACCCGCCGCGTCACCCCGCGCCACGCTGTCGGGCAGCGCCAACCCCCCGGCCGCATCGGTGGGGCCGTCGCTGCCGTCCGTGCCCCCGGAGAGTCCCGCCACCCCCTCCCAGCCCTCCAACTCCAGGGCCAGGGCCAGGGCCAGTTCCTGGTTGCGCCCCCCGCGGCCCCCACCCCGCAGGGTCACGGTGGTCTCGCCACCGGCCAGAACCGCCACCGGGGGCCCCAGCGGGGTTTCGGTGCAGCGGCACTCCTTGGCCACGGCGGCCAATACCCGGGCCACCTCCCGGGCTTCTCCCTGCACCTGGGAACTGAGCACCAAGGGCTGGTAGCCCCGTTCCCGGGCAGCGTCGGCTGCCGCGTCGAGGCTGATGCGGTTGGAACCCACCACCACGTGGGTCACCCCGGCGAGTTCGGGCGCGCCCGGCTTCGGGGTCTCCGGCACGGCCCCCGTCAGGCCCTGTTCCAACACCTCCCGCACCGCCCCGGGCACCCGCGACCACAGTCCATACCGTTCCAGGATCTCGCGGGCATCCCTGAAGGTGCCGGGGTCCGCGGAAAACGGTCCGGAGGCGATCACGTCCAAACGATCGCCCACCACGTCGGACAGTACCAGATTCACCACCCGTGCCGGGTGGGCGGCCACCCCCAGTCGCCCACCCTTGACCCGGGAGAGGTGCTTGCGCAGGGTGTTGATCTGATCGATGCTGGCGCCACAGGAGAGCAGCAGGTCGGTAAGCTGTTGCAGGTCGGCGAGGCTCACCCCTGGCGCCGGCACCTCGAGCAGGGCCGAACCGCCCCCGGACAGCACTGCCAGTACCAGGTCGCCGGGGCCGGCGCCGGCCACGAGTTCCAGAATCTCCGTCCCGGCCGCCACGCCCCGCTGGTCCGGTACCGGGTGGGACGCCTCCCGGAGTTGCACCCGATCCAGGGAGCAGCCGTGGCCGTCCTTTACGCACACCACCCCGGCAGTGATGCGCTCGCCGAGCAACTCCTCCAGCGCCCGGGCCATGGGTGCCGAGCCCTTGCCGGCCCCGACCACCAGAATCCTCCCCCGCCCCGGAGCCAGCAGGGGAACCCGGGAACTGTCCCGAATGCCGTGCACCACCAACGCGTCGCCGTCCAGGGACAGGTGCTGGCGCACCGCCCGGGCGGGCTCCGCGGCTGCCACCGCCGCCTGGAAGATCTCCAACAGGTGTTGTCTCAGCCTGCGGGCGCCTCCGGCAGGGGCAACCACTCCACCCGCCCCTCTGCGACCTGTCGCCTGATCCATCGCTCTAGCTCCTCTTGGTACTTCCGCTCGGCCAACTGGGTACGGATCACGTCGCGCATCTCGGCCAGGGAACCCTGGGGCTGCGGGTTGGCGTTCGCGAGGAAGAACGCGCGCACCTCGGATTCGGGCACGAAGGTCATCTCCCTGCGCAGCTCCTGGTAGCGGCGCACCAGCAGTTGCTGCGCCGACCGCTCCTCGAGTTGGGCCCGGTCGAGGCCCAGCCGCGCCGCACGTTCCCAGAACGCCGCGCCCCCTGCAGCCCGCGCCAGGAGCTCCACGTCTTCCAGGGTTTCGGCGGCGCTCACCTCCAGCCGCAGCTTGCGCGCCTCGACAACCAACAGGTGCCGCCGCACCAGGGTCTCCCGCACCACCTCCGGCGTCAATTCCGGTGCCGGGGCGCCGCCCATGCGGCGCAGCTCGCGCTCTTGGACCATCCGGCTCCAGGTGACCACCTCCGTATCGACCCGCGCCACCAGGGCATCGAGCACCTGGGCTCCGGTGAACGTCGCGGGCCATCCTATCGCACACAGCACGAGAACCAGAGCCCGCCCTATCACCGGCGCCTCCGCTGGTACCGATCCACTGCCGCAAGGTGGTCTTCGTAGGTTGCGGAGAACTCGTGGGTGCCGTCGTTGCGGCTGACGAAGTACAGGTACGGCACCTTGGCCGGGCGCAGGACAGCCACCAGGCTTGATCGCCCGGGGTTGGCGATGGGGCCGGCGGGCAAGCCGCGGCGCGTGTAGGTATTGTAGGGCGTGTCGGTGTCCAGATCTCGGCGCCGCAGGTTGCCGTCGAAGAACGCCAGGCCATAGATCACCGTGGGATCACTCTCCAGGCGCATGCGCCGGCGCAGGCGGTTGGTGAACACCCCCGCGATCAATGGTTTCTCCTCCTCGGCACCGGTTTCTTTCTCCACGACCGAGGCCAGGGTGACCCACTCCAGCAGGCCCAGCTCCCGGCGGGCCAGCTCCCCGGCCAACGGTTCCGTCACCCCCCGGAAGCGCGCCACCATGGCAGCCACCACGGTGTCGGGCCCCACCCCTTCGGCGAAGCGGTAGGTGTCGGGGAACAGGAACCCCTCCAAGGTACTACCCGGCAACCCCCAACGCGCCGCCGCTTGCGGGTCCAGTGCCACGGCCAGGAATCCGTCGGCGGCGGTCACCCCGGCCTGCTCCAGCAACGGGGCCATCTCCTTGGCGGTGAGACCCTCTGGAAACGTCACGGTCACCTGGTGCACCTGTCCAAGTGCCACCGCACGGTACACGTCCACCAGACGGGTGGGTGCGGGCAGGTCATAGTTGCCCGCCTTCATCGCCCCGGGCTCCCCCCACAGGCGCATGCCCAACGCAGTGCCGCGGGGCCAGGAGGCCAGATCGTCGACGGCCAAGGACTCCGCCAACTGCCGCGGCCCGTCTCCCCGGGCCACTTGGAAGCGCACCCGCCCCTCGCCTCGGGGCTGGTGGACATACTGGGCCAGGCGCAGGGGCAGCAGCACCAGCGCCGCCAGCACCAGGGTCACCAGGAGCCAGGCGATGCGGTGTGGCAGGGAGGGTCTGGAGATCACGATCGCGGCCGGGTTGACGGCGTCAGCGGGTCAACCAGCTCTTGATAAAGTGCCAGGTGGTAGCCCGGTTCAAACCGGCGATGGCGGTGGTCAGAGGCACCTCCTTGGGGCACGCCTTGACACAGTTCTGGGCATTGCCGCACTCGGTGATACCGCCGTCCCCCATGATCGCCTCCAGTCGTTCCCCGGCGTTCATGCGGCCCGTGGGGGAGGTGTTGAAGTACAGGGCCTGGGCCAGGGGGGCGGGACCCATGAAGTTGGTCTTGGGGTTCACCTGGGGGCAGCTCTCCATGCAGCACCCGCAGGTCATGCAGCGGCTGAGGCGGTAGCCAAACTGGCGCTCCTGCTCGGCCAGTCGCGGACCGGGACCCAGATCGTAGGTGCCGTCGATGGGAATCCACGCCTTGATGCGTTTGAGACTCTCGAACATCATCCCGCGGTCCACCGCCAAGTCGCGGAGCACCGGGAACTTGGTAAGGGGTTCAAGAATGATCGGCTCGCTCAACTCGTCCACCAGTGCGGTGCATGCCTGGCGGGCCTGCCCGTTGATCACCATGGTGCACGCACCGCACACCTCTTCCAGGCAGTTGCACTCCCACACCACCGGGGTCACCGGGCTGCCGGCGGCGTCCTCCGGATGCTTCTGGATCTCCTGCAGACAGGTGATGACATTCATCGCCGGCATTCGCTGCACGGCAAACTCCTCCCAGCGGGTCGACTCCCCGGGGGCGTCACGCCGGAGGATTCTCAGCCGCACGGTATCGTTCATCAGGCGCTCTCCTTCTTGTCCTCGGCGTAGGTGCGCGGCCGTGGCTGGAGGTACTGCACGTCCACGTCCTCGTAGTCGATCCTGGGGCCGTCCTCGGTGCAGGTGGCCCGGGTGGTCTTGAGAAACCGCGCATCGTCGCGCTCAGGGAACTCCGGCTTGTAGTGGGCCCCGCGGCTCTCGTCGCGCAGGCGCGCACCCAGGGTGATGGCGTGGGCCAGTTCTAGCATGAGTTGTAGTTGCCGGGTGAACTGCAGCGCCTGGTTGTGGCGGGTGCCGCGGTCGGGCAGCCCGATGTCGTGCCAGCGCTCCTTGAACTCGACGATCTTCTCCAGGGTCTGGTCCAGGCGCTCGTTGTGGCGCACTACGGTGACGTTCTCCGTCATCATCTGGCCCAGTTCGGCGTGCAGACGGTACGGGTTCTCGCTGCCGTCCATGGCGGCGATATCCTCCAGGTGCTGCCGCTGCCGCTGCAGTTCCTGTTCGGCCCGGTCCGGGGTGCCATGCTCCGCACCGGCCACATACTCCATGGCCCGCTGGGCGGCGATCTGGCCGCCGTAGATGCAGGACAGCAGGCTATTTGCCCCCAGCCGGTTCGCCCCGTGGTACTGGTACTCGCACTCGCCCGCGGCGAACAGACCGGGGATCGAGGTCATCTGGTCGCTGTCGACCCACAGCCCCCCCATGGAGTAATGCACGGCGGGGAACACCTTCATGGGCACCTTGGCGGGGTCATCGCCGGTGAATTTGCGGTAGATCTCAAGAATTCCACCGAGCTTCACCTCCAGGTAGTCCGCGGGCAGGTGGGTGAGATCCAGATACACCTGCATCTCCCCATCCACCCCCAGTCCCTGGTTGACGCACACGTCGAAGATCTCGCGGGTGGCGATATCGCGAGGGACCAGATTGCCGTAGGCCGGGTACTTCTCTTCCAGGAAGTACCAGGGCTGACCGTTCCGAGGCACCCATACCCTGCCCCCCTCGCCCCGGGCCGACTCGCTCATCAGACGCAGTTTGTCGCTGCCGGGAATCGCGGTTGGGTGCACCTGGATGAACTCGCCGTTGGCGTAGACCGCGCCCTGCCTGTAGAGGCTGCCGTTGGCCCCGCCGGTGTTGATCACCGAGTTGGTGGACTTGCCGTAGATCATACCCGGCCCCCCGGTGGCCATGATCACCGTCGCCCCCGTGATCGCCTCCACCGCGCCGCTGGTCTGGTCCATCGCCACCACCCCACGGCAGCGGCCGCCGTCGTCGCGCACGGCGGAGAGAAACTCCCACCCCTCGTACTTGGTCACCAGCCCCGCCGCCTCGTAGCGGC
The DNA here is from genome assembly GCA_029211085.1 of Deferrisomatales bacterium. Taxonomy (GTDB): domain Bacteria; phylum Desulfobacterota; class Deferrisomatia; order Deferrisomatales; family JARGFW01; genus JARGFW01. The sequence goes on along the minus strand of JARGFW010000025.1, from coordinate 31,232 downwards.
GCACCTGTTCATCCAGGGCGTACAGGAGCTGCTGTCCGGTGGTGGCGCCGGCATAGGCGGTGCGGTGGTGCCGGGTACCGCCGAAACGGCGGAAGTCCAGCAACCCTTCGGGGGTGCGATTGAACATCACCCCCATGCGATCAAACAGGTAGATGACCCCCGGGGCGGCCTCGCACATGCGCTTCACCGGGGTCTGGTTGGCCAGGAAGTCACCGCCGTAGATGGTGTCGTCGAAGTGTTCCCAGGGGCTGTCCCCCTCCCCCTTGGTGTTCACCGCGGCGTTGATACCGCCCTGGGCGCACACCGAGTGGGAGCGACGCACCGCCACAAGACTCACCAGGGACACCTGGAAGTTCTGTTCCGCGGCACGCACCGCCGCCATCAGCCCTGCCAGACCGCCGCCGACCACTACGATGTTCTGTCGTTCCACTAGGTCCACTCCCGTCTACCACTGCGCCAGTGTGTACAAGCCATACGCGGAGAGCACAAAAAAAGCCAGGAAACTCACCCCCACGAACACCCGTTGACTGTGGGGGCCTACCGTGACACCCCAGTCGATGAAGGTGCCGAACAGGCCATTGGCCAGGTGGAACACGGCGACCACCACCCCGGCGTACCACACCGCCAGGTACCAGCCAGCGTCCCCGTACCCCGCCCCCCACAGCATCGCCCCCAAGTGCAGCAGCAGAAACGGCACCAGCAGGAGGCCGGTGACCCGCTGGGCGACGTACATGCCGTTGCGCACCCAAGGATACCTGCCCAGGTTCGGGCTCGCCTCCCAGGTGATGTAGCACCCATAGGCACCGTGGAACAGCAGCGGCAGGTAGAGGAACAAGATGCGCAGCACGGTGGAGTCGTAGGCTCCCTCGCCGCGCACATGGAGGCACAGGAAGTACCCCAGGAACAGGAATCCGGTGAGGCTGTGCAGTTTGCGCAACCAGAACTGGCTGCAGCAGGTCCGCGCATCTGACATGGTCACGTTCTCCACTGACGAAGTCCCCGGAACCGGGGAAGGCAACACCGCCGCATCCCTGCGGCACATTATCACTGCAGGAGTAGGCTATCCAAGGAGAGACCGAGCCAGAGCCTTGCGGTATGGGTTGGACAGGGGGGAGGATCGTCTGCACGTGTGGGGAACAGCGGGGACGGGATGGCGGGTACCCGGGGCCCCACCGGTCCCAGGCCCAGGGGCTGTCAAGCCCATCCGGCCGGGCCGCCCCGTCGCCAAAGCTACAGGCCGGGGGATCTAGGGGAACAGCAGCCGGTCCAAGGTAGCCAGCACGTCCGCCAGATCGGGTTTGCAGACCTGCGCGTCGGCACCCACCGCAGCACCCTTGTGGCGCACTTCCTCGTAGATCATCGAGGAGTACAGAATCACGGGAACCCCGCGGAAGCGCTCGTCTCCTTTGATGCGTCGGGTGAGGTGGTGGCCATCCATGCGGGGCATCTCGATGTCGCTGATAACCGCGTCCGCCACGGTGCCGGTATCCAGTTTTTCCCACGCCTCGGCGCCGTCCTGGGCCACCACCACCGTAAACCCGCCGCCTTCCAGTCGCCCACGGAGCACCTTGCGAGCCAGTTGGCTGTCCTCGGCGATCAGCACCACCTTGCCCGCCCGCCGGTCTCGCGCTACGGCGTCCCCCTCGGAGTCGGAGGCCACCCGCCGTGGGCTGATTGCAGCCACCATACCCTCGAAGTCCAACAGGAACACGATGCGCTCCCCCTCGGGAGTCTCACGCCCCAGGCGCAGGAACCCCACGGCGGCGTGACTGTCCACCATGCTGCCCGCCTTCGGCGCCTCCAGGTCCGCCCAGGATACCCGGTGGATGCGATTGACCCCGTGGACCAGGAACCCGACCTTCATCTCGTTGAACTCAGCGACGACGATCTTGGTCTGGGCAGGGTCCAACACCTCTGCGCTCTTGAGCCACTTGCCGAGATCCACCAGGGGCAGGACTTCGTCGCGGTTGCGAAACACGCCGAGCACGCAGGGGTGGGAGTCGGGGACCGACATCGGCTCCACGGGACGAATGATCTCCCGCACCTTGGCCACGTTGATGGCGTACGGGCGCTGGCCGATGGTGAACTCCACCACTTCCAGTTCGTTGGTGCCTACCTCGGTGAGAATGCCTGGGTGGTGCTGTGCCATAGGGGGTGTGCCTCGCGCAGGGGAAGGGGTATCCGGAGTACGGATCGGCGCGCGCGGGGCCTCGCTTGAGTCGCGGGCGGGTGCAGCGGAGGAAGGAGCAGGGCTCAGGGGCAGGAGTCCCGCGTTTCGTGGCAACGCTCGGGGGTCAGTCCCCGGGGCTCCAGATCACCGCCAGAATCTGCGCCGGCTCGTCGCCCACGCAGCGCACCAGGTGGGGAAGCGTGGCGTCGTACTGAATGCTGTCCCCGGGCTCGAGCACGTCACTGTGACCCGACAGGGTCACTTCCACGGACCCGGAGAGCACGAACACGAACTCCTCACCGTCGTGCACGGAGGCCCGACGGCTGGCCACCGTGGGCGGTTCCAGGGTTACCACGAAGGGTTCCAGGTGGCGGTTCTTCTTGCCGAACCCCAGGGACTGGTAGGCGTAGCCGTAGGACACACCCTCCTTGGAGGCAAACCGCGATGCTTGCCGGCGGTCGTCCCGGCGTACCAGCGCGAACGGCTCCCGGGCCCGCTCCCCCCACAGTTCACCGATGGACACCTCCAGGGCGTGGGCGATGGTGCCCAGAGACCCTAGGGGTGGGCTGACCAAGTGGTTCTCCACCTGGTTGAGGAGGGCAGAGGTGTAGCCGGTGCGGTCAGCCAGTTGCTGCAGGGTGAGTCCGGCGCGCTCGCGCAGGGCCTTGATGCACTCCCCCACTGGAGTCGGTGTGGTCTCTCTGCTCATCGCTCCCCTCTCCCTACCGGGTCAGGCATCGGTCACCTGGCGGCCGCCGGCCGCAACTGCCTGCAGATTCAGTGGAATCAGTTTGTGGGCTCGCTGCGGCAGCACCTCGGGCAGGGCCGCCTCGATGCTGGCAACCTCCACCACCCCGGACGCCGCCACGTAGGCACCCAGGGCCACCATGCTCGCCACCCGGGTGTCCCCCAGTTCCTGAGCCAGTTCGTTGCACGGCACCCGCACCACCCGCACTCCCGCGGGGCCGGTCACATCGGCGGAGATCAGCGAAGCGTTGATCACCAACACCCCCCCTTCCCGCACCCGGGGCCCGAACTTGGTGGCCGACGGTTCATTCATCGCGATCACCCCCAGGGGCCGGGAGGTGACCGGGCTGCCGATCTCGCGATCCGATAGGGTCACGGTGCAGTTGGCGGTGCCCCCGCGCATCTCCACCCCGTAGGAGGGGAAGAACGTGGCCCGGTAGCCCTGGCGGATGCCGGCAACGGCCAGCAGGTTCCCGATCATCAAGATACCCTGGCCACCGAAGCCGGCCATAATCAAGTCGTGGTACATGGAGTCCCTCTCCTGCAGTCGCCGGGCTACGCGAAGTCCGCGGCCTTGCGTTCCTTGTACACCCCCAGGGGGAAGTAGGGGATCATCTCCGCCTCGATGCGCCGGTTGGCATCCAGGGGCGACATGCCCCAGTTGGTGGGACAGGTCGCCAACACCTCGACAAACCCCATGCCCAGCCCCTCCACCTGGGCGGCAAACGCCTTGAACACCGCCTTGCGCGCCTGGCCGAGATGGGCCGGGGTGTCCACCGCCACCCGTGCCGCGAACCCCACCCCCTCCAACTGGGCCAGCATTTCGGTCATCTTGATGGGGTAGCCATCCTGGCCGAACTCCCGACCGTAGGGGCTGGTGGTGGTGGCCTGGCCCAACATGGTGGTGGGGGCCATCTGACCGCCGGTCATGCCGTACACGGTGTTGTTGACGAACACCACCGTTAGGTTCTCGCCCCGGTTCGCGGCGTGGATGATCTCGGCGGTGCCGATCGCCGCCAGATCGCCGTCCCCCTGGTAGAGCAGCACGAACTTGTCCGGGTTGGCCCGTTTGATACCGGTGCCCACCGCAGGGGCGCGGCCGTGGGGCGACTCCACCACGTCGATGTCGAAGTAATCGTACATGAACACGCTGCAGCCCACCGACGCGGCACCGATGGCCCGGTCACGGACCTGGTACTTGTCGATGCCATCAGCCACCAGACGGTGGATCAGTCCGTGATCGCACCCGGGACAGAAGTGGGACGGCGTGTCGACCAGGCTCTCGGGGCGGGTGAACACGGCTTTCATCAGCTCATCTCCTGGGACGGGAGACGCTTGAGGATCTCCCCGTACACATCGTCCGGGCTGGGCATGTAGCCCGGGGGATAGCCGGCAAACCCCACCGGCACCCGGCCTTCGACGGCCAGGCGCACGTCTTCCACCATCTGTCCCGTGTTGAGTTCCACCGTGAGCAGCGGCACACCACTGTCGGCCACACCCCCCACCGTCGCCGTCGGAAACGGCCACAGGGTGATCGGCCGCACCAGACCCACCCGGCGACCGGCGTCGTTCACCCGGTCGATCGCGCTCTTGGCGATGCGCGCCGCCGAGCCGAACGCCACCACTGCCAGTTCGCAGTCCGCGGGCATCTCCACGTGGGCCCTGGCCTCGCAGCGACAGATTTCCTCGTACTTTTCCTTGAGCGCCCAGTTGTGCTTGGCCAACTCGCCGTCCGAAAGGTACAGGGACTTGACCCGCCGGCGTTCCCGCCCCGCGGCACCGGTCAGGCACCAAGCCTGCTTGCCGAACTCCTTCACCTCCGGCACCCACTCCTCCAGGGGTTCCTTCATCATGCCCAGCATCGCGTCGGCCAGAATCATCACCGGCGTGCGGTACTGATCCGCCAGGTCGAAGCCCCGCACGGTGAGGTCATACATCTCTTGCACCGACGCCGGGGCCAACACGATCACTCGGTAGTCGCCGTGGCCGCCCCCCCGGGTGGCCTGGAAGTAGTCCCCCTGACTCGGGTCGATCCCCCCCAGCCCCGGCCCGGAACGCTGGATGTTGACGATCAAGCCGGGGATCTCGCTGCCGGCCATGTAGCTGATGCCCTCCTGCTTTAGGCTGATGCCCGGGCTGGAGGAACTGGTCATGGCCCGTTTCCCGGTGGCGCCAGCACCGAGCACCATGTTGATCGCCCCGATCTCGCTCTCGGCCTGCACGAACTGGCCCCCCGCTTTGGGCAACGCGCCGCTGAGGTACTCGGGGATGTCGCTCTGGGGGGTGATCGGGTAGCCGAAGTAGTAGTGGCAGCCTGCCGCCACCGCCGCCTTGCCAATGGCCACGTTGCCTTTCTCGAAAACTTTGTTCACCACCTCACCTCACCTTCCACACCTCGAGCACCACGTCCGGACACATCCGGGCGCAGACCCCGCAGGACTTGCAGGCCTCCTCATCCTTCAACACCACCGGCCGATAGCCCATGGTGTTGAGTGGATCGCCAATCTCGAGGCAGTGTTCTGGGCAAAACTCGACGCAAATTCCGCAACTCTTGCAGCGGTCTTCACGGATCACCAGTTTGGGCATGTCTCGTAACCCTCTCATCATGGACACGAAGCGGAGGAAGGTAACAGCCGCCGTCCGCGGGTGTCAACGACCTGTCGCCGCACGCTCGGCCGCACCCGTCTGCACCTGACGCAGGGAGATCCTCCGCACCCCTCCAGCGTTCCCATAGCGGAACCGTAGAGAACGATCCCGTCACAGCCTCCCCCCTGGGGACCCGAGCCACCCCGCTGCAGCACCATAAACCCGGGTTAACCGTGGCCTCCCACTTGCAAAACATGCGGCGACCGATCTCCCCACCCACACGGAGGACCGACCGTGGCACGCGGCACGAGCAAATTCGACCAGATGTTCCAATCCCTGACGGGCGGGGACGACCTCGCGACGCCCCCCGTCGAGTCCGCGGCAGAACGCGGCAACCCGTTCGACGGCGATGTGGAAACCCAGATCCAGAACGCCATGGCCCTGTTCCACGGCGGTCGCTACGCCCACTGCCTCAGCGAGGTGCGCAAGGTGGAAGCGACTGCCGCGGACGACCCCCGGGTCGCAGCCCTGCTGGGCGCGTGCAACGCCCTGGTTTCCGGCCGCCTGCGCCCGGGGATCGAGCGCTGCTCCGAGCTGATCGAAAAGACCTTCTACATCCCCGACCTCTACTGCGCCCTCGGGGTGCTGCTGGTGAAATCCCGGCACCGAGATCAGGCCTACCAGGTGTTTCGTCGGGGACTGCAGATCGACCCACACCACCGGGCCCTGCACAGCCACATCCGCGACATGGGTCTGCGGCGGCGCCCGGTGTTGCGGTTCCTCGACCGGACCCACCCGGCCAACCAGGCCTTGGGTCTGTTGCGGGCACGCCTGATTCCGGCCTGAGCTCGCCGAGAATCCGTTCCTCCTGCAGCGCCGGACGGGGCCACTGTCGCCCCATCCGGCGCTCTTTTTGTGCCGCCCGAACCGTATCGCAGGGATAACGCCCTCCCCGTCGTCGGCCGCGGACAGATGGGCCCAGGGCTCCGTCCCGCCGCGCCCGGTTCAAGCACGCCCCCCCACCGGGCCGATAAGCCCTCCCAGTCGCCGTCTTCATCCTGAACCCCCTCACCCTGCCGACGATGATCAAACGTATCCGCGTCGAGAACCTGGAAGTCGGCATGTTCATCTCCGACTTCAACACCCCGTACCTCAGCCACCCGTTCCTGCCGAACCGACGCCGGGTGGGAGGCGCCGGGGACATAGACAGGATGCTCCGCTGCGGGATGAAAGAGGTGATGATCGACACCTCCCGGGGACGGGACAGTTCCAAGGCGTTGGGGCTGTACGAAGTGGATCGGCAGGTTGAGAAGGATATGATCGAGGATCTGCAGGGAGAGGACGAGGCACCGGCCCTCGCCCCCGACGCGATCCCCCTGGCCCGGGAGCTGCCCAAGGCCCGTCGGGTCTACCAGGACGCCCGCCAGGTGGTGAAGGACCAGTTCGAGGATGTGCGCACCGGACACCCCGTGGATGGAGAAGGCGCCCACGAAACGGTCAAGGACCTGGTAGACTCAATCTTCCGCAACCGCAACGCCCTGCTCAGCCTGTCGCGTATCAAGAGCTTTGACGAGTACACCTTCAACCACAGCATCAACGTGGCCGTGCTGGCACTGAACCTGGCGGTGCACATGGGCATCCTGGATCAGGAACTGCAGCGCCTCGGAGTCGGCGCTGTGCTCCACGACCTGGGCAAGGTGCGCATGCCCGACGGCCTGATCCAAAAACCGGGCCGCTTCAGCGACACCGAGTACGAGGTAGTGAAGACCCACGCCGCCCACGGCGCGAAGCTGATCCTCGACGCCGGGAACCTGCCCAAGGAGTGCGCGGCGGTGCCCATGAACCACCACGAGCGGTACGACGGCACCGGCTACCCCCGCCACCTGACCGGCCTCAAGGTGGGAAAGTTTGGTTTGATCACCGGGATCGCCGACGTGTACGACGCCATGACCACCAACCGGCCGTACCAAAAGGGCATGCCTCCGGATGTGGCCCTGCGCATGACCTACCAGTGGGCTGGCACCCACTTCCACCCGATCTACGTGCGCAAGTTCATCCAGTGTCTGGGCATCTTCCCCGTGGGATCGGTGGTGGGGCTCGACAGCGACGAAGTGGCCGTGGTGGTGCGCCAGAACCGGGGCGAACTGCTGCGCCCCTGGGTTCGCCTGGCAAGAGCCCCCAACGGCGCCCCCTACTCCCCCCTCTTCGACGTGGATCTGCGCGATCCCGACCCCCGCGGGGAGAAACCGTTCGCCCGCTCGGTGAAGGGCGTGCTGGACCCTGGGCGCTGCGACATCGACGTGCACCAGGTGATGACCAGCGGCGGCGTGGAAGACTCACCGCAGGCAACGTGAGCCACGTCCACCGGCCCAGGGACAAGGTGGTACCAGGACCGCATCATCGGCACCGGGCCGATGGCCAGTGCCAGCGATCGATTGTCCTGGCACTCGGGCTCGGTCACCCGGGTTACCCCGGTGACGAAGCCGCGGCGACCGGCGTTTCGTTGGTGACGACCGCTAACACGGCCCGTTCTCCCCTGTGTACCCGCCCGCCCCCGGACCCCGGTTGTGATGGGTTTCATCCGGACCTATAGTGGCTCAAACCCGCCGACGGCACGCCACCCCGATTCGAAAACCCAGGGGGAGTAGCGCTATACGGGCCATCCATGGAAGCAGAGCGACCGCCACTCCAAAGGGGGCGCCGAAAGCTCTTGGGGACTCGTCAGCCCTGGCCGTGGTGTCCATTCCGGTGCTGCGGAGATCCCTGGGCGCCATTTTCCCCTCTTCCGTACCAAGGAACCCACAGTGACGATCCTCTGGCAACCCCTGCATCTCTCCTTTCCCCGGTCGGAGCTCCGCGACCCGGAGAAGGTCCTGGAGGACGGGCTGGCCGCTGCCCTGGCTGCCCGGCCGGTGCACGGCCGTCGGGTGGCAGTGGCGGTGGGCAGCCGCGGCATCACCGGTATCGCCCGCTGGGTGGAGGTGACGGTGCGCACCCTGCGAGCCGCCGGTGCGGTGGTGCAGGTGGTTCCGGCAATGGGCAGCCACGGCGGGGGCACCGCCGCGGCCCAGGCCCGGGTGCTCGCCGACTTGGGAGTCACCGGGGATCGTTTGGGTGTGCCGGTGGTTAGCCGCGACACGGTGGTGCGGGCGGGAACCGCCGCCGACGGCTCTCCGGTGTGGTGCGACGCCGCGGCGTGGGAGGCAGACGCGTTGGTACCGATCAACCGGGTCAAGCCCCACACGGCTTTTCGGGGAACGGTGGAGAGCGGGCCTTCCAAGTTGCTGGCGGTGGGACTGGGCAAGGGGCGCAGCGCGGCGGCGTGCCACCGCGCCGGTCTGGCGCGGGCGATCCCCGCGGTAACCCGGTTCTGGTTGGGCAGCGGGCGGGTGCCCTGCGGGGTGGCCCTGGTGGAAAACGCCTACCACGGAGTAGCCGAACTCGCCGTGCTCACGCCCCCCACCTGGCTGGACCGGGAATCCAACTTGCTGCACAGGGCCCGGGCCCTGCTGCCGCGACTACCGTGGGAGACGTTGGATCTGCTGGTGGTGCGGGAGATCGGCAAGGACATCTCCGGAACCGGCATGGACCTGAACGTGGTCGGCCTGGACCGCCGCTTCCCGGGGTGTGACGAACCCCCGCGCATCCGCCGGGTGGTGTGCCTGGCACTCAGCCCGGCCAGCCACGGCAACGCCAACGGAGTGGGCTACGCCGATTGGGTGACCGAGAGCCTGGCGGCGGCGGTGGATTGGAAAGTCACCCGCGCCAACGCCCGCACCACCGGTTTCGCCGAGGCGGCGGTCCTGCCCCCGGTGGCAGCCGACGAGGAGCGGGCGGTAGCCGCCGCGCTGGCGGACCTGCCGGCGGAGGCACGAGCCGCGCCGCGGGCGGTGCGCATCCGGGATACCTCGCATCTCACCGAGATCGAGGTGTCGCCGGCCCTAGCCTCCCCCCGAGCCGCTGTCCACAGACCCTGCGGGTAAGTTGTTGGGAGGTTTGTGGAGAAGCCCCCAGCGTCCCCCGAGATGCGCCCCATCACCCTGAGTGCACTTCTTTTGTGCACATGCAAGTATATGTATTTTCAGGGTTTTTTAAATCACTCTGGATTTTCTGGGCGTTTCCGGCGGTTTCGTTTTCTCCCCTGGGGGGCCTCCGGTCCCAGAGCATCGCCGAAGAACTCCGCATAGAACTCCCGCTTGAACGCCGGGAAGCGATTGGCGACGATGGCCCGGCGGGCACGCGCCACCAGGGTCATATAGAAGTGGATGTTGTGGGCCGAAGCCAGGGCCTTGCCCAGGGGCTCGTCCACCGTGAACAGATGGTGCAGGTAGGCCCGGGAGAAGCGCCGGCAGGTGGGACACTGACAGTTGGTGTCGATGGGGTAGCGATCCTTGCGGTACTCCTTGCGTTGGATGCGCAGCTTGCCGCTACCGGTGAACAGGGTCCCGCCGCGCCCGAACTTGGTGGGAATGATGCAGTCGAACAGGTCCATGCCTCGCTCGATGGCCTCCAGGATGTCTTCCGGTTTGCCCACCCCCATCAGGTAGCGGGGTTTGTCGACGGGCAGGAACGGCTCGCTATACTCCACCGCCTCCCGCATCAAGTCGTGGCCTTCGCCGACGCTGACCCCGCCCACGGCGTAACCCGGCAGATCCAGCCGCGCCAACTCCCGTGCGCAGTGCTCCCGGAGTTCGGGGAACACCGAACCCTGGACGATGCCGAACAGGGCCTGGTCTTGGGGCCGGGCGTGGGCTGCGACGCAGCGTTCCATCCAGCGCAGGGTACGTTCCACCGAGCGGGCGGCGTAGTCGCGCTCGGCCGGGAACGGAATGCACTCGTCGAACGCCATGATGATGTCGGCACCCAGGTCGTTCTGGGCGCCGATGGACTCCTCGGGGCCCAGGAAGGTGGCCTGGCCCCCCTTCTCGAAGGCAAAGCGCACCCCCTCCTCGACAATCTCCCGACCGGGCAGACTGAACACCTGAAACCCGCCGGAGTCGGTGAGGATCGGACCGTCCCACCCCATGAACCCGTGCAGGCCACCGCAGCGCTTGACGACCGCCGAGCCGGGCTGCAAAAACAGGTGGTAGGTGTTGGCCAGCACGATGCGGGCTCCCGCGGCGGCCACCTGGTCCGGGTGCAGGGTCTTCAACGCCGCCTGGGTGCCCACGGGCATGAACAGTGGGGTCGGCACCGTACCGTGGGGGGTCTGCAGGGTGCCGGCCCGGGCGCGGCACCCGCTGTCGGTGTGCTCCAGTTCAAACGTGACGGCGTGGGATCGCTGGGCGCTCATGGTTCCTCGATCAAGGCAAGTTTGTGGTAGAGGGTGTTGCGGTTGATGCCCAGCAGCCTGGCAGCGGCGAGTTTCACCCCGCCGCTGCGCTCCAAAGCCAGTTCCAGCAGGGCCCGTTCCACCCGGTCGAGCACCGCTCGGTGCACCCTTCCCTCGGGGTACTCGCGGAGCAGTTCTTCGGCGGCGTCCCGGGTGGCCGCCTCCAAGGCGCCCGCCGCCAACGCCCCGGGCGCAGCACCCGTTTTTCCCCGCAGCGAGGCTGGCAGGTCCGCGGCTGCCACGCTCCCCCCGCTGCTGGCGCGCGCCGCCTGCTCCACCACCTGCCGCAGTTCGCCGACGTTGCCCGGCCAGTTCCAACGCTGCAGCAGTTCGGTGCAGGCCTGGGGCCAGCGCAGCGCCGATGTCCCGTCGCGTCGCGCCAGTTGGTCCAGGAAGTGGGACACCAACAGGGGAATATCTCCCCGCCGCCGGCGCAGGGGGGGCAAGTGCAGGGGAACGGCGTTGAGCCTGTGATACAGCATCTCGTCGAAGCGCCCGGCGCGCACCTCTCCGGCCAGATCCACGGCGGTGTAGGCCAGGACGCGACAGCGCACCGGCACCCTCTCGCCAGCACGGGGGAAACACCCCTCCTGCAGCACAGGCAACAGGCGCTCCTGACTGTCGGCGGGAAGCCGCTCCACCGCCTCCAGCAGCACGCAGCCGCCACCGGCCTCAACCAGGGCGCCGGGGGCGCCGCCGAGAGCGTCTGGATCCCCGAACAGGGCCCCGGCCACCACGGGTGCCGAGGCACCACCACAGGGTACCCGCAACAGGGGCCGCTCGGCGCGCTCGGAGAGGAGGTGGATGGCCCGGGCCACCGTGCGCCGGCCGCTGCCCTCCTCACCGCTCACCAGCACCGGGGCGCTGCTGCGCGCTGCCAACTCGATCTGCCCCCGCACCGCGGCCATGCCGCGGCTGGCGCCCACCACCCCGGCGGTGGCGAAGGGCTCGCGCAGCTGTTGGCGCAGCTCGCGGTTCTCGCGCTCCAGTCCGCTGCGTTCCCCCCGGACCCGGCGCTGCACCCCCACGGCTTGGGCGATCACGTCGGCCACCAGGGTGAGCAGACGCAGGTCTTCTTCCAGGTCCGCCGGCCCCAAAGTGAGCCGGTCGGCGCTGAGCACTCCGACGATGTCGCTGCCCCAGCGCACCGGCACGCACAAAAACGCCACCCGGGAGCGATCGAGGCGTCGGCGGGCGCCGGTGCGATCCAGAAACAGGGGCTCGGCGCCTATGCACGGCACCGCCATCGGCTCCCCGGTGGCCAGCACCCGGCCCATCACCCCCTCACCGGAGCGGTAGCGACCACGCCGGATCTCCGCCGGGCTCAACCCGTGGGCCACCTCGATCACCAACTCCCCGCTGTCGGGGTCCACCAGGGCCAAGGCGCCACGCTGCATCCCAAGCTCCTCCGCCAACACGCCGAGGGCAGAGCGCACGGCGGCAGGCAGGTCGAGGGTTGCGTGCACGCACTGGCTCACCCGGTACAGGGCGCGCAGCTCGCGAACTGCGGGCGAACCATCCATTGGAGTTCCGGGAACAAGGGGTCAGGAAAAGGGCGCGTCGATTATAGGGAGCCCACTCGACGCCGGTCAACACGGTGGGACCAGGCAAACCCCGTGAACACAGAGGCTTTCTCTGCCGCTTGACGTGTGCCCCAGGGCCCCCTAAGATTCGCCAACCGCTCACCGGCGGCCGCCCAGGCGGCGCCCCAACCCAGCGTGCCATGCTAGAACTTCGCAACGTCCAGACCTACTACGGCGGCATCCAAGCCCTCAAGGGAGTGTCCCTGCGGGTCGCCGAGGGGGAGATCATTTCGCTGATCGGCGCCAACGGCGCCGGCAAGACCACCACTCTGATGTCGATCTCCGGGGTCGTGCCGCCCAAGGCCGGTTCGATCACCTTCTGCGGCGACCCGATCCAAGGTATGCCGCCGGACCGCATCGTCAGCTTGGGTGTGATCCAGGTACCCGAGGGGCGGCGCATATTTCCCCACCTGAGCGTGCTGGAGAACCTGGACCTGGGCGGGTTCCTGCGCCGCGACAAGGACGGCATAAAGCAGGACCTAGACCACGTGTTCGGCCTGTTCCCGATCCTCCAGGAACGGCGCAATCAGGCCGGCGGCACCCTGAGCGGCGGGGAGCAGCAGATGCTGGCGATCTCCCGGGCCCTGATGGCGCGGCCCAAGCTGCTGCTCCTGGACGAGCCGTCCCTGGGCCTGGCACCGCTGATCGTGCAGCGAATCTTCCAGGTGATCCAGCGCATCAACCGCGAAGAGAACACCACCATCTTCCTGGTAGAGCAGAACGCCAACCTGGCGCTGCGCATCGCCCACCGCGGCTACGTGATGGAGAACGGGGTGATCACCCTGGAGGACACCGCTGCCAATCTCATGGTCAACGATGCCGTGAAGAAGGCATACCTCGGGCTATAAGGCACGCCTACCAACCAACGAGTTGACGGCCGCCGCGCTTGTTGCTAGAACGTGTACCTTGGAATTCGTGCCGACCCCGGGTCGGCGTCTCTCATCATCTGAGAAGATGAAAAGGAGGTTCACAATGCGCAGTTCCCAAACCCTGAAGTGGGCACTCTCCCTGGCGGCGGCTGGTTGCCTGGTCTGGGCCGGCGCGGCCACCGCCGCTGACACCATCAAGCTGGGCGTGGCCGGTCCGCACAGCGGCGATCTGGCTTCCTACGGCATCCCGGCCACCAAGGCGGCCAAGTTCGTGGTAGACGAACTCAACGCCAAGGGCGGCGTACTGGGCAAGAAGGTGGCGTTGCTCGTCGAAGACGACGTGTGCAAACCCGAAGTGGCGGCCAACACGGCGGCCAAGTTGGTCTCCGACGGGGTAGTTGCGGTACTGGGGCACATCTGCAGCGGCGCCACCAAGGCCGCCCTGGGCACCTACAACGACGCCAAGATCATCGTCATGTCCCCCTCGGCCACCAACCCCGCCCTGACCCAGAGCGGCGACTACCCCAACTTCTACCGCACCATCGCCTCGGACGACATGCAGGCCAAGCTGGGGGTGGAGTTCGCCACCGGCAAGCTGGGTGCCAAGAAACTGGCGGTAATCCACGACAAGGGTGACTACGGCAAAGGCTATGCCGAGTTCGCCAAGAAGTACCTGGAGGAGATGGCCGGTGCCGAGGTGGTGCTTTACGAGGGCATCACCCCCGGCGCGGTGGACTACTCCGCGATCGTGTCGAAGATCAAGCAGTCCGGCGCCGAGGCGGTGCTATACGGCGGCTACCACCCGGAGGCCTCCAAGATCGTCACCCAGATGCGCAAGAAGCGCATGGAGATTCCCTTCGTCTCCGACGACGGTGTGAAGGACGACACCTTCATCAAGGTGGCCAAGGAGTACGCCGAGGGAGTGTACGCCAGCGGCCCCATGGATACCTCGGAGCTGCCCCTGTACAAGATGGCGGTGAAGAAGCACCAGGATGCCTTCGGCGAAGAACCCGGCGCGTTCTACAAAGAGGCCTACGCCGCGACCACGGCCCTGCTCAACGCCATCCAGAAGGCCGGCTCCACCGAGTACGCGGCAATGGAGAAGGCCCTGCGCAGCGAGTGGGTGGATACCCCGGTGGGCAAGATCAGCTTCGACGCCAGGGGCGACGCCAAGGGTGTGGGCTTCTCCATGTACCAGGTGAAGGACGGCAAGTACGTCGAGGTGAAGTAGCACCGCGACTGAGATGGAAGTCAGGGGAGGGGCTACGGCCCCTCCCCTGTTGCGTTTTCTCCCCGGGGCGCCGCGCGCACCGCCACCCCACAGGATGCCGATCCGCCACATGGAATACTTCTTCGAGCTCCTGCTCAGCGGTTTGACCCGCGGCAGCATCTACGCCCTCATCGCCCTGGGCTACACGATGGTGTACGGCATCATCCAACTGATCAACTTTGCCCATGGTGAGATCTACATGATCGGCGCGTTCACCGCGTTGATCGTGGCCAACGTGCTGACCATGCAGGGGATGCCAGCACTGGCGGTGCTCATCCTGGCCGCCGTGGCCGCCGTGACCTACTCGGCCGCCTACGGCTACACGGTGGAGAAGATCGCCTACAAGCCCTTGCGCAACGCTCCCCGGTTGTCGCCCCTGATCAGCGCCATCGGCATGTCGATCTTCCTACAGAACTATGTGCTGCTGGCCCAGACCTCTGACTTCGTGTCGTTTCCCGCCCTGATCCCGGACTTCGCGTTCATGGAACCGGTGGCCCATATCTTCGGCTCGGCCGAGTTGCTCATCGTGGCCACCGCAGCGGTGGTGATGGTGCTTCTCAATCTGCTCATCAAGTACACCCGCATCGGCAAGGCCATGCGCGCCACCGCCCAGGACAAGACCATGGCCATGCTGGTGGGCATCGACGTGGACCGGGTAATCTCGGTGACGTTCATCGTGGGCTCGGCCCTGGCGGCGATCGGCGGGGTGCTGATCGCCTCCCACATCGGACAGATCAACTTTTACATCGGCTTCATCGCGGGAATCAAAGCATTCACAGCGGCAGTGCTCGGCGGCATCGGCAGCATCCCCGGCGCGGCTGTGGGCGGCCTGTTCCTGGGTCTGGTGGAGAGCTTTGCCACCGGCTACGTCTCCAGCGACTACGAGGACGTGTTTGCGTTCGCGTTGCTGGTGGCCGTCCTGATCTTCCGGCCCGAGGGCATCCTCGGCCGGTCCACTACCCAGAAGGTATGAGGGAAGCGACGCCATGAAAGAGTTCCGCCGCTCCCTGCTCATCGCCCTTTGGTTTGCGTTCCTCACCTTCCCCATCCTGGTCATCCGGGTGAACACCGTGGAAGAAACGGTTGAGTGGCGCTGGATGAATGTCCTCTACATCGCCGCGGGCAGTTTCGTGCTGTCGTACCTGTGGCGCTACATGCACAAGCGCAAGGAGCAGGGAGGGGGGGACGATGCCGAGGGACACCGCCCCTTCATCCACCGACTGTTGGCACAGCGGCGGGCACAACTGGCACTGCTGGCCGGGGTGGCCCTGTTCGCCGGGGTGTTCCCCAACCTGTTCAGCTCCTACCAGGTCAACATCATGATCACCGCGTTGATCTACGTGGTGCTCGGCCTGGGCCTGAACATCGTGGTGGGGCTGGCCGGGCTGCTGGATCTGGGCTACGTGGCGTTCTACGCGGTGGGTGCGTACAGCTACGCGCTGCTCAACCTGCACTTCGGCTTGGGGTTCTGGGCTGCAATCCCCGTGGGCATGGCGATCGGTGCCGGGTTCGGCATCCTGCTGGGCATACCGGTACTGCGCCTGCGCGGCGACTACCTGGCGATCGTCACCCTGGGTTTCGGCGAGATCATCCGCCTCGTCTTGGAGAACTGGAATGACTTCAGCAAGGGGCCCAGCGGCATCGCCAACATCCCCCGCCCGGGCCTGTTCGGGCTGGAGTTGGACCTGCAACAGTCCACCGTGTACATGTACTACCTGATGATCGGCCTGGTGCTGTTCACCATCTTCGTGGTCAACCGGCTGCAGAACTCCCGACTGGGGCGCTCCTGGGTGGCGCTACGGGAGGACGATATCGCCTGCGAGGCGATGGGCATCGACCGCATGAAAACCAAGCTCGCCGCGTTCGCCCTGGGAGCCACCTGGGCCGGCATGGTGGGGGTGATCTTCGCCGCCAAGACCACCTTCATCAACCCCGCCAGTTTCACCCTGTGGGAGTCCATCATCATCCTCTCTATCGTGGTGTTCGGCGGCATGGGCTCGATCACCGGGGTGATCCTGGGCGCCTTGGCCCTGATCCTGCTACCCGAATACCTGCGGGCGTTCTCCGAGTACCGGATGCTGGTGTTCGGCGCCACCATGGTGCTGATGATGGTGTTCCGGCCCCAGGGGCTCATCACCAACGTGCGCCGCCGCTACGAGTTCCACGGCCTGGATAACGCCGTGGGTGAGCGTTGACACCCATGACAGACAACAACGACTGCGTACTGGATGTACGCGCCCTGAGCATGAACTTCGGCGGCCTGCGAGCCATCGACGAGGTGGACCTGGACGTGCGACGCGGTGAGATTGCGGCGCTGATCGGGCCCAACGGCGCCGGCAAGACCACGTTCTTCAACTGCATCACCGGCATCTATAACCCCAGCGAGGGCGACGTGTTTGCACTCCCTCCGCAGGGCCCGCAGAAACGCCTCAACGGCCTGAAACCCAACAAGGTGACCGAGCAGGGGCTGGCCCGCACCTTCCAGAACATCCGCCTGTTCTCCAACATGACGGCTTTGGAAAACGTGATGATCGGCCGTCACTGCCGCACCCGGGCAGGCATCCTCGGCGCTGTGCTGCGCGGCCCCGGCACCCGCGCCGAAGAGCGCGACACGGTGGCGAAGAGTTACCGCCTGCTGCAAAAGGTGGGGCTGGAGGCCCACGTCAACGAACTGGCCAAGAACCTGCCCTACGGCGCCCAGCGACGGTTGGAGATCGCCCGGGCCATGGCCACCAACCCCTTTCTGCTGCTGCTCGACGAACCCGCCGCCGGCATGAACCCCCAGGAGACCCGGGAACTGGTGGTGCTGATCAACCGCATCCGCGACGAAGAGGGCATCTCGATCCTGCTCATCGAGCACGACATGAAGCTGGTGATGAGCCTCTCCGACCGCATCTTCGTGGTCGACTACGGCCGCAAGATCGCCGAGGGAACCCCCCAGGAGATCCGCGACAACCCCGCCGTGATCAAGGCATACCTGGGGGAAGAGCACGACTGAGAACTCGGCCTCCCTCAGTAGCGCTTTTCTCCACAGGGAAAATCTCTTCCACCACGATCTGGAACCATTTTTTTACCTCCATTCAGTCCCTGCCGCGATCCCTGCCGAGCGCTGTACGAATCCGCTTTTCCATCAAAACATCCCTTGGACGGCATTTTGTTCCGGTACCGTGGTGTATCCACTGACACTAACTAGGCATCACCCATGAAACGGATCTTCACCCTGCTGACCGGGGCCCTGGCACTCGCCACCACCTCAGCCTGGGCACTGACCCTGGGCAGCAACATCACCATCTACGCCGGAGCGGGGACGAACACAAACGAGAACGGTGAGACCGAGCCGGGAATGGTCAACAACCAAGCCTGGGACCTGGAAGCGTTCCTGCTGCACGGCAACACCCTGTCGCTGGTGGGCGGCTATAACTTCAAGGATGGCCACGGCAACACGGCATCCGGTGACACCTTCATCGACATTTACGGATCCTACGGCTTCGGCAAGGCTCCGGACGGCTACGACCCAACGAATGTGCATTCCCGGGTGCAAGGAAATTTCGGGTACGAGTCACTCCTGTCCAAGAACGCGAACCGAGGCCAAAGTGCACCGGGACCACCACGTGGTATTCCAGCGCAGTTTCTACTCGGTTCCCACCCGCTATGTGGGTAAGCAGGTCCTGGTGCGGGCCACCCACCGCGCCACCTGGTGCACCGATGAGGGCGACTACTCGCCCAGCGCCCAGGCCCAAAAGACGGCGCTACCCTTTTGCACCAACTGGGAAGGTCGTGCTCGCCGACTCACCAGCCCACGGCCGCCGTCACCTTGAGGCGCGGCAGGAAGGGCGCCGTGTGTCACGGCCCCGCCGTGGAGAGTCGTTCACTCTGTAGCCCCTCGAAATCGTTTGCCAAAAGTCAGCCATATCAGTGATCGGTTTCTTAGATTCGACTCTCGGACGGATCGCTGGAGAAGCGGCCTCCGTTCGAATATCACGCTAGGCGGTGTCCATCTGGACACCGCCAGCAGGACATCTTCCCACAGGTTCCACGACCGTCGTTCATGCGGCTGTTGCGGGAAGCCCTCACCCACTACCCGCGGTGCCTAGTCCTGGCAACTGGAGCGCCCTTAGGCCGGTTATGGCGCATTGGTGGAAAACTCTTTCATATTCTGAGTGCATTCGATGGCCTGGCAGGTGACGAAACAACAAGTGTAAGTAATTGATATTCTTTATTTAAGACATTTCACGCTGCAGCTGGGACCGAAACTTGCTTTTCCTGAGGCTTGATCTAGATAACATCTTGGATCGGATGACTCTTGAACGGCCCGAGGGCCGAGGAGGTAGGTATGATGCGCTGTCGATCTCTTGCCCCCATCCTCTCCCTTACTTTGGTGGCAGCCTGTGGTGGGGGTGGACCCCAGGAGTCGGTGCCGACCGACATACGCACCGCCGCCATGCATACGCCGCCACCCGCGAGCGTAACGCTTGCCGGCAGCCTCCAGGCCGAACTGGGGTGTCCGGGCGACTGGCAGCCAGACTGTGCGGTAACTGGCCTAGCTTATGACGGCGATGACGATGTCTGGCAGCAGACACTTACGATCCCTGCAGGATCATGGGAGTACAAGGCAGCCTTGAACGGGACGTGGGTTGAGAACTACGGCCTCAACGCAACGTCCAACGGTCCCAACATCCCCCTGGACCTCGCGGCGGTAACCGACGTGAAGTTCTACTACGATCACGGGACCCACTGGGTGACGGATGACCAACGCAGTGTGATCGCAACGGTTCCCGGCAGCTTTCAGGACGAACTGGGATGCCCCGGTGACTGGCAGCCAGACTGTCTGCGTTCCTGGCTGCAGGACCCCGATGGTGATGGCATCTACAACTTCTCGACGAACCAGATCCCACCCGGAAACTACGAGGCGAAGGTAACTCACGGTGAGTCTTGGGACGAGAATTACGGCGCCGGAGGAGTACCCGGCGGCGATAACATTCCCTTCACGGTCCCGGCAGAAAGTAGCGTCCAGTTCGAGTACGATCCGACGACCCATGTCTTGACGATCTCGACCGCCGCTGACCTTTTGGTCCTCACGGTTGACGCAGGTACCGTGACCGCCGCAGAGGGTAGCACGGCGACGAATTCCGGCACGGTCTCGGGCCCCGAAGGTGAGGTGATCGCCCTCAGCGTCTCCTCGGGATCAATCGTAAACAATATGGACGGCACGTGGTCCTGGTCGCTGCCGGTTGGCGATGGACCTGCGGAGAGCCAGACGGGCATAACGGTGACCGCAGAGACCGCCACGGGTAGCATAACCGACGTGACGTTCGATCTGGCGGTGGACAATGTGGCACCAACGGTTGACCTCGGGCCATCCATGTCTGCACGCCCCGATGAGTTGGTCGAGATCGTCGCGACATGGACGGATCCGGCGGCCGAGATGGACCAACCGTATGCATGGGCGTGGGATACGGATGACGACGGAATTGCGGATGTTGAGGGAACAGCCACATATGGGGAAACCATCCTGCTGACGATCTCGTTCCCGACGGTAGGAACCTACCCACTCGTCTTGACCGTAACGGACAAGGACGGAGGGGCGGACAGTGCCGAGGTAACCGTCGATGTGGGCAACGAACCTCCGGTGTGCTCGGAAGCCACTCCGAGCATGGATTCTCTCTGGCCCGCCAACCACAAGATGGTCAGTGTGGAGATTTTCGGTGTCTACGATCCCGACGGTGACGCGGTCTCCCTCGTTGTGGATTCGATCTGGCAGGATGAACCCGTGAATGGTACCGGCGATGGGAATCACGGACCAGACGGGGCAGGTGTCGGCACGTCATCCATGGATCTCCGGGCCGAGCGAGACGGTGGAGGCAACGGGCGTGTCTATCACATTGCTTTTACGGCTGAAGACGGATACGGGGGGATGTGTTCTGGTGATGTGGCGGTGACTGTGCCAAAGAGCCAGGGCCCCAACGGGACCGCGGTAGACGGCGGCCCCTTGTACGATGCTACAGAAGCAGCTCTCTAGGCCGGCATCAGCCTATCCGGACGCAAGCCGCCGACAGCGCCGGTTCTCGCCGGCGCTGTCGGCCTCTCGATAGATACCTGAGATCCGGCACCAACGGACTGCAGGGGGAACTGGAGTTGACCCGGTCCGTGGACGGGTGGTTGCTTTCGCGGAAAGGCATCGTTTCGGCGAGACCCTGGCGGGGCTCAGGTGTTGACTTGTGATCTCAGATCGTTGACCAACCCGGTCATTGCGAAAACGTTCAACTGTCTTTCGCAACGCTTCCGCACATTATTGACCCGGCAATTAAACAGCCGCGCTCCCCCCCTCCCCCAGGTTCACGAAGTCGATGATGCGGTTGAGTTCCAGGTTGGGCAGGGACAGGCAGCGGCCCCCCAGGGCCTGGGCCAGGGCGCGGGGGTAGGCGAAGGAGTGGATCCAGGTGGTGTCGGTGTCCACCACCAGGCAACGCAGGCGGGTGGCGCGCAGCCGGCGGGCCTGGGCCAGGGCCTCGTCGAAGGGTTCGCCGCCGGCCATGCTGATATTGGCCTTGCCGTCGGTGAGCAGCACCAGCATAGGGGTGCGCCCGGGGTGTTTGCGGGTCTCCTGGGCCAGCACATCCAGGCTGCGGGCGAGAGCCAGGGCCAGGGGCGACTTGCCGCCGGTGGGCAGACCCCGCAGGCGGCGCTGGGCCTGTTCTACGCTGGCGGTGAACGGCAACACCAAACGGGCTTCGGTGCCGCGAAACGCCAGCAACCCCACCCGGTCACGCTTCTGGTAGGCGTCGGTGAGTAGGGACAGCACGATGCCCTTGACCCGGGTCATCACCTGGTCGGCCCCCATGGAGCCGGAGGCGTCCACCGCGAACAGCAGGCTGACCCCGGAAGGCCGGGCCAGCACCTTCTCTCGGAAGTCGGACGGCAGCACCCGGATGCCATCGGGCGGGGCCAGCCCCAGGCTGCGGCGGCGCACCTGGTGGGGAGCGGCGGCCCGCAGGGTGGCGTCCAGGGCCAGATGGCGGGGCTTGGCTATGGGAATGCGGGCGCGCACGTAGCGGCCACTGTCTGGGGAGGTCTTGTTCTTCTGGCGCCGGCCCCTGGCCAACCTCCTGCGGGCCTGGCGACTGATCAGGGAACCCCGCACGCGAAACTCACCCCGGGCCCCGTAGATCCGTTCCTCGAGGACGACCCGGTCGGCCTCCTTCTTGACCGGGTTCAGGCCGGAAGTTTTTTTTTAGGGGCCTTGGCGGGCTTGCGGGCCTTCTGCTTGTCGCGGGTGCGGCGGATGGAGGTGACCGTCTCCTCCTCGGAGAGGAGCTTCTCGTCCAGGGCGCCCTTCTTTACCCGGTGGGAATACACCAGGGGGGCGGCCTCGGCCAGATCCTCCTCGACGACACGGGTGCGGCCGCGAAACGCAGCCAGGGCCGATGCGGTCTTGACCATCGCCACGTCGGAGCGGTGGCCGTCCACCCCGAGGTCCACGCTGAGGGTGGCGATCACCTCCAGGGTGTCGTCGTCCACGGTCACCGATGGAAGCAGTTTCTCGGCCCGCACCAGGGCTTCGCCGATGTGGCCGTCGGCGTCCGCCCAGGCATCCCGAAATCCAGCGGGGTCGGCCTCGTAGGCGCGGCGGCGCTTGATCACCTCCACCCGTTGAGCCGGGTCGCGGATGCCCGTCACATCCACGCACAGGCCGAAGCGATCCAGCAACTGGGGGCGCAAATCCCCTTCCTCGGGGTTCATGGTGCCCACCAGCACGAACTGGGAGGGGTGGGTGTAGCTGACCCCCTCGCGCTCCACGTGGTTCACCCCCATGGCCGCGGCGTCGAGGAGCACATCGACGATGTGGTCCTCCAATAGATTCACCTCATCCACGTACAGGATGCCGCGGTTCACCCGTCCCAGCAGGCCCGGCTCGAAGCGGCTCTGGCCCGCCTGGAGGGCGTGCTCCAGATCCAGGGAGCCCACCACCCGGTCCTCGGTGGCCCCCACCGGCAGGTCCAGCACCCGCATGCGCTCGACCGCCACGGGCCGTTGGTCTCCCGCCTCCAGGCGCTGACGGCAGGTCGCACACATCTCCCGTTGGCGAGTGGGATGGCAGCGGTAGGGGCAGTCCGCCACCACGGGGATCTCGGGCAGCAGTCGGGCCAGGGCGCGCACCGCGGTAGACTTGGCGGTGCCCTTCTCCCCGCGTATCAGCACCCCGTCGATGGTGGGGTCGATCACGTTGAGAATCAGCGCCAACTTCATCTTCTCCTGCCCCACCAGGGCAGAGAAGGGGTACACCTCGGAGTGGGGCACGACGTCCTCTCGGGCCGTGTGTCCGGAGCACGGCGGTGGCTGCGGTGGAAGGTCGCGGATGCTACCACGGAGCCGGCCGGCCGGGAAGGCAGCGGCTTCCACCGTGGACGCAATTGCGCTACCGTGCCGGAATGAGCTCCCCGTTGCGTCGCCTAGCCGTGTGGTTGACCCTGGCCGCCCTGTGTTGTGCCACCCTGCCCGCCCCGCCCGCCCGGGCTGCGATCATGTCCAAAGCCGAGGAGCGCAAGATCGGCAAGAAGGTGTTGGGACAGGTGCGCCATTCCAGTGTGGTGCTCGACGACCCGTACCTGGAGGCGTATCTCAAGGCCATCGGCGACACCTTCAGCAAGGCGATGGGAGCCAGCGAGTTCGCGATGGAGTTCTACGTGGTGGCCGACCCCAGCATCAACGCCTTCGCGGTGCCCGGTGGCTACATCTTCGTCACCAGCTCGACGATCCTCAACAGCAGCGACGAGAGCGAACTGGCTGGAGTGATCGCCCACGAGATGGGGCACGTGGAGGGCCGCCACATCGCCTACCGGGCCGAGAAAGCCGGCAGGGTCAATGTGGCCACCGCGGCCGCGGTGCTCGCCGGTATCTTCCTGGGCAACCCGGAGCTCGCCGTCGCGGCGACCAGCTTCGCGCTGGCCGGCGCCCAGGCCAAGTTGCTGCAGTACAGCCGCTTCGACGAGGAGGACGCGGATCGCCGGGCGGTGCGCGCCCTGCAGGCATCGGGGTATGACGCCTGGGGTATGGTGCGGTTCATGGAAACGCTGCGCAAGACCACCCCCACCCCGGACGGTATACCCGCCTATCTGTTCACCCACCCCCTGCCCGCGAACCGCACGGCGTACCTCTCCGCGAGCCTTCGCGACGCTCCCCAGGCGGCCCCGGGTGCAGAGCAACTGGAGGGCCTGTGGCGTGCCCAAGCCCGGGTGTTGGTTGGTGATCCGCGGCCCTGGGGCATGGGGCTGTTCCAGGAACGGGTGCGAGCCCACGCGACCAGCCCCGCCGCCCATCTGGGGTTGGCGCTGCTGCTGCGCAAACAGGGGCAGTTCGAGGAAGCGGTCGCGGAACTGCAGCAGGCCGAGCGCCTGGCCCCAGGGGATCCGGAGGCCTTCCACGAACTGGCGGCGACCCGCCTGCGACAGGGCCGGGTAGGGGAGGGGTTGGCCCTGTTGGAGGCCCTGCGCCGCGACAACGCAGCCGGCCCGGCGGTGTTACGCGACCTGGGGTGGGCCTACCTGGAGACGGAACGCGGCGCAGAGGCCCTGGCGGTGTACGATCAGTTGCGCGAGACCAACGCCCGCTGGCAGGAGCTGCCCTACTACCGCGGCCTGGCCCTGGGCAAGGCCGGCCGCGCCGGGGAAGGGTACGCGGAACTGGGCCGCTACCACGCCGACAAAGGCCAACGGGACCTGGCCCGTCGCCAGTTCACCGCCGCCTTGAAGTTGCTGGCCGACGGGCCGGAGAAGGACGCGGTACGGGCGGAACTGGAAGCCTTGGATCTCGGCCCCGAGGACACGGATGCTCGCCCCCAGGGCGCTCCCCGAGAGTTCGCCCCCGCCCTGTAGCACCGCGTCATGGCTTTGACTTCCGGGACCCTCTTTGGTACGGTCCGCCCGGCGATTTTCGGCCCCGAAAGGATGCGCAACCCCCATGGCGCTCAAGATCTACAACACCCTCACCGGCCAGAAGGACCCGTTCGAGCCCCTGGAACCGGGGCACGTGCGCATGTACGTGTGCGGCGTAACGGTATACGACCTGTGCCACATCGGCCACGCCCGCTCCGCGGTGGTGTTCGACGTGATCTTCCGCTACCTGAAGTACTCCTGCTACGAGGTGGAGTACGTCCGCAACTTCACCGACGTGGACGACAAGATCATCCGCCGGGCCAACGAGCAGGGCGTGTCCTCCGCCGAACTCGCGGGACGCTACATCGAGGCGTTTCACAGCGACATGGACGCCCTGGGTGTGGAGCGCCCCACCCGCGAGCCCCTGGCCACCGACCACATCCAGGAGATGATCCGGCACGTCGAGCGCCTGGAGCAGGCAGGTCACGCCTACGCCGTTGACGGGGACGTGTACTTCTCGGTGCAGAGCTACCCGGCCTACGGCCGCCTCTCCAAGCGGCCCCTCGACGAGTTGGAGGCCGGAGCCCGGGTGGAGGTGGACGAACGCAAGAGGAGCCCCCTGGACTTCGCCCTGTGGAAGGCGTCGAAGCCCGGGGAGCCGTCTTGGGACAGTCCCTGGGGCGCAGGCCGTCCCGGCTGGCACATTGAGTGCACCGTGATGGGCCAGAAGTACCTGGGCGCGACCTTCGACATCCATGGCGGCGGGAAGGACCTTGTGTTCCCCCACCACGAGAACGAGGTGGCCCAGGCCGAGGCCGACTCCGGCCAGCCGTTCGCCCGCTACTGGGTGCACAACGGCTTCGTCAACATCGACAAGGAGAAGATGTCCAAGAGCCTGGGCAACTTCTTCACCATCCGCGACGTGCTGGCTAGCGTGCACCCCGAGGTGCTGCGCCTGTTCCTGCTCTCCCACCACTACCGCAGCCCCGTGGACTATACGGAGTCCTCCCTGCGCGACGCTGCCGCCGGCTTGGACCGCTTGTACGGAACGCTGGAACGCCTGGGCCAGGCCCTGGACGGCCAGGCCGTGCCGAACCAGGTGCCGGTGGCGGAACTGGGTAACGGCGAACGCACCGTGCACGAAGCGGTACTGGGCCTGTTCAACGACTTCGACCAGGCCATGAACGACGACTTCAACACCGCCGAGGCACTGGGCCACCTCCACCGCTGCGCCCGGCAGGTGGGGGCGTATCTGCACGAGGGATTCGCACCCAGCGAGCGATCCCTGGCCGTGCTGGGCTACGCCCGGAACAGTCTGCGCAGGCTGGGCGGGGTACTGGGCCTCCTGCAGGAAGAACCCGCGGCCTACTTCCTGGGGCAGCGCCAGGAAGGGCTGGAGCGCGCCGGACTGGAGGACATCGCCATCGAAGCCAGGATCGCCGAGCGCACCGCCGCCCGTGCAGCCAAGGACTGGGCGAAAGCCGACCAGGTGCGGGACGAACTGGCGGAACTGGGCATCGAACTCAAGGACGGACCGGAAGGCACCACCTGGACGATGAAGCGGTGAGTAAGCTGGGACGCTAGGAGGCTAGGACGCCGGGAGGTGGCGGGGCCGGCCCCGCTCCTTTCCCCGCCCAAAGAGCGAGGAGGAGCTCTCCGCGGCGCGACCGGGCCGCACAGCAAGCGAACCGCTCGCCATGAGCGACACACCGAGACGGGACATATCCCCCATCTACCCACCCCACCCCATCCAACGTCCGGGATTCTGATCGCGTCGCGGAGAGTTCCCCCTCGCGGCCCCACCCCCGGCATTCCGATCTTGCCACGGAGGGCTCCCTCTCGTGACCTCCACCCCTGAAACCCGACCGTTCCGCCTGCAATCCTCCTTCCAGCCCAGCGGCGACCAGCCCGAGGCCATCGAGGCCCTGGTGCGGGGCATCGAAGAGGGCCGGAAGCATCAGGTACTGCTCGGGGTCACCGGATCGGGCAAGACCTTCACTGCCGCCAACGTGGTGGCGCGGGTGCAGCGCCCGACCCTGGTGCTGGCCCCCAACAAGACCCTGGCTGCCCAGCTGTTCGCCGAGTTCAAGGGCCTGTTCCCAGACAACGCGGTGGAGTACTTCGTCAGCTACTACGACTACTACCAGCCGGAGGCCTACGTCCCCCAGCAAGACCTGTATATCGAGAAGGACTCGTCGATCAACGACCGCATCGACCGCCTGCGCCACGCTGCCACCCACGCCCTGCTCACCAGGCGCGACGTGCTGATCGTGGCCAGCGTCTCTTGCATCTACGGCCTCGGCGACCCGGCAGCGTACCAGAAGATGATCCTCTATCTGGAGCAGGGCCTGGAGGTAGACCGGGACCAGGTGCTGCGCCGACTGGTAGACCTCCAGTACCAGCGCAACGACGTGGACTTCCACCGGGGAACGTTCCGGGTGCGCGGCGATGTGGTGGAGATCTTCCCGGCCTACGAGGACGAGCGCGCCATCCGGGTGGAGTTCTTCGGCGACGAGATCGAGCAACTCACCCTGGTGGACCCCCTGCGGGGCAAACGCCTCGGAATCCTGCCCAAGGTGCTGGTGCCGCCGGCATCCCACTACGTCACCCCCAAAGCGGTGTTGGATCGCGCCATCAGAACCATCCAGGACGAACTCCAGTACCGCCTCACGGAACTGCGGACGAACCATCGCCTGGTGGAAGCCCAGCGGTTGGAACAGCGCACTCTGTTCGACATCGAGATGCTTGAAGAGATGGGGTTCTGCACCGGTATCGAGAACTACTCCCGCCACCTCACCGGCACCGCGCCGGGGGAACCACCTCCGACCCTGCTGGACTACTTCCCCGACGATTTCCTGCTGGTGGTGGACGAGAGCCACGTCTCCATCCCCCAGGTGGGGGGGATGTACCGGGGCGACCGCTCCCGCAAGGAAACCCTGGTGGAGTTCGGGTTCCGCCTGCCCAGCGCCCTGGACAACCGCCCCCTGCGCTTCGACGAGTTCGAGACACGCGTCAACCAGGTGCTCTTCGTCTCCGCCACCCCGGCTCGCTACGAGTTGGAAAAATCGGGCGGAGAGGTGGTGGAGCAGATCATTCGCCCCACCGGGCTGGTGGATCCACCCATGGAGATTCGCCCGGCCGTCTCCCAGGTGGACGACCTGCTGGAGGAGATCCGGGTGCGGGTGGAACGCGGGGAGCGGGTGCTGGTCACCACGCTGACCAAGCGCATGTCCGAGGATCTCACCCGCTACTACGCCGAGTTGGGGGTAAGAACCTGCTACCTGCACTCCGACATCGACACCCTGGAGCGGGTGAAGATCATCCGCGAACTGCGTCAGGGCACCCACGACGTGCTGATCGGAATCAACCTGCTGCGGGAGGGCCTCGACATCCCTGAGGTGAGCCTGGTGGCGATCCTGGACGCCGACAAGGAGGGGTTTCTGCGCAGTGAGACCAGCCTCATCCAGACCTCCGGCCGCGCCGCGCGCAACGTGGGCGGCACGGTGATCCTATACGCCGATCAGGAAACCGGATCGATCCGCCGCGCGGTGGCAGAGTGCGCCCGACGCCGGCAAGTACAACTGGCCTACAACCTCGAGCACGGCATCACCCCCGAGAGCATCACCAAGCAACTCGACGACGTGCTCCACTCCGTCTATGAGATGGACTACGTCACCGTGCCCCTGGCCGCAGAGGACGAAACCGCGTACCGCAGCCAGGCCGAGTTGCAGAAGGAGGTCTCCCGGCTGCGCCAGCGCATGGTGGCGGCCGCCGCCGCCCTGGAGTTCGAAGAGGCGGCTCGGTGTCGGGATGAGATCAAGCGCTTGGAAGAACGGGCACTGGAACTGGCGCCGGGACCCGGCTAGCCCCCTACACCCAAGCCGAGGCAGGTGCCGTGGAGACCGGTGCGGTACGGGTCAACCGTGAAACCAGCGATCGGAAGATAGCCGCCCGGGAGTGAATCAGGTAGTCTCTGAAATCGTCGACCGTCTTCCCGTGCGACTCGCGAACCAATGACCGACACCTTCGACGACACCCTCTTCGCGTTCTTTACCGACCTGGTGTACCGCCACTCGGGAATCCTCCTGGGCGAGCGGGAACGGGGCATGTTGGAGTCTCGGGTGGGGCGCAGGGTGCGCAACCTGGGTCTCGACTCGTTCTGGGCCTACCGGGAACGCATGCGGGGCAACAGGGGCCGCGACGAGATTCCAGCGCTGCTCGACGCGGTGACCATCAACTACACCTACTTCTTCCGGGAGGAGAGCCAGTTCGCCGCGCTCAGCGCCGAGGTGTTTCCCGAGATCGTGGCCCGCAAGGAAGCGGAGGGCAGCGACCGGGTGCGGGTGTGGAGCGCGGGCTGCTCCAGCGGGGAAGAACCCTACTCGGTGGCGATCGCGTTCCAAGAAGCGGTGGAGAACGCCGAGTGGTACGACTTCCAGATCCTGGCCACCGACATCAACCGGCGGGTGCTGCGCACCGCCAGGAACGGTTCCTACCCGGAGGACCGCCTGCAGCAGATTCCCCAGGAGTGGCACCTCAAGTACCTGGTGCGCGACGCCGAAACCCCCCCGGGCCACCTGCGCATCAGCCCGGAGATCCGCCGCCGGATCCGCTTCCGCCGCTTCAATCTGCAATCCAACGCCGATCCCCTCAAGGACCAGTTCGACGTCATCTTCTGCCGCAACGTGCTGATGTACTTCGACGAACCGGCCCAACAAGAGCTCCTGGGGCGCTTCCGCGCCATCCTGCCCCGGGGCGCATACCTGTTCGTGGGGGAATCCGACGAACTGGACACCGCCCCGCCCGGCTTCACCCGCATCGCGTTCGGAGTGTTCCGGCGCGGCTGAGTCCCCCGGTCAGCCCTGTCGCCACGGTGCACCACCGCACGAGACTCCACAACGGGATCAGCCCCCATCCCGCCGCGACCCGAACCACCCCGCCCCTGGCCGCTCTTGAGGCCGGCTCCGCAGCCTCTCTCTGCGGCAAGGACCGCAGAAACTGCTGCAACTGAAACTCCGCTTCCATGTGACTCACGACTTCCCTCCTCTCGGGCACGCAGGCCCGTGCACTGAACCGGCGCGGGACAACCAGCGTCCCGAGGGAGAAGCATAGGGGGGAGTACTGAGGAACGGAAATTCATTATTGTGAAGCTGAATCAATTCTGCTAATCATTAGCCATGCTCGACTACAAACTGATCGAAGCCCTGGCGATGGTCTGCCAGGAAGGAGGGTTCGACCGGGCCGCGCGGGTGCTCCACCTCACCCAGTCCGCCATCTCCCAGCGGGTGCGACAGCTGGAGCGTCAACTCGGAGTGCCCCTCGTGGTGCGCGGGCCCCCCCCGCGACCCACCCGCATCGGAAACCGTCTCATCGCCCACTACCGCAGGGTGACCCAGCTGGAGCGTGACCTGGAGGACGACCTGCAACCGGGGCCCCGGGACGGACTGCTCACCCTATCCATCGGGGTCAACGAAGACACCATCGCCACCTGGTTCACCCCCGCCATCGCCGATCTGGCCCGTGAGCGCGGCTACCTGCTGCACTTCGCGGTGGACGACCAGGAGGAGACCCACAAACTGCTCAAACTGGGCGAGGTGCTGGGGTGCATCAGCACCCGCAACGAGGCTTTGCAGGGGTGTTCGGTCGTCTATCTGGGCCGGGTGGACTACCGCTGTGTGGCCAGCCCCGGTTTCGTCCAGCGCTGGTTTTCCAACGGCTTCCATGAGGCGGCGGTGCGGCAGGCGCCGGCGGTGGTGTACAGCCCCAAGGACCGCATCCACAACCGCTTCCTGGAGGGTCTCTACGGCACCCCTTGCCCACCGTTCCCCCACCACTTCATTCCGTCGTCACACGGTTTCGTCGATGCCATCGTGGGCGGTCTCGGATACGGACTGCTGCCCCATCTCCAGTCAGGAGCGCTCCTCGATTCCGGACAGGTGACGGACCTCGCACCGGAGCGCTCGCTGCCCACCCACCTATACTGGCACCACTGGGATCTGCAGGCAGGTCCGATCCGGGAACTGACCGCGGCGCTGGTACGCTACACCCGCCGGAACCTGCCCCAGGGGAAGACGGGGTAGGTTCCCGCCCGGCGAAGGCGACGGGCCCGGGTGGTCAGGGCGCCCAGTGCGTGAAGATGTAGTCCGTGTCCGACACCTGGGCCTGATGGCAGGGAAAACAGGTCTGGTACAGGGCTTCGTCGCCGCGGGGTGTGCCGTCCGGGGCGAACCGCCCGAACCCCCAGCCCTTGTTCTGAGGGAAGCGGGCGCTGTCCTTTACCATGAACTCGATGATCACCGGCTCGCCAGGCACCACCGCCCCATCCCAGGTGGGGCTCTTCACCGCCTCGTACACCAACTTGGCGATGACCGAACCGTCCGGGAACGGCAACGTGCCGGCCCGGTAGGCGTTCACCATCTTGGGGTTGGCGAGCATCATGCGGATGTGCCCCTTGTCAGTGCGGTGGCTAGGCGCCACCGCCACCCACTCTCGGTACCCCTCGGGCATCACCACCCCGGTTACCGCGGCACGGTCCGCAGCGTGAACCGCTCCGCCCGCCAGAACTCCCAGGGCCACCCCCGTCAACGCCGCGATTCCGACCCGCCTCTTCGCTCCTGATCCCATCTCTCCACCTCCGCTTTGGAATCCACTCTGTTGGAGCACCGTACTTGGAGCCAGCCGGCTGTCAAACCGCCCTAGGGCTGACCTCCGAGGAAATCCCAGCGCGCGTTGCCCTGGGATCTGGCCTTGGGTGCGTGTACCGGTCCAAGCCGACCACCGATTCCGACGCATGCCGTCCACTG
>JARGFW010000296.1:2349-5351 GCA_029211085.1 Deferrisomatales bacterium | reverse complement strand
GGTCTGCCACGCCCCAAGACACTGAGACGGTACCACGCGGCTGAACATACAAGGGATCACGTGTTTGCTCGCCACCACCCGGCGGATGACCGCCTTCTGGTAGAAACTGACCTCCTCGACCTCGGCCTCCTCGGCGGTGAAGGTCACCGGGGGCAGTTCCTCGTCGGCCCGGTCGGGCGGGGTCGCCGGCTGCGCTGGGGCGAGGGAAGCGGCGGGACCCGACCGGCCGGCCCCGGCGGCCGCCTCCACGTCCTCCACCGTCACCTGGCCGTCCCCGCCGGTGGGGGTCACCTCAGCGAGAGCTACCCCCAGCTCCAGCGCCCGGCGCCGTGCCCGGGGACTTGCACGAACCCCGGCCCCGGGGGCGGTCGCCCGGATACCCGTTTCCGGCGCAGGCGGCGGTCGCCGCAGTGGCGGTTGGGGTCGCGGAGAGGAGACGCCACCCCGCTCGGACAGGGGATGGCCGCCGGGGATCGGGACGCCGGCCGATGGCCTCGTCGCCTGTGCCGAAGGCTCGGTTCTCCCCTTTTGTTCCGGCTCTTCCGGCTCGTTGAGCTCTGCGGGCTGCTGCCCCTGGACCTCCGTTGTCGCCCGTTCGGGCTCCGTTGCTGCACCCTCTTCCCGCGTGGCGGCCAGCCCGGCACCGCCCTCGCCGACCCGTGCCAGCACCTCCCCCACGGCCACCACGTCTCCGTCCCCGCACAGAAGCTCCACCACGGTACCTTCCCAAAAGCTCTCCAGTTCCATCACCGCCTTGTCGGTCTCGATCTCGGCGAGCACGTCTCCCTCGTGGACCGGGTCGCCGACCGCCACCTGCCAGGCGACGATGCGGCCCTCCTCCATACTGTCGGTGAGCTTGGGCATGGTGACGTCAGCGGGCATGGGGGGAGTCCTCTGGAACCGGGGGAAAAGGCAAGGTCTGGTTTCACCGTGAAGCCCATGAAGAGCGTGAAGGGGAGAACCAAGAACCAAAGTCTCAAAGCCCTGCTGCATGGCCTACATGAGCTTCATGGCGGAAAGACCGAAGGTGCCCTGCCCCGCGTTACGTCAGCAACACTCGTTTCGCGACAGCCACGATCTTGGGCACGTCGGGGATGCACGCCTGTTCCAGCTCCCGGGCGTAGGGGGCGGGCAACTCCTCCCCGGACACCCGGGCGATAGGGGCCTCCAGTTCGAAGAACACCCGGTCACAGAGGGTCGCCACCACCTCGGCGCCGATGCCGCACTGGGGCCAGCACTCTTCCACCACCACGGCCCGGTGGGTACGCGCCACCGATGCCGCCACCGTGGCTTTGTCCCAGGGCCGGAGGGTCAGCAAGTCGATGACCTCGACGGAGAACCCCTCTGCGGCCAACTCAGCGGCGGCCTCTCCTGCCAGCACCGCCATGCGCCCATAGCCGATCACCGTGAGATCCCTGCCCGGTCGCACGATCTCGGCGCGGCCGAGCTGCACCGGCGGCTGATTCTCGGGCACCTCGCCTTTGGCGTTGTAGAGCCCCTCGTGCTCCAGAAAGATCACCGGATCGTCGTCGCGGATACTGGCCTGCAGTAAGCTCTTCGCGTTGGCCGGGGTGGAGGCGCAGACCACCTTCAGCCCCGGGAAGTGGCTGAAGATCGCCTCCAGGCTGTGGGAATGCTGGGCCCCCAGCTGGTGGCCGCCGCCGCCGGGAGCGCGGATCGTCACCGGCATGGGACACTGGCCCCCGAACATGAAGTACATCTTGGCCAGATGGTTGACGATCTGGTCGAACGCCACCAAGGCGAAGTTCACGGTCATCAGCTCCGCGACGGGTCGCAGCCCCGCCAGGGCCATGCCGACGGCGGTGCCGACGATTCCGGACTCGGAGATGGGGGTGTCGAACACCCGCTCGGCACCGAACCGCTCCAACAGCCCCTGGGTGACCTTGAACGACCCGCCGTACTCGGCGACGTCCTCCCCCAGCAGGAGGATCTCCGGGTCCCGCTCCATCTCCTCGGACAGCGCGCGGTTGAGGGCCTCGCGGTAGGTGATCTCCGCCATCTCAGCACCCTGCCTGACTGACGTAGGGGCGCGCCTCGTCCAGGGTCAGCTCGCGTCCGGCCTCGGCCATCTGCACCGCCCTCTCCACGTCCCCCCGCACCGTCCCGTCGATCTCCTCGAACTCGCCGTCGGGCACCTCGAAGTCGTGCTGGATTTGAGCCTTGATCTTCACCAACACGTCGCGCTCCTTCCAGAACGCCACCTCCTCCTTGGAGCGGTACTTGGCAGGGTCGCTCATGGAGTGGCCCCGGTAACGGTAACAGCGCGCCTCCACGAACGACGGCCCCTTCCCGCGCCGGGCCCGCTCCACCGCACGTTCGGTCACGGCGACCATTTTGAAGAAGTCCATGCCGTCCACCCGGTGGGTCTCCATGCCGTAACCGGACGCCTTCTTGGCCAGGTCCGGCTCGGCACTGGAACGCTGCAGGCTGGTGCCGATGGCGTACTGGTTGTTCTCGCAGACGAACACGATCGGCAACTGCCACAGTCCTGCCATGTTGAGCGCCTCGTGGTAGGCGCCCTGGTTGGTGGCACCGTCGCCGAAGAAACACATCACCACCTGGTCGGTCTGCCGGTAGCGGATCGCCCGCCCCAGGCCCACCGCGATGGGGCACTCCCCCGCGACGATGGCGTAGCCGCCGAGAAAGTTGGCCTCCCGGTCACACAGGTGCATGGACCCGCCCAGCCCCTTGCAGCAGCCATCGGAATGGCCGTAGAGCTCGGCCATCACCACCCCCGGATCGGTTCCGCGCAACAGGAGATAGACGTGGTCGCGGTAGCTGCCGAGCACATAGTCGTCTTTGCGCAACGGCCACAAGGCGCCGGCGGCCACGGCCTCTTCACCGGTATAGAGGTGGCAGAACCCACCCATGCGCCCCTTCTGGTACAGCTCGGCCACCTTGAGTTCGAAGGACCGTGCCAGACGCATCTGGCGGTAGGCCCCCAGGGCTTCCTGTCGGTTCATGCCAACTCCATCAGTCCA
>JARGFW010000296.1:0-2249 GCA_029211085.1 Deferrisomatales bacterium | reverse complement strand
CTCGGCCTCACCATCCAGCACCTGCACCACCGCATCGAACGGCGCGGTGTGTTCACTCAGACCCTGGCCCGCATCGAAGGCAAACAGGGTCAGGGTACCGGTCTTCTGGTCCACCAGGGTCTTGCTCACTACGGCATCCGCCGCATACTGCACGTGGTCCACCAACTGCACGACCGTCGCCATCTCCATGGGTTCACGTCCTCCGGCACCTGCCGTGGCCGGCAGATGTCTCACTCAGGGGTTTCGCGAAAGGGACCTTTCGGGTAAGGAACACAGAGTGTAGCCGGACCCTCGCGTTTGGCAACTGCGGTGGCGTCCACTGCGGTGGCGTCCGGGAAGCGGAACCGGCGGTCGACCCGGGGGTGGAAACAGGAGATGCAAAGATGGACACGGAACGCTGCGTGCTGCACACCGTGATCGGTGAGATGGCGTTGGAGGCCGCAGACGGCGCAGTGGTGGCCGTGGAACTGCACGCCCACGGCGAGTCGCCGCGGGAGCCGCAGGGTCCGGTGCTGCGCCGTGCCGCCCGCCAGATCCGGGAGTACCTGGCCGGCACGCGCCGCACCTTCGATGTCCCCCTGCGCCGCCCCCCGGATGCGACCCCGTTCCAGCACCGGGTGTGGGACGCGCTGCTGGCGATCCCCCCGGGGGAGACCCGCACCTACGGGGAACTGGCGGCAACACTCGGCACCAGCGCACGGGCCGTGGGGGGCGCCTGCCGGCGCAACCCCCTGCCGATCCTGGTACCGTGCCACCGGGTGATCGCCAAGGGGGGACTGGGAGGGTTCAGCGGTGCCTGGCAGGAGGGCCCGGAACTGGCCCTGAAGAGGGCGCTGTTGGAACGGGAGAGGTCGGACCCGTAACGTGAAACAGGCCGCCCCGATGGCGGCCTGCTTCACGAAAGGAGGAGGAAGAGAGAGGAGGAGGAGCCCCTCAGTCTATGAGATGAGTTTTCGGCCGGGACGTTTCAAACCTTGAGAAGTTTTTTTATTGCCCGGGATGCCTAGCCGTAGTCGTAGAAGCCCTTGCCGCTCTTGCGGCCGTAGAGGCCGGCCGCGACCATCTGGCGCAGCAACAGGGGGGCGGCGTAGCGGGCCTCGCGAAACGCCTCGAAGAAGATGTCGCCGATGGCACACAGGGTGTCGAGCCCCACGTAATCGGCCAACGTGAGGGGTCCCATGGGGTAGTTGCAGCCGAGCACCATGCCGGTGTCGATGTCTTCCCTGCTGGCCATGCCCGTCTCGAGCATGCGAATCGCCTCATAGAGGTACGGCACGAGCAGGAAGTTGACGACGAACCCCGCGCGGTCCTTGGCCTGGATGGTCTTCTTCCCCAGGGACTGGGCGAACGCGGTGGCGTTGGCGACGGACGCGTCGCTGGACTGGATGGTGCGGATCACCTCCACCAACTGCATCACCGGCACCGGATTGAAGAAGTGCAGCCCCACGAAGCGGTCGGGGCGTTGCGTGGCCGCAGCGATCTCGATGATCGGGATCGACGAGGTGTTGGAGGCGAATACGGTGTGCGCGGGACACACCCCGTCCAGGGCACCGAACAGGTCGGTCTTGGCCTGGGGGTTCTCGATGATCGCCTCGATGACGAGGTCGCTGTCCCTGAGGTCGACCACCACCGTGGTGCCGGTGATGCGCCCCAGCACCGCGTCCATCTCGGCCTGCGGCAGCTTGCCCTTCGCCACCGCCCGGGCGAGGTTCTTCGCGATGGCCCCGAGCCCCTTGTCCAGGAAGCGCTGCTCCATCTCCAGCACCATCACCCGGTAGCCCGCCTGGGCACACACCTGGGCGATGCCTCCGCCCATCAGACCGCAACCGGCGACGCCGACGTTCCTGATCTCCATCTCGATTCCTCCTCGGTTGCTGGAGCGGGTGGTTCTTCCCACCGTTAGGCCCCTTCAGAGAAAGGGCAGGTCAAAGACTGTTCTTGGACGGGGTTGCACGGATGGAAGAGCCAAAACAACGTCGAGCATGGGTCTGGGTTTCCGTCTTTGGATCCGTGAAATCCGTGAAATCCTGCCCGAAACACGTTCTTCTGCTCCTGGGCTTCCTCTCCTGCCTATGTCTCCAGTTCCAGCAACGTCGCCATACCCATGCCGCCGCCCACGCACAGGGTGGCGATACCGTAGCGATCCTCGCGGCGACGCATCTCGTGCATCAGGCTCACCACGATGCGCAGGCCGGTGCAGCCCACCGGGTGGCCCAGCCCGATGCCCGAGCCGTTGACGTTGACCTTCT
>JARGFW010000295.1 GCA_029211085.1 Deferrisomatales bacterium | reverse complement strand
GATCTCGCCCAGGCCATCTACCGGATTGCCCAGGGGGTCGACCACGCGACCGAGCAGGGCTTCTCCCACCGGCACGGACACGATGTTGCCGGTGCGCTTGACGATGGCACCTTCCTTGATATCGCCGGACTCGCCGAGCAGGGCGACGCCCACGTTGTCCTCTTCCAGGTTCAGGGCCATGCCCATGACGCCGCCCGGGAACTCCAGGAGCTCGCCGGCCATGCACTTTTCGAGGCCGTGGACGCGGGCGATGCCGTCACCCACGTTGAGCACGACGCCGGTTTCGGCGACGTCGAGCTGGACCTCGAAGTCCTGGATCTTCGACTTGATGATGGAAGTGATTTCTTCGGCGCGGATCTGCATGGTTAGGTCACCCCTTGATCAGATTATCTTTCATCCGCTGAAGCTGGGTGCGGAGGCTGCCGTCGAAGACCAGGTTGCCCACCTGGGCAACCACACCGCCGAGCACGGCGGGGTCCTGACGGGGAGCCAAAAGGACTTCTTTTTGAAGGGCGCTGGAGAGCGCCTTGGCCAGGTCCGCCACGTCCGCGTCGGCCAGGGGCAGGGCGGAGACGGCTTCGCCGTGGACACGCCCGCTGCGCTCGTCGGCGCGGCGCTGGTACTCGGTGACGATGTCCGGCAGGCAGGACAGCTTGCGGGCATCGAGCAGCACCACCAGGAAGCGGGCCACCAGCGGCAGGGGCTGGGCCGTGTCGAGCAGGGCGGCCATCACCTGTCCGCGGGCCGAGCGGGTGAGCAGGGGGCTGAGCAGCGCGGTGCGCAGGGACTCGTCGGTCTGGATGACGCGGCTGAGTTCCTGCAGGTCACTGCCTACCTCGACGAGTTGTCCGGCGTCCTCGGCGAGCTCGAAGAGGGCCCGGGTGTAGCGTTGGGCGACGCGCGTGCTGATCAATGGATCCCCTCGACGTTTTCGATGGTCTGCTGGACGGCCTTCTTCTGGTCCTGGGCGGTGTAGCCTTTGGCAAGGAGCTCCTGGGCGAGTTGCATGGCCAGCTCGACCACTTCGCCGCGCAGTGCGTCCTGGGCGCGTTTGACCTCGTTGGTTCCGGCCGCTGCGGCCTGCCGGCGGATGGAGTCGGCGGCGGTCTGAGCCTCGGCGACGATCTGGTTCTTCTGGCGCTCGGCCTCTGCCTGTACCTGGTCACGGATGGTGCTGATCTCCTGTTCCAGGTTGGCCACCCGCTGGCCGTACTCGCGAACCTTGGCCTGGGCGTCCTCCTTGGCCTTGCGGGCGTCCTCCAGGGCCTTGCGCACGTTCTCGTGGCGGTCGGCCAGGGCCTGGCGCACCGGCTTGCGCAGGAAGTAGAACAGGCCCCCGGCCAGGATAGCGAAGTTGACGAACTTCAGGCCCAGGTCGGTCCAGGGATCGCGGCCCGAGCCGCCGGCGGAGGCCGCCGCCAGGGCGGGCAGGGCCAGGAGGCAGGCGGTGGTAAGGGCGGTCTTGCCGGGAAAGCGGTGGGCCATCAGACGGTCCTCCCCAGGATGCGGGCAGCAGCGGCGGCGGCGAGTTGATCGGCCTGGATCCGCAGGGCCTGACGGGCCTGCTCGGTTTCGCCCCGCACCCGGGCGCGAATTTCCGCCACGGTCTTGGCCGCTTCCTCGGTGGCCTGGGCCAACACACCCTGCCGCTCGGTGTCGGCCTTGCGCAGCACCTCGCTGCGGGCCGCGTCGGCGGCACCGCGGGCGTCGCGGATCTTGCCCTCATAGTCGGCGAGCATGGCCTCCGCCTCGGCCTCGGCGCGCTCGGCCTCGGCCTGGCGGCCCTCGGTGCGGGCAGAGCGCTCGTCCAAGAGACGGACGAGGGGGCGGAACAGCAGGCGATTGAGCAGAAACATCAACAACAGGAAGTTGATGAGCTGTAAGACGAGAGTAACGTTAATATTGATCAAAACAGAACTCCTCCCTGATCCCTAGGGGCAAAGCGCGCGCGATCATACATGAAGAACAAAGGGGAATCAAACGCGTTTCCGGAGGAATGGCGAGATTTTTCCAGCGTGCCGCAAGCAGACCGGAGACCCGTTTGGAACCCGCCGAGAAGGGTGGGGCGGTGTGGGATCCGGGGTGCGGAGGTTTCTCGGCACAAAGCGCCAAAAACACCCACGAAAAACAATTAACACAAATAATAACAACCACTTGCGACGCATTCACCACCGCTCATTCTGCGCCCGTTCCCTCCACGATCCCAAGGATGCGGTCCAGGTCATCGAGATTGCGATACTGGATGGTGATGCTGCCGGAGTTGGTCTTGGCGCCAGGCTTGAGAGCGACCCGGGTGCCGAAGGTGCGGGTGAGGCGCTGCTCCAGGGCGGTGAGGTTGGGGTCCCGGGGTGGGGGCTTGGGCGGCTTCGGTTTGGACGCGGTGCGGGCGATCACCTCCGCCTGACGGACGGAGAGGCCCTTGCTGTGGATCTCGTTTAGGAGCCAGAGCTGCTCCGGCTCGTCCCCGACGGCCAGGATCGCCCGGGCGTGACCGGCGGTGATGGTGCCGGTGCGCAGGGCCTTGAGGGCCGCCGGGGGCAGGGACAGCAGCCGCACGGTGTTGGCGACCGCCACCCGGGACTTGCCGATGCGCTGGGCCACCTCTTCCTGGGTGAGCCCCATCTTGTCCAGCAGTTGGTGGAACGCCTCGGCCTGGTCCAGGGGGTTGAGGTCTTCGCGCTGGAGGTTCTCGATCAGCGCCAACTCCAGAACATCCTCCTCGTCGGCGTCCCTGAGCACCGCGGGGAGTTCGGTGAGGCCTGCGCGTTGGGCCGCGCGCCAGCGCCGTTCGCCGGCGATGAGTTCGTAGCGCCCGTCTTGCCCGCGGCGCAGGATCACGGGCTGGATCAGTCCCTTCTCCCGGATGCTGTCGGCCAGCTCCTGAATCGCCTCGTCGGGAAACTCTTGACGGGGCTGGTGCGGGCTGGGGCGGATGTCTTCCACAGCGCACAGGAAGTACTGGCCCTCCAGGCGGTCTGGGAGCAGGGCGTCAAGGCCCATGCCGAGGGCGGTTCGGGGTTTCCCTGGGGTTGGCGCGACGGTCATGGAAATTCTCCGGTGTGGGCGAAGGAGGCGGTCAGGCGAGGAGTTCGCGTGCCAGATTGAGATAGCCCTGGGCCCCTGCGCTGCGGGGATCGTAGAGCAGAACGGGCTGGCCGTGACTGGGTGCCTCGCTGAGTCGGACGTTGCGGGGAATCACCGACTGGAACACTTTTCCCTGGAAGTGGCGCTTCACCTCCTCGGCTACCTGGTGGCTGAGGTTGTTGCGGGTGTCGAACATGGTGAGAGCGATGCCTTGGATATCCAGGGAGGGGTTGAAGCTGCGCTTGACCGTGCGGATGGTGTGCAGCAACTGCCCCAGCCCTTCCAGGGCGTAGTACTCGCACTGCAACGGGATGATCACCGCGTCCGAGGCGACCAGCGCGTTGATGGTGAGCAGGCCGAGGCTGGGCGGGCAGTCGAGCAGCACGTAGTCGTACTCCGCCGAGGAGACGCGCAGGGCCTCGCGCAGGCGGAACTCGCGGCGTTCGGCAGACACCAGTTCCACCTCGGCCCCGGCGAGGTGTCGGCTCGCCGGAACCAGGGAGAGGTTCTCGAGCTGGGTGGCCACCACCAGATCGCGGATGGGGGCCAAGCCGGCAAGGGCGTCGTAGGTGGTGCGCGCACCGTTCTGGGGCCGCACGCCGAGGCCCGCGGAGGCGTTTGCCTGGGGATCGATGTCCACCAGCAGGACCCGGCGGCCGGCGTCGGCGAGGGAAGCGGCCAGGTTCACGGCGGTGGTGGTCTTGCCGACCCCACCCTTTTGGTTGGCCACCGAGAGGATGCGAGACATGCGAACTCCTGGGAACGGGCAGGGGTGCGGGCGGTACACCGCCACCGAAGGGAGTGTGGGGATGCCGGGCCGGGGCTCGAAGGCAGGGGCGGAACTGGCGCTGATCTCGGTGCGGCAGGCGACAAGATAGCACGGGTGTTCCGGCCAGGGGAACGCCGGGTCGTACGAGGGCATGTTTCACGTGAAACACCGGCCCTGGTCAGGATCGTCGGAACTCCTGAACTGACCGGGATCCCAGGGGTTTTGGCGCCACATAGGGCAGGCACCGGCTGCGCTCCCAACCGGGTGGCGGAGGGCTCTTGTCTTCCCCCCCCCGGGGAAGGACCACGCGGCCCCCAGGGGCCAGAAAAGGCGCCGCGGCATCCAGCAGGGAGGGCACGTCTGCCACCGCGCGGGCCGTGGCGGTGAGTACACCGTGCGCGAGGGACGGATCTGCCAGCAGCGCCCCCGAGGTGCGCTCCGCGATCACGCGCACGTTGTTCAGAGCCAGAACCCGGCAGGCATGGCGGAGGAACGCGACACGCTTGATCCGGGGCTCCATGCAGAGGATGGCGCCCTGGGGATGGAGTAGCGCCAGAGGAATGCCCGGGAGGCCGGCGCCGCTGCCGATGTCGAGCAGCGGGAACCGCGGGGGCAGGTGGAGGAACGGGAGCACCGCGTCGATCACTTGTAGCCGGATTCCGTCACGATCCCGCGGACCCACCAGGCGAATGGTGCGGTTCCAGCGCTCCAGTTCATCGACGTAGCGGTCCAGTTCCCCCCGCGGCAACTGAGCATGGAGGGCTGCCAGTGGGGCCCAGGGGTCTTCGGTCATGGGTTGTACCCCAGCTTCTTGAGGTGCACCTGAAGGACAGGCGCCGCGCTGGGGCGCATCCCCGGGAGTCGCAGCGCTTGCCCAAGGGAGAGGGGTCGGGCGCTGGTGAGAAGTTGCTGCAACTCGACCGGCAGCCCTGGAACGGCGGTGTAATCCATATCCGCCGGCAGGGGTGTCTCCTCGATGCGGCGGGTGCGCGCCAGGCTCTCCTGGTCGCGTTGCACGTAGCCGGAGTACGTGATCTCGACCTCAGCGGTCTCTTCCTCCCGGAGAGTCGCCTCGGGCCACCCGGCGACCACCTCCTTGAGGCCGGCGATGGTGATCTCGGGGCGCTTGAGGAGGTGGGCCAGGGTGCGACTCTGGTGCAGGGGCGTTCCCCCGTGGCTGCGCAGCCAGCGGTCGGCTGCGGGGGACGGGGCCAGACGGGTCTCTTCCAGAAACGCCATGAGGGTGCGGAGGTCCCGTTGTCTCCTGTGAAACCGGGCCGCCGCCTCGGGGGGGAGGCATCCGAGCTCCGAGGCCAGGGGCGAAAGGCGCAGGTCTGCGTTGTCTTCGCGGAGCAGGAGGCGGTACTCGGCCCTGCTGGTGAACATCCGGTAGGGCTCCCGGACCCCCTGGGTCACCAAATCGTCCACCATCACCCCCAGGTAGCCCTGATGGCGAGTGATCGTGATGCCGCCGCGGTC
This sequence comes from Deferrisomatales bacterium, assembly GCA_029211085.1. Classification (GTDB taxonomy): domain Bacteria; phylum Desulfobacterota; class Deferrisomatia; order Deferrisomatales; family JARGFW01; genus JARGFW01. The sequence goes on along the minus strand of JARGFW010000295.1, from coordinate 21 downwards.
CTGGGCGCGGCGTGCGGCGTT
>JARGFW010000293.1 GCA_029211085.1 Deferrisomatales bacterium | reverse complement strand
CCCCTTCGAGGGGCCCCCAATATCAAGCCTCCGGCTTTGCCGGAGGTATGTGACTCATAGGATTATGAAATCCGGCCCTGCGCGCACGACCGACAAATATCCCCGTATAGGAAAAGGCCAGCAGATCGCTGGCCTTTTGTGTCAGATGGGAACGTTTTGTGGCGACGTCGGGTTGCATAAGCGCCTGACAGCTACATCGGCTGCCCAGCGATCTATGAAGCCTTCGGTGTGTTGGGCAACATGTTCCGAACCACCGAGTTCTTCGATGGGGGGACGTGGAGGCGTTGAAGCAGAAGTCGACTGAACCCTTCTGCGATGACTCATCTCGGCGGCGTTCAAATTTGCACCCAACACCTTGACAACCGCCGAGCCGGGTGGTTTTTTCCTATCGTGGTGGATATCCTCTCAATCCAAAGGGGTAAGAGAGGATCTTATGTCTCTCCGACTGCCTTTGGTAGCCATTCCTTTCCGGGGCTGCACATCCCTCCTTTCCCCGCCCCACTTTTCTTCCCATCCCCTGATCACTTTGATCGAAACGGACAAGGCTCTTTGCCCCGCCCCACGGCGTCGTCCAGTGGTCGTGCGGCCCTGAGAGGGCACGGGCGTCGGGGACAGATCGCCGGCTCATGGCGTTTGTGGTTCCAGGTTGCGCAGGCGTGGGCCTCCACACTTGTGCAAGCGCACCTAGGGAAGCTTCTACGTTGTTGAATGCTGTCTAAAGGATGAACTGCATGGATGCGCCGGGCAATTGCCCCTAGTTATGGAGGGAAGATCATGCTTAGAGCTATCAACTCAACTATTGTTTGTGTTTTAGTTCTAGCTTCGGCAGCCATTATCACTATGGCAACGCCTCAGGTCGCTGGATCGTCTGATGAAGAATACAAAGATCTAATAGGAGAATGGAGCGGAGTGTGGCCAGGCATGAGTTATGATCGAGGAACAGTAGTCATCCACGAGATAGACACGGAAAAGTTAAAAGCACGAGTTACACTCATGGTTGATCGCTTGGACAGCGGACATGAAGAACATGAAATTGTAGCTGATTTTATTGAAGACTCTGTACCTACCATTAAATTTAGGGCAGTAAAAAATGATTTCACTTGTGTTTACCGCAAGAGAGCAAAAAAACTGGATGTCTCTTATGAAGGTGATTCACGGGGAGTCAAGATGTCCAACTCAGTTAAAATGGAAAAACGGAAACAACTTCTTTCAAATATTGATAAACTATTGGAAGACAACCCCCTGCCAGAAGGCAAGAAGTCACAAGCAATAAAAATTGCTGAGAATGACAATGCGACCATATCTCTGATACGAGCAACAGAAGGGGCTGGCCTCGGTCAACATTTTCATTCAGAACACGACGAGACGATGTACGTAATAAAAGGTAGAGGTGAATTGTTTATCGATGGCAAGTGGGTCGAGATGCATCCAGGTAGCATTCATTTCAACCCTATTGGGAAGACGCACACCAACAGACAAACTGGCTCTGAACAACTTGTATTTATTTCAATGTTTTCTCCAGGGATGAAGTACGAAGATAGACACTTCGTCGAGCAATAATTCGCAGTGGACTGTCCACCCCTCTCCGCCGGGCCCTATGAGATATTCTCGGACAGTGACAAGAGCGGCCCCCTGGAGCGGATGGACCTTGCACCATCGAAAAGGAGGGAACCATGAAGGGGATCGTAGTCCTGGCTGCTGTGCTGTTGTTGGGAACCTGGTCCATCGCCCTCGGCGGCGGCCCCGACGCGGTGTTCGACCTCGCTGGCGAATGGGACGCTGTCGTCACCGTGCGGGGGTTGGGCTCCGGCACGGAGACGGTGGAGAAGGACGTGGTCAAGATCTCCCAGAAGGGGAACGAGTTCCTGGGCATCCGCACGGTGGGCTGTAGCCACATCTCCAAGAACGGGGAATGGATCAAGGGAAAACTCGCCAACGGGCTCGTCGTGGAGGCGTCCATACAGATCACCGACGACCCGGTGACCTTCACTACCAAGTGGAACGACGGTCGCGCGGCTCTGGTCGCCGACGCCAACCAGTTGGTCGCCCAGTCCTTCAATGCGGCGGGGAATTAGCTGATCTCGGCGACGTTGACGAGGAAGTGAGTCCACTACCAGAAGATGTCTTTATGCCGAGCCTGCCCCGGGCTCCAAGCACCTTCCATGACAGTCCGGCGGCTCGAAGGTGGGCCTTCCTGCCTTGCAGAATCAGGCAGTGGTCGCCTTGGCCCGCCCCGATAGGCTGAATTCCTGATTCCGCTCAGTGTTGTCCCGTTAGTTTGAATGGAAAGGAGCCTCCAAATGAACGGTATGGAATCAAAGAAGACTGCCGCATCGGTGATCTGTGCCCTGGTGATGTTTGCTTGGATCGGTGCGGCCAGGCTCACACAGGCAGCGGAGTTCGTCACCCTACCCAACGGCGAGGAGGTGATGGACATCCGGGGGAATTGGGATGCTGAGTTCGAAAACTACGGTCCCTGGAGTCAGTACGGTTCGTATCCTGGAAAAATCCAGATCATCCTGGACGGCAACACGTTCATAGGGAAGCGGCTGACCGCTACCAAATGGCACTCCGCTGGCACCGAATCCTTCCGCTGTGAACTGGACAGGAACGGCATCACGAAGCTTCAGCTCATGACGCGTATGGGGCCGATAGACGCCAAGGGCCAACTCGGCAACGATGGGAAGAGGCTCACTTTCGATGACGGTGAGAAAGCCCGTTCAACCATGACTAAGCAGTAAGTGCCCCGCAGGACAAGTGCCAAATCGGCACCTTTCCGCCTGTCTTAACGTCGGAGCTGTCTGTGAACTCGCAAATCTTGAAGGCTGACCAATCCGGGTAGCGCAAAAAGGGAGGACAGCGGTTTCCATGGCCGAATCGGTCCGGCTGGCGAAATCCCCCGGTTCTGGCACTCCTTCGGCGGCCGCAAGCTGTGCTTTTGTGAAATCGCATTGATGACCGATCTGGTCGTTGCGAAAACGTTCAACTGACTTTCGGGACGCTTCTACGACCACCAACCGAAATCCCCCCATAGCGCAATGCCCGGCACTGGCCGGGCATTCATGTCTGAACTCAACCTTTTCAGGTGACATTGGATCGCGTGGCCTGTCCAGACTTGCCTGCCCGAACTGGGACATCACTAAACCGAAGGCAGAAGCGGGCCTGCTGCCTTGCTGTCTCCTTCTGCCGGGGTAGTTTTATGCAGAAATGTAGAAAATAGTGTGCGCGGTCCGGATCGGCTAGAGGGTGGACAAGGCGGGATTCCCAAGCCAGAGGTTGTATTGCATGGCGGCAGGCTTTTTGCTTATTTAGACGGGTGGAACAGGACATAGGACCAAAGGAGGGTGTGAATCATGAAACGGATATGGTCGTCCCTTGCAATCTCAGCGCTGGCGCTTGGGCTGGTTTCTTGCGGTTCCGGGGGCGGGGACGGGGAGGGGACGGCGAACCCGCAAAGTGCTTCCCTTGTTCTCAACTTGACCGATGCACCTGGGACCGCAGCCCGGACCTTGGCAGTGGCGGATACCTGCCCGGATGTTCAGGTGCAGATCGATGGTGCCCCGGCGGACGTGCAGACTGGGCCGGACTGCCAGCTGTTCCTGTTGGTCCTGCCGACGGGGGATGTCACCGTCGTCGTTTCGGTGGACGGGATCGCAGGCACCATCGAACTGACCGATGTGGTTGCGGGGGAGGTCGTCGAGATTGAGGTGCAGGCGGGAGCAGGAAGCCTCAGCATCCAAGTCCTCCGCTTTGAACAACCGGTAGAGCCGTTGCTGGCGACGGTGATCGACGAAAATGATGTGCACATCGAACTGCCCGCAGGGGTGTACGACCAGACCCTGACCGTGAACGGCAACGGGTTACAGCTCACCGGCGAAACGGGTGGGGACTGCGCAGAGGGCGGCTGGACGACGATCACCGGCGCGGTCGTCGTCCAGGGCAACAATGCTTCGTTCACCAACATCAAGTTTCTGGGACCGGTAACGGTCTTAGGGAACAACGTCCGGTTCAGTCACGTCTGTTTCGAGAACAAACTCCTGATCCTGGGCGAGCGACCGGATGTCCCGGATGAGGAGGAGCCCGCGGTGTCTTGTGACGAGGCCGTCGATTTCGAGGGGCTTCGACCCGGAACCTCCGTCCTCGGCCCGGGTGCGGTGCACCCGGACCTGGAGATCTCCGTACGTCACGAAACAGTTGCGGGGGTAGTCGTGGTTGCGGAGGGTAGTAACCCCACCGCCCTATACACGGCGCCCCAAGAGGAGGTCGTGCGCGTCCCCAATGGCTGCCTCGGAAATCCGGGCGGGCATGAGGAGGACGGTTCGATCTATGGCCAGGGGTTCGGGGATCTGGACGGGGTGAACGACTATACGTTCGCCATCCTCAACGGGAAGAGCGTGAACTCTTTCTCCCTGACCATGCTGGATTTTGGGGACTTCAACCCAGAACTGGTTCGGGACCACCGTGTGGAACTGGTGGCCTATACGTTCGATGGGGCGGGGAATCGGCGTGTTATCGATCGGGATGAACTGTCCTACCAGAGTCTCGCAGATGAGCTGCCGACCGTCCCCACCCGGCCCGACGTGGGAGATCTCCAGACCACCGGAGACGCATGCACGGCCCAACCCGGGCAGCCCGGCAACTTTACCTTCCAGCTCCAGGGCCCGGGGATCACTCACATCGCACTGGCGATCCACGTGGGTCCCGACCCGCAGATCGCTTTTGACAACCTCCGGTTTCGCCTGGAACAGGTCGAGATCCGAATTGATGTGCTCCCGACCATCAACACGCGGAGCAACGGCGTCATCCCCGTCGCCATCTTCGGCGATGCCTGTTTTGACTTGGGTACGATCGACTTCTCAAGCCTTCTCTTCGGTCCTGCGGGTGCGGCACCGGCACACGACGTGGTCCACGGAGGAGATCACTTCGAGGACCACGATGGCGACGGGACGGGGGACGTAGTGGTGCATTTTCGCACCCAGGAGACGGGGATCGAACCTGCCCATACGAGCGCCTGCCTGGAGGGGCAGATGGTGGACAGATTGACCTTCCGGGGCTGTGACTCGATTCGCATTGCGCCGGGGTCGGTGAAGTAGACGCAATCGCAGTCTTTCCCCGGCACAGTCAGAGGGCGGGCCCAATGGGGCTCGACTTCGCTGTGAAATGGCCGATTCTCTAGGCTGAGGGATTGGCGTGTGAAATGCAGTTGCTCATGAAAATCCCACCGGACCCACCTGGGAGCCGAATCGGCGTCCAACCATGACCCGCCTCGTCTGACCGAAAAGGGACTACCTGCAGGGGTTCCGGGCTTTTTAGTCCGTTGAGAAACCCCCCGGCTATGCCGGGGGACCATCGAAGTTTGACAG
>JARGFW010000294.1 GCA_029211085.1 Deferrisomatales bacterium | reverse complement strand
ACGTACTTGGGCGACGGCATCTGCTCGTAGAGGGTGATCACCGCGGGGGCCATCTTCTTGTTCACCGTGCCGGCGACGATCAGCAAGTCGCATTGCCGGGGCGAGGGGCGAAACACCTCGGCGCCGTAACGCGACGCGTCGAGCCGCGCCATGCCCATGGCCATCATCTCCAGGGCGCAGCACGCGAGCCCGAACGTCATCGGCCACAGGGAGTTGGCCCGGCAGTGTGCCAGCACCGTGTCGATGACCGGGTGGTGCAGCCGAGCGGGGATCTCCTCGTAGGTGTACCCGGGGCCCCGTTCCAGTTCACAGCACGAGGAACAGGCACCGGTGGCGGCCACGGCCGCTACTGCGTCGGGATTCTTCGGGGCCACGTGAACACTCCCTTGCGCCACGCGTAGACGATGGCGAGCGAAAGAATGGCGACGAACAGGACCACCTCCAGAGCCACCCCGAAGCCGGGTACATCGTGGTACGCCAGGGCCACGGGAAAGAGGTAGAGAACGTCTACGTCGAAAGCGAGGAACATCAGTGCGTAGAGGTAGTACAGAACTCCATAGCGGATCCAGGCGGGTCCGATGGGCTCCATGCCGCACTCGTAGGTGACTGCAGTCTTGCTCCAGCGGCTGCGCGGAGCCAGGAGGGCGGCAACGGCGAAGGGAAGGGCCGCCGCGAGGAACCCCACGGCGAAGAAGACAAGGACGTACGCGTGATCCAGAACCCACATCTCGTCCACGACGTTCCTCCTGCGAGAGGTCCCGTTTGACGGGCGCGAACCTTATGCCAAGCGGTCGTTGGGTGTCAACAGTGACAGCCGGTAAAAGGTGCGGCAAAAAGCAAAAAACCTTCGATATTACTGAAAAATACGCCTGTCTCGTAAATTGGACAGAGCGTTTGATTACCACATGGTAACCCGTGAAGCCGGGAAGCAGACGGCTTCCCAAACAGAGTTTATATACGCTCACACCGCTATTTACCTCAAAAATAGTGGCATTTTCCACGGGCGATCCGACCGGGGAAGGACCCGCGGGGGGGCTGCGGCACAAACCGTGGTTTGGCAGGCGTAGGAGGGTGCCGTTGGGGAACGGCAGGCGTTCGGGTGGAGACCGGGAGGCTTCGGGACGGGGACTCAGTCGTCGCCGGAAGGTGCATCGCGGCCGAAGCGGGCCACCAGCAGGGTGATGGCAGCCCCCGCCAGAACGAGACCGGAGGCGCCGGCCACCTGCGCGGGGGAAGGGCGGAAGAACGTCGTGGGGTAGTCCTTTGGGGCGATCTGGGCAAGGGTCTCGGCCGTGACCAGCCGGCCCTTGATCACGGTTTCCCCGGGCACCGGGGCCACCGTTTGCTGGAACGGCCACAGGCCCACCACCGCGCCCAGCAGCAGACCGAGCAAGACCCCCAGGGTGGCCTTCTCCCAGCGGGTGAGAAACCAGCGCAGCAGGTTGCTCACCCCCACCACTCCGGCGACCACCCCCAGTCCTACCGGCAACAGCACGGTCAGACAGGGCTCGACGGCTGCCGCGAACTGGCCAGCGCGCAGCGCCTGTTTCACCCCGTCGATGGCGGTGAGGATCGGCACGTACTGTCCCAGCACCAGCAACAGATAGCCGCCGCTGACTCCCGGCAGGATCATCGCACTGGCGCCGGCCAGGCCCGCAATGAACAGCACCCCGGCACCGCTTCCGGCGGCGCCGGAGCCTGCCTCCCCCGCCTGAGCCAGAGCCAGGGCGACCATGCCGGCGAACCCGGCCGCTACCCCGGCCCAGAGGGCCGGGGCGGCAGGACGGGCCAACCGCCACACCACCGGCACTCCGCCCAGGGTCAAGCCGATAAACAGGCTGTACATGATCCACCGGTGGTGCACGACCAGTTCTTTGATCGGCCCGGCGAACAACACGATTCCGGCCAGGGCGAACAGCCCCACCGTTCCCAGCACCAGCAGCGACCGGCGGCGGAAGCGCAGGGTGGTGAGTTCGGCGATGGCATCGATGAACTCGGGGTACACCCCGGCGGCCAGCAGCATGGTGCCGCCGCTGATCCCCGGCACCAGGTTGGCGAGCCCCATCAGGGTACCCCCCAGGGTGCTGCGGGCGAGGAGGGAACCCGAACCGCTGGTGCGCGGGAACGAGGAGGGGGTGGAGCTGACCATGGCGACGGTGGCTTCCTGGCTGTGGGGAGAGGGGCCGCGGCATCGTACCCCTCACGGTGGGTAGGAAACAGTGGCGCGGGGGACTCAGCGGCTCTTTTTCTCCAGCGCCCGGCGCAGCAGATCCGCCATGCCGCCCCCCCCACCGGCGTCCGCCTCGTCCCGGTACACCACCCGACGGTCGTCCTGCGCCGCCACTCCGCCCACGTAGTTGCCGTGCGCCTCCCGGCTATGGGCGTCGTCGTGGCAGTACACGCACAGGTTCTCCCAGTTGCTGCCGTCCGGTGGGTTGTTGTGGTGGTTGCCGTCCCGGTGGTGCACGGTGAGCAGTTTGAGGTTCTTGCCGGCGAACTCCCGGCCGCAGCGCCCGCACAGGTCCCCGTGGATCTTCAGGGACCGCGCCCGGTAGTCCTCGCCCTTGGGTTTCTGGGCGTCCTGTTTGAGCTCCCGCACCACCTCTGCGGCGGACTTGCCCGTGGGAACCACCGTTGTGCGCCGCTGCACGCGGCCTGCATTGCTGCCGAAACTGTGTCGTGCCACGCTGTTCCTCCTTCGTACATTTGGATCTGGGACCGGAACCAAACCCAACGTCAACTGCCGAGTTCCGTGGACAGGATTTCACGGATCGCACGGATAGAAAAGCGAAGAGCCGTCATAGGTGGTCGGTTTTGGGTTCCCATCCGTGCGATCCTGTCAAAAGAATGTCCTTGATTTTCGCCCGGTTCACCCCCGTTTCACTGTTCTCCGCCCCCGGGCTGGTACCGGTATCCTACCCCGTGCACGGTGGTGATCACCCGGGGGGCGCCGGGCTCGGGCTCCACCTTCTTGCGCAGTTGGGCCACGTGCTGGTCCAGGGTGCGGGTGGTGCCGCCGTAGTCCACCCCCCACACCCGGCGCAGCAGGGTGTCGCGCCCCAGCACCTCCCCGGGACGGCGGGCGAACTGTTCGATCAAGGCCAGTTCCCGGGCGGTGAGGTCGAAGGTGCGCTCGCCGAGGCGCCCGCGATAGGCCCTGCGGTCGATCTCTGCCACACCGAAGCGGAGCCGGTCCGGCAGCTCCAACGGCGCCTCCCCGGGGACCCCAGGCCCGTTGCAGCGGCGCAGTACCGCGGCCAGGCGGGCCAGCAGCTCCCGCACCCCGAACGGCTTGGTCACGTAGTCGTCGGCGCCCAGCTCCAGGCCCACTACCTTGTCCACCTCCTCGCCCTTGGCGGTGAGCATCACCACGGGGGTGGCGGGGTCGGATCGCCGCACCTCCCGGCACACGTCGTAGCCGCTTCTGCCGGGCATCATCACGTCGAGGAGCAGCAGATCCGGCCGCTCCTGTTGGTAGAGGACCAGGGCGGCCACCCCGTCGGCGGCCGGGAGCACCCGATAGCCCTCGCTCTCCAGGGTGTCCACCAGCCCCTGGCGGATGCGAGGGTCATCTTCGGCCACCAGTATGGTGGTCTGCACCGGCTTCATCCCTGGACCTCCCCAGACACCGGCACGGTGAGCTCAAACCAGGTGCCGCCCCCGTCCCGGTCCCGGCAGGTCAAGTCTCCCCCCAGGTCCCGGGCCAGTTGCCGGGCGATACTCAATCCCAGTCCGCTGCCCGGCCGCTCCGCCGTAAGGGAGTCGTCCACCCGGTGGAAGGTCTCGAACACCCGCTGGCGGTGGGCCGCCGGGATGCCCGGCCCCCGGTCGCCGACCCGCACCACCCAGTTCTCTTGTGCGAATTCACATTCCACCGTGATTTCAAGACCTTCTGAGGCGTACTTCAAGCTATTGTCCAACAGGTTGAGGAGGATCTGTTCCAGGGCGTCCCGGTCGCTCTGGACCGGGGCGGATTCCGGGATCCGGGTGCCGTGGAGCTCCATCCCCGCCTCCCGTAGGCGCGGCTCCAGGCCATCGAGAACCTCCCGGACCGCCGCGGCTAGATCCAGAGGCACCCGGTGGTAGCGCTTGCGGCCTTGTTCCAGGCGGCCGAACTCCAGCACGTTGTTCACCAGTCGGGTGAGCCGCTGGCTCTCGGAGACGATGACCGACAGATAGTCGTCGCGCTTGGCGGGGTCGCGCACCCGCCCTTCGGCCAGGAGCTCGGCGTACATGCGGATGGTGGTCAGGGGTGTCTTGAGTTCGTGGGAAACGTTGGAGACGAAATTGGTCTTCTGCTGGGCATCTCGCCACTGGCGGCGGGCCTGCCACAGGAGCAGGCTGCCCCCCAGCAGGATAGCCGCCACGAAGCTCCCCACCAGCAGGGTGGAGAGCAGGGCGAAGCCGCCGCCACCGTGGCCAGGCCACGCCACCGCCACCTGCCAGTGGGGCAGCTCCGGCCCCACGGCCACTGCGACCCGCAGCCCGCCAGAGTCCGGCGCCGCGCCGGTGTGGTGAAACACGCGCCCGCTGCCGTCCAGCAGCAGGAACGCCTCCGTTGGGTCCGTGGGTGCGGGAAAGTCCGGAAGCAGGCGGGAAAGCAGGGCCATCAGCTCCACTTCCAACCCGTAGCGCATGCCATCCCCCGATGCCTCGGCCCAGCCCAGGAAGTGCAGGCGATTCTCGGCGTACCAGGGCACCCAGCCGGTGAGGCGCGGGGGCTCGGCAGCGATATCCGACGCGGACGCGCCAACCTCCTGGACGGCCAGTGCCCGCAACTGCCGACGGCCGGAGAGGGCGGAGGAGAGGGCCCCCGCAGTAGCTCCCTCCCCGGTTTCCCCGGTGGAGGACTGCCCCCAGTCGGCCTGCCCCAGGAACAGCGCCCGATAGCGGTCCGCGAAGTTGCGGTCCTCGTCGCCCCGGGGCCATGTCGGGAGGGGGAAGCGCAGCCCTTCCCCGGCCCGCCACACGAACACATTGCGCACCAGGGGGTTGGTGCTGCGCCACTCCTCCAGGCGCGACGCCAGGTCTTCCCCGGCGGGAAAAGAGGACAGGGTTTCCAGCAGGCCACGGTGCACTTCGGCCACGCTCAGATCCAGGGTGGCGGCGATGCTGGCCGCCCGGTCGCTGGCCGCAGCCTTTTCGGCCGCGGCCAGGCGGGCGCCTTCGCTGCGCACCGAACGCAGTGCGATCCAGCCCACCACCAGGGTCGGGATCAGGAGCAGCAGCCAGGCGGCCAGGAAGGCGGTATTACGTCGCATCGTCCGTTGCGGGTCCGGGAAGACGGGTTTCTACCATGAAGGACAAGAAGACCATGAGGGGAAGGCAACCGCAGACTGGGCGTCCAATAAAAGAAAAAATAT
>JARGFW010000292.1 GCA_029211085.1 Deferrisomatales bacterium | reverse complement strand
CTTGCGCCCGGTTCCCTCCTCGACCACGGCGCGCAGCATGTCGGCCATCACGAAAGCGGTGGCCGTCTCCAGGGCCCGGTGCGGTACCGGTGGGCGCGGCCACAGGTTGCGGCCGTCGGGCCCGTACACCGCTCGGATCCAGTGGGGTTCGGGGAGCAGCCCGCCGGCGGGAACGGCGGCATAGGCCCGCACCATCTCCAGCAGGCTGGCGCCCCCCACCCCCAGGGCAGAGGCGAGCCCTTCGCCGAACGGGCCGGCGAGCCCCAGGCGCCGCGCCGTGTCTTCCACGCGGCGCTGGCCCAGGGTCTGCATCAAGTGGATCGCCGGCAGGTTGCGGCTGTGGGCGAGGGCCCGGCGCAGGGTCATCTCCCCTTCGAAGGTGCCGTCGTAGTTCTGGGGACGCCAGGGCTGGTCGGCACGGGCGCCGGGGAACTGCGCGGCGGTATCGCTCACCACGGTGGCCTGGGAGCGGCCCTCCTCCAAGGCAGCCAGATAGGTGAAGAACTTGTAGCCGCTGCCGGGCTGACGGCGGGACTGCAGTGCGCGGTCGAAGCTGCTCTCCTGCCAGTCGCGGCCGCCCACCTGGGCGCGCACAGCGCCGGTCTGCACGTCCAGGGCCAGGGCCGCGCCCTGCGGCGGCGGGCGGCGCTGGTGGCGCTTGGCCAGGGCGTCGAGACCGCGGCCCAGAGCGGCCTCGGCAGCCTGCTGCAGGACCGGGTCCAGTGTGGTGTACACCCGCAGGCCGCCCTGGTAGAGGAGGTCGCTGCCCAGTTCCTCTATCAGCTGGCGCCGCACCCATTCCACGAAGTACGGTGCCCGCAGGGTGGGGGCCGCTGGCTTCGCCGTGGGCAGGGGGCGGGCCCGGGCTGCCGCCAGCGCTGCGGGCTCGGCCCAGCCCAGGGCCTCCAGCCGCTGCAAGACCAGGTCGCGGCGGGCCGCGGCGCGCGCCGGGTTGCGGAACGGGTCGTAGAGGGAGGGAGCCTTGGGCAGGGCCGCGAGCAGCGCGCACTCGTCCAGGGTCAGTTGCGCGACCGGCTTGTCGAAGTACACCTGGGCGGCGGACTGGACGCCGTAGGCGCCGTTGCCCAGGTAGATCTGGTTGAGGTAGAAACCGAGGATCTCCTCCTTGGTGTAGCGGCGCTCGATCTCCAGAGCCAGCACGGCTTCACGCAGTTTGCGGCCGAGAGTCTTTTCCGGGGTCAGGAACAGCACCTTGGCCAACTGCTGGGTGATGGTGGACGCACCCTCCACGAACCCACCGGCGAGCAGGTCGACGAGCACCGCCTTGACGATGCGCCCCGGGTTGATGCCGAAGTGCTGGTAGAAGCGGTGATCCTCGATCGCCATCACGCAGCGGGAGAGCAGAGGCGGGATCTGATCCAGGGCCACGGGGGTGCGCCGTTGGGTGGCGAACTCCGCCAGCACGCTGCCGTCGGCGGCCAGGATGCGGGTGGAGGACGGCGGCACGAACTCCTCCAGAGCCGAGACCTGGGGCAGTCCCCGGGTGAGCACCGTGGCGGCGCCGCCGGTGAACCCCAGCGCCGCGCACAGGAGCAGACCCAGGGCGGCCCAGAGAGCTCTCACGGTGGCGAGTCCCCCACCCGCGGAGGGGTAGCGCGAGCCGCATAGGCCTCGATGATCTCCTGGACCAGCGGGTGGCGCACCACGTCCACCGGGGTGAAGGTGCAGAACTTCAGGCTGGGGATGTGCTGCAGGATGCGCTGCACTTCCACCAGTCCCGAGGCCCGGCCGCTGGGCAGGTCGATCTGGGTGACGTCGCCGGTGATCACCGTCTTGCTGTTGAAGCCCAAGCGGGTAAGGAACATCTTCATCTGCTCGGAGGTGGTGTTCTGCGCCTCGTCGAGGATCACGAAGGAGTCGTTGAGGGTGCGCCCGCGCATGAACGCCAGGGGGGCCACCTCGATCACCCCGCGCTCGATCAGGTCGGCGGCCTTGTCGAACGCCATCATGTCGTGCAGGGCGTCGTAGAGGGGGCGCAGGTAGGGGTTGACCTTCTCGTAGAGGGTGCCGGGCAGGAACCCGAGCTTCTCCCCTGCCTCCAGCGCCGGCCGGGTGAGGACGATGCGCTTGACCTGCTTCTTGCTGTACGCGGCGATGGCCATCGCCATCGCCAGGTAGGTCTTGCCGGTGCCCGCCGGGCCGATGCCGAACACGATGTCGTGGTGGCGGATCGCGTCGATGTAGGTCTTCTGGGCCAGGCTCTTGGGACTGATCACCCGGCGATCGGAAGCGATGTAGACCGCGTCGAGGAAGATCTCCTTCAGGTCGGCTCGCCGGTTCGCCTTGAGGATGCGCACCGCGTGGTCGATGTCGGCACGGTACAGCGGGTAGCCCTCTTCAGCCAGGGCGTACAGCTGGCGCAGCACCAGAACGGCCAACTGCACGGCGAGGGGCTCGCCCCGGGCCACCAGCACGTTGCCGCGGCAGTGCAGGGTGACGTCGTGGAGGACCAGAGCCAGTTCCTTGAGGTGGGCCTCCTGGTCTCCCACCAGACTCTGCAGGTGGTTCAGGTCCGGGAACTCCAGGCGTTCGGCGGTCTCAGGCATGGACTTCTCCCGCGGACGCGCGCTCGCGTCCGGGCCAGCCGGGGTGGGGCACTCCGGGGTGGGGCGGGTCAGGGGGGGGGAACCGGTGCGGCGTTCCAGGGCTTCGCGGCAGCACCTCAATGGCCGGTCACCGGCGACCTGAGCAGATCTTCCGCCTGCTGTAGTTGCTCGGCCAGCCGGGCCAAAAGGATATCCATGCGCCCGGGACGGTCCAGCCCCAGGGCGACCACACTGTGCTCGTCCAGATGGTACGCCAGCCCGTCGCCACCCAGCCCCATGCCCAGGGTCATGGTCAGGGCGTCGGCCAGGTGACTGATGTGGCTCAGGGTGGGGTCCAGGGTGGCGCTGGCCGGGTGGTGGTGGCACCGCACCGCCTCCACCAGCGTGGCGGGGAAGTTCCACCGCTCCAGCAGGGCGGCGCCGACCTCGGGGTGGGGGATACCCACCACCTGGCGCTCGGCCTCCTCCCAGCCGATGCCCTGTTCCTCGGTGAGTTTGCGGATCTGGGGAAGGAGCCCGCCCAAGCGCTCGGCCAGCACGATCTTGCCCATGTCCTGGAGCAGTCCGGCGGTGTAGGCGGTGCTGGGATGGGGATACCTGCATTCCCGGGCCAGCAACTCCGCGGCGATGCCCGCCGCCACCGAACTCTTCCACAGTTCTCCCGGGGCCAGGTCGTAGCCTTCCTGGGAGGGGGCGAGGTAGCGGGAGGCCAGCAAGGTGACGGCAATCTGCACCACCTGCTTCAAGCCCAGCAACCCGGTGGCCTGGCGGATCGACGTGACTTCCCGGCGCAACCCGTAGAACGGCGAGTTGCAGGCCCGCAGGAGGTTGGCGGTCATCGCCGGATCGCACTCGATCAGGTGGGCCACCTGGGACAGGTCCACGTCCGGGTCCTGGGTGGCCTCCAGCAACTGCACGGCCACCGCCGGCATCGGCGGCAGGGAGTCGATCTGGGCGAGGATCTCGGCGACGCTCATAGTTTTTCCTCTCCCACGCCGAGGAGGCGGACGTGTACCGTGCCGTCGTCCAAGGAGAGCTGCATCGAGCGGCCCACGGTGCCCCCCAGGCTCTGGCCCAGCAGGGGGATGCGCTCGCGCTTGAGGATGTCGAGGGTGGCCTCGATGTTGCGCTTGCCGATGTCGAGCATCGAGGAGTGGCGCAGCATGTTGGCCCCGCCCGCGGCCTTGGCCACCAGGTGGCTGCGGTCGGCCCCCCGTTCTGCGAGCAGTCCCAGCAGGCCCTGCACCCCGGTGTCGGCGTACATGAACGGGTTGAGCACGCTGCTGCCGCTGCGGAACTGGGAGTCCGGCAGCATGATGTGCAAGATGCCGCCGACCTGGGCCCGGGAGTCGTACAGAGCCAGACCCACGCAGGAACCCAGGGCATAGGTGATCACCGTGTCGTCGGCGCCCTTGCCCACCTTGCAGTCGGAGATCCCGACCACGCGCATCTCGCCCATCGCCTGTCCCCGGGGAAGGTGCTGCACTCCAAAGCCAAACCGCAGCATAGCAAAACCCCGACGCTGAGCGAAGGGGCTTGTCAATGGTTCTTGAAGGGCCTGGGGCCCTCTGCTATAAGAAGGGCCGGAATTTCCCGGGGCGAGCTGGGCGTATTTGGGTGCCGGCGGCGCCGGTATTTGTGCAATTCATGAGGTGAAGGAGGAGCAATGCCTGTCATCACGATTTCAAGCCAGTTCGGCGCCGGTGGTCCCGAGGTGGGCAGGGAACTGGCGAAACGACTGGATATCGACTTCCTGGACAAGGAAATCATCCACCGGGTCGCCCTGGAGGTGAACGTCAGCGACGAAGAGGTCGCCGAGTTCGAGGCCGAGCACCACAACAAGTTCAAGAGCTTCTTTTCCACCATCTTTGACTTGGACGCCCTCAAAAAGAAGGCCAAGATCCGGGAAGATGAGGCCCAGTCCAGTTACGACGACAGAGACGACATCCCCTACCACTACAACGTGGACGGGTGGATCGATAGCGAGATCTACAAACAGATGATCGTAAAGATCATCTCCGCCCTGGGGCAGCGGCGCCAGGTGGTGATCGCCGGCCGCGGCGGTCAGTGTATCCTTCAAGACAACCCGCGCACCCTCCACGTGCGCTTGGTGGCCGACTTCGAGGACCGGGTGAAGTGGACCGCCCAGCGCCGCAAGATGGAGCTGGAGGCGGCCCGGGAGTTCGTGCACAAGGTCGACACCCGCAGCCAGGATTATCTGCGCTTCTACTTCGACTGCGACCCGGACAACCCCTCCCTGTACACGGTGATGCTCAACACCTCGCAGGTGCCGGTGGCGCGCTGTGCCGAGATCCTGATGGGTCTCGCCCAGGATCTGACCGAGAGCCTGGGGGAGGGGGGCGCCGAGTAGCTCTCTCCCCTGCGGCTGGACATGTAAACGGGGCCCTTGACGGGGCCCCGTTTTTTTGGGCGCCGGGCACGGCGCGCAGCGTCGAGACCGGCGGTGGGAACCGGGGAGAGAACGCGAGCCGGGACGTGACCAGCGGGTGCACGTCACGTGAGGACCCCGGCAGCGGGGACCTCTAGCTGAACCTCTCAGGGTTACCGAAAGGCCCAATTCCCGAAGCGAAAGACTTCCCGCGAATGCGTGCTGTTTCTTCCATCCAGCTATCCCGTTCCGGACGCACCCCACATTTCAAGAGTTCCTTGCCGTCCGTCTCGTCTGTGGTGCGCGAGATAGCCGCTGCTGAGACACCATCCCGTCTCCGGATTTCAATCCTGTCGCCCACTAGTGTCCAAAATGCGACTTATCACAAGGTCTGAGAGGCTGATTTGACGGGG
>JARGFW010000024.1:26552-36850 GCA_029211085.1 Deferrisomatales bacterium | reverse complement strand
GTGGCCGAGGCGGCCCTGGACGAGGCCCGCTACTACGTGGCGCGGGGCTGGGGGAAGGTCACCCCCGGCCCGTTCTCCCCCCCCCAGGCGGAGTTGGACCTCACCATCGCCACCGCGTTCCCCCCCGGGTTCTCCCTCGGCGCTTCCCGCTACGTGGGGTTCTCCCTGGTGGACACCGCCGGCCGTTCCTTTCTGGTCAACGCCAACACCGCCGGGGTGCTCACCGTGGACACCAGCACGGTGGGCGCCGGTGGCCCGGGCCCGGCCGCGGGCCGCTTCCTGCTGGTGCGCGAGGGCATCACCGGCACCTGGGACGACGTCGCCAAACAACTCACCGTGGCCGACCCGGTGTGGGCCGCCGCCACGGGGATGACCCCCGACGTGTGGCGCGACTGGGTGGTGTGGGACGCCGCCACCCCCCCCCACGCCTACCCGGTCACCGGGTCGGACGTGACCGTGGCCGGCGAGGTGGTCCTCACCGTACCGTCCCTCCCCGCCGCCGCCCTGGGCCCGTTCCGGCTTGCATACCACCCTTGGCTGGCCGCCCTGGCCGCCGGCAACGTGCCCGAGGGCGACATCGACGGCAGCAACGGTGCGGTGTGGGACCGGGTGTTCGTCGACGCCGCGGGCAACGAACTGGGCCGCGCCGGGGTGGAGGCCCTCCCGGTGGCAGGGACGACCGGCAGCTACACCCTGACTTCCCGCGGCGGAGTGGGCACCCGCCGCCACACCGTGCGGCTCACCGTGTTCCGGGCCGCCACCCCGACCCAGGGCACCGGGGACTGGGTGATCGACGATGGCTGACCGGCGTGGCTTCACCCTGGTGGAGGCGATGCTCGTGGTGGCGCTGATCGGCATCCTGGCCGGCATCGGCGGGGCGTACCTGCTCACCCAACTGCCCAATATGCGCGTGAACGGGGCCACCCGGCAGCTGGTGGGGGATCTGCGCCTGGCCAAGACCCTGGCGGTGGAGACCGGAGACGAGGTCTATCTGGTGTTCGACGTGGCCCAGAACGAGTACCAGGTGGTGCGCGACTCCGACCACAACGACGCCTACGACCCCGGCAGCGACGAGATTCTCAAGACCGTGCGCCTCCCGGAAACCTACCGCGGCGTGGAGTTCTACGCCCACTCCGGCGTGCCCGGCGGAGAGGTGACGTTCGGCGGCGACGTGGCCGAGTTCACCCCCCGGGGCACCGCCGACACCGGGTCGGTGTACCTGCGCCCGGCCAACGACGCCGGGGTGCGCGATGACCGCCAGCGCCGGGTCACCGTGGTGGGCAGCACGGGCCGGGCCAGGGCCTGGCGCTGGGACGGAGCGGACTGGGTATGAACAGACACAGGGAGGCACGCCGCGACCGTGGCTTCACCCTGGTGGAAGCCCTGGTGGCGCTGGGGCTGTTCGCCGTCGGCATGGCGGCGCTGATGCCCCTGGCGGTGACCAACGTGCGGGCCAACGCCAACGCGTCGGTGCGTTCCCACGCCCTGGCCCTGGCCCAGGAGGAGATCGAGCGCTTCCGCGCCACCCCCTTCTCGGACCTGCCGGCGGTGGGGGCCACCGGCACCCCCGCCGTGCTCGACGCCGTGTACACCCGCCAGTGGAGCGTGGTAGCGGTGCCGACCCCGCTCACCGGCGACGCCGACGACCTGCGCCGCATCCGGGTGGTGGTGGGTTGGAACCTCCCCAACAGCACCGGCGACGTCACCTTGATTACGGCCAAGACGAGGTACTGATGCATACCCGGCCCCGCTCCCGGACCCGCAACCCTGCCCGGCACAGTGCGGGCTTCACCCTCAGCGAACTGCTGGTGTCCCTGGCGGTGGCGAGCATCATCGTGGTGCTGGTCTACCAGGTGTTCGTCTCCCAGCAACGGGTGTTCACGACCCAGGAGGACGTGGGCGAGGCCCAGCAGAACGCCCGGGTGGCGGTGGACGAACTGACCCGCACCGTGAGCCCCCTGGGCGCAGGCGCGGCGTTGGACCAGGGGCAGGTGCGCATCCTCATGGCGCACCCCGACCAACTGCTGTTCAACGCCGACCTGAGCGGCGACCACGACGCCCTGGCGGCGGGCACCGACCTCACCGCAGTGGCGGGCTACAGCGCCGACGACCCCTACGCGGCCGTACCCGGCAGCTACGCCGGCTCCGGCGCCGAGACCTACCGCTACTACCTGCGCCCGGATACCGGCGGAGTGCACCACTCCCTGTACCGGGAGATCAACCTCACCTCCGGGGGCGCCCGGGAAGTGGCGATGCACCTGGGCAACGAGCGGGTGGGACAGGCCCTGTTCACCTACTACGGCGACTTCGATGGGGACGGCACCTTCGAGACCCTGGAGCGGGTGGATCTAGCCACCAGCAGCCGGGTGGCGGCCGGCGCGCCCCTGGACGCGGTGATCCGCCGCATCGACCTCCACGTGATCGCCGAGACCCCGTACCCCGACCCGCGCTTGGCGGCCAACAGCGGCTACCGCCAGACGGTGCTCAAGACCTCGGTCACCCCGCGCAACGTGTGGGACTGCCCGACCATCCAGCCGGTGCCCCCGGGGTTGGGTATCCTGCGGGCCCCGGCCCTGCGCGGCACCACCACCGCGCTGAGCTTCCGCGTCACCCGGGGTTCCCTGGCGGGACAGGGACGCACCGTGCTGTTCACCGTCGACGGCCCGGCGGGGTTCACCGACACCACCGACCAGGGCACCACCGCCGCCGACGGCCTGATCACCACCCAGATCCTGTGGCCCAACCCGGGGCCGCCGTGCACCACCCTTCCCGGGGGCACCTACACGGTAACCGCCATCACCTCGACCCCGCCGAGCCTGGACACCCCGTTCGGCACCTGCGCCCCCAGTTCGGCCCGGATCGAGTTCGAGGTGATCGACGGGCTGATTGCCACCGCGATCTTCGACGCCGGCCCCCTGCAGCTGGCCAGCTGCGGCGACGCCGTCAGCGTGGGCTACCAACTGCTCGACAGCTGCGGGCAGCCGGTGGACCCCGCCGACGTGGCCGCAGACGAGGTGTGGTTCGTGGACACGGATCTGGGGGGCGCCCTCACCCCCGACACCGTCCCCGCGGGACAACCCACCGGCACCCTGAGCTACCGGAGCGATCCTAACCCGTTCGCCGCCGGCGCCCTCCGCGACCCGGTGCCGCCCCACCCCTTCACCGCCACCGTGGAGGCCCGCCTGGGGAGTGCCGCTGGACCGCCCATCGGCGCCACGGCGGTGGAGGTGTACCCCCTGCCCGACACCCTCAGCGGGCTCACCGCCAACCTGTCCGGCACCGGGGCCCTGTTCTCCGACTGCCCCAGCGCGGTGGGTCTGAACACCGAGACGTTCCAGCTCGCCGACGCCTGCGGCAACCCGGTGTGGACCCTCAACGGCTCGTACCTGGGCAGCACCTACAGTGTGGAGGCGCGCCTGGACTCGGCGTACCCGGGCAGAGTCGGCGGCCTGACCAGCACCAACAACGCCCCGGCGCCGCTCACCCCGATCACGATCCGCGAGAACACCGGCATCGACGGCGCGTTCGACGTCACCTACACCCCGCCCACCTGCGGGCTGGGCCAGTTCCCCCGGGACGTGGAGCTGCTGCTCACCCCCTCCTGGGACCCCGGCCACCCCGCCGGCCCGGTGGAGTTCCAGGTGGAGCCGTGCACCAGCTGCGCGGTACAGGTGCTCGATGCCGCAGGCGCCCCCACCACCCTGCTGAACCGCGAGTGCGAGCCGGCCTACGACGTGGTGGTCACCCACTGCGAAGACCCGGGCCCCGCCGCGGTGGAACTGGTGCTGGTGCCGATCGTGGGCACTCCCCCGAGCTTCGACCCGGCCACGTTCCAGGACCGCATCCTGCTGTCCTTTGCCCGCACCACCCCGCCAGGCGACGCCCAGCAGGCGGTGGCTCGGCTGTACATGGGCTGGGCCGACGCCAGCAGCCGCTTCCGCATCCTGGCGTACCTGCCCGATGAGGCCAGCTACACCGGCGGCCTGCTGCCTGCGGCGGTGATGTGCCAGAGCGACCCGGTGGACGTGGACACCTCCTGCGAGGAACTGCTGATCAGCGACAGCCCCAGCAACCGGGGGGTCTACCCCACCCCCAGCAACCCCGAGGCCACCCCGATCTGCGCCCTGGAGGGCTCCGAGGTGTACTTCCGGGTCAAGGACTGCGATCAGAACTGGCGGGAAACCGCCGCCGACGACCTGACCAACCTGCGCGGCACCACCAAGGGCATCCGGGTGGAGGCGGTGGACCGGAGCACCCGGGCGTTGCTGGACGTGGAGGAGGTGGACAACCTGTTCGAAGTGGACCGGGACGGCGTCGGCCGCACCGACGAGCCCTACTTCCAGGGCAGCCTGCGGGTCACCCAGGATGCCTTCGACACGGTCAACAGCGGCCTGCTCAAGGTGCCCGAGGGCCGGGTGGTGGAGCTGCGCGCCACCTACCGCGACCCCGACGACCCCAGCGACACCGGCTGCGAGACGTTCGCCCTGCTGGTGCCCCCGTTGCCGGTGTGCCTGCCCTACCTGGTGATGTCCTTCGGCGACTGGGAGGGGGATCTCACGGTGCGCGGCGGCGATGCCGTGGTGGCCGGCAACCTGGACCTGCCGCCGGCGCCCCAACTGGTGATCAAGGAAGAGTTCGCGGCGACCGACCGGTTCTTCAACGCCTATGTGGGCGGGCAGATCCTGGTCGGTGGCACGGCGGCGGGGGCCACCGGCCCGGTGGGCCAGCCCCTGGCCATGCACCCCAACTACTTCCAGTGGGTGCCGGACACGGCCAGCCTGCTCACCCGGATGGACTACACCGTGCTCAAGAGCCTCGCCAGGGCCCGGCGGGTGTACTGGGAACCGGACCCGGCGACCGGGCTGCTGGTGAACCCCCTGCGCACCGACCCGGCCACCGGCCTGCCGCCCACCGGCACCTTCCAGCAGGTGGCCCGGCTGCCCGGCCCCGGCGCCGTCACCGTCAACCACCCCCAGGGGTTCCTGTTCATCGACGCCCCCGCTGGCCTGCAGTCGTCGACTGCGCTGGACGGGGCCGATCTCGGGGCTCTGCCCCGCTACAGCGTGACCGGGGACTTCTATACCGAGGGGTTGATCTACGTGGCCGGGTCCGTGGACCTGGGCCCCCTGGGCGGCGGCCAGCCGGTGCCGATCCAGTTCGCCGCGGCCCGCGATGCCCTGTACAGCGAGGGCAGTGGCGGCTTCACCCGGGGGGACCTGCCCTTCGACTTCGACCCGGCCGGCGGCGCGGCCTCCGCCGGCACGGTGCCGGTGCACTGGAACGGGGTGCTGTACGCCGAGGGCGAGGTCTCCCTGGTCGGCAACCCGGTGCTGCACGGGGTGCTCAGCGCCGAGCGCGGCGTGCGCGCCAGCGGCGCGGCCGAGGTCTGGTACGACCCCCGGTGGTTGGAGACGCAGCTGGACCTGTGCTCGGAGTGCTGCGGCCTCAGCCTCACCCCGGCCTCCCCCACCGCCCTGCTGGGCGCGCCCCTGCCGCTCACCGCCAACCGGCCCCAGGGCCAGGTGCTGTGGGAGAGCCTCAACCCCCTGGTGGCACTGGTGGACACCACCGGCGAGGTGGAACCCCTGCAGGAAGGGGTCGCGGTGATCCGCGCCACCGACGCCGCGGGCTGCGTCGCCGAGGTGGAGGTGACCGTGACCTGCGGCCTCACCCTGGCCTCCAGCGCGGGCACTTCATTGAGCCCCGGCGACGTGACCAACATCTCGGCCTCGGCCGCCCGGGGGTCCCTGGGGTGGGTGTCGGACAACCCGGCGGCCCTGGAACTGGACCGCAACACCGGAGTGTCGGTGCTGGGCACCGCCACCGGCATCGGCGGCAGCCAGGTCACCGCCACCGACACCGTGACCACCTCGGCGGGCCCCGCCCAGTGCCTGTCGACCCTGGACTTCGTGGTCAACTGCCCCGGGGGCCACAGCCTCACCGCGAACCCCCTGGACCCGGTGATCGGGGATTCCGTGACCCTGGCGGTGCTGGACGCCGGCGGCAGCCCGTCGGGCGCCCCCTACACCTACTTCGCCGACGGCGCGGGCCTGGCCGCCCCCAACTACACCCCCGCGGACCTCACCCCGTTGGCGTTCACCGCCAGCCTGCCCGGGGGCACCTGCCCCCTGGGGCCGGTGACGGTCACGCCGCGGTGCCCCGCCCTGGTGCTGGCGGCAGCCCCCAACCCGGCGGAAGTCACCGACCTGGTGACCCTGAGCGTGCGGGAAGTGGGGGCCGAAACGGACCGCACCGGCTTTACCTTCGCCGCCGCCCCGGCGGCCCTGGCGACGGTGGCAGGGAACCTGCTCACCCCCCTGGGTCCGGGCACGGTCACCGTCACCGCCAGCGACGGCCTGGGTTGCGCCCCGATCCCCCTGTCCCTTGCCCTGGTCTGCCCCGGCGGGCGGAGCCTAGTCATCGACCCCGCCGCCCCGGCCCCGGGGTCCACCGTGTCCCTGGCGGTGAGCGGGGGCGCCGTGGGGGCCTACACCTTCACGGCGGACGGCGCGGCCCTGCCCGGGCCGTCCTACACCTTCACGGGACCGGCCCCGGTGACCTTCGGCGCGACCCTGGCCGGGGGCGGAGCGTGTCCCCTGTCCGCCACGGTGACCCCGACCTGCGACCCCGCGACGGTGGTCCCCGCGACGCCCACCGGGAACGTGGGCGACACGGTGAGCCTGACCGTGCTGAACAGCGCGGGGGCGGACGTGACCGCAAGCCACACCTTCACGGTGGTGAGCGGGCCCGGGAGCCGGGTGGGGGGTACCGCGGTGCGCCTGGACGGGGTGGGGACGGTGCAGGTGGGGGCGGTGAACGGGTTCGGCTGCGTGGCCACGACTGCCGCGATCCAGGCGCTGTGACCTGCGCCGTCGGGCCGGCTGCGGATACCCGAAGGTCAGGATCTTCTCACGCAAAGCCGCAAAGTCGCCAGGACCGCAGTTCGTCCTCGGAGAGGTCGATTGCGGCCACTCCGACTCGGTGCAACGCAAGGAGGAAGCGGACGCGATCCGTCCCTGCCAAAGCAGCTGCGGTTCCTGACGATATCTGTTTCAGCTCGAAGAGCTTGGCCGCCACGGCCATCTCGTCCTCGTGCTCGAACTGCTCACGGGTTTCCTGCAGCGCGTCCGGTAGGGTCTCCGGATACTCGACGGTCGAATGAGCGGGCTAGGGAAACCTCCCGGCACAGCCTGGGAAACCAGATGCTGTTCGCTCGCTCTCACTTTATTGCCGGCCAGAGATCAAGCCTGGCCGCGGGTGCACCTGGGAGAAGGCGAGAGCCGGGAAGAGCACTCGCCTTGATCTTGTCTTTCCGTTGCAGCGTCGCGTCTTTGCGTGAGACAGCCGTTGTGTTTGTTCCACCGGTGGCCCACGCAATCGGAGTTGCAACCCTGCGAAAACCAGGAGCAAGACCCCTTCTCTGACCCTCTCGGACCCCGACGCGGCGAAGCCCACCTTCGTGGCACCGGTCGACACCAGCGGCGGGAGTAGCGGAGGAGGAGGCTGTTTCCTGCAGGTTCTGCGGTAGGTTGGCGCGCCTGCGGCGGCGCGCAGACTACCCGTTCACCAGCTTCACCACGGTGTTGCCGTCGGGGAAGTACTCCAGCCGGTTGACGCAGGCGTAGTCCTGGGCAAGGGCGTGGAACCGTGCCAGGTCCATCCCCAGAGCTTCGAACAGGATCACCCGGTTGGTGCCGCCGTGGGCCACCAGGGCCACGGTCTCGCCACGGTGCTGCGCCACCAGCCGCTCCAGGGCCGGCAGCACGCGCCGGCGCAGCGCCCCCACACTCTCGCCCCCGGGCAGGGTGAAGCCCACCAGGTCGTCCCACCAGCCCTGCAACTCGGTCCGCTCCTCGCGCCACAGCTCCGCCATCAACCGGCCGTCCCAGCGACCCATGTCCAGTTCCCGGAACGCCGGGTCCTCGACCACCGGGATGCCCCGCCCCGCCGCCACCTGTTCGGCACCGAACCGCGCCCGCTGCAGGTCGGAACAGTACACGGCGGCGAAGGGTTCTTCACGCAGGCGCTCCGCCACCGCGGCCAACTGCCCATGCCCGTGGGCGGTGAGGGCCACGTCCACGTGCCCGTGCAGGCGCAACCCGGCACCCTCCACTTCACCGTGGCGGATCAGGAACAGGCGGGTAGGGGGAGAGCTGTTCAAGGTTCGAGGTTCCGGGTTCGAGGTTCTGGGTTCACGGTTCACGGTTCACGGTTCACGGCCTAAAACATGATGTGCAGTACCACCAGAAACAGGACCTCCCCGGTCTCCTCGGCAAAGCCCAGCACGTCGCCGGTGATGCCCCCGAGGCGGGCGTGGAATCGGCGCTTGAGCCAGGCGGTGTAGAGCAGGGTGGCGGCGAACGCCAGCAGGCCGCGCCAGCCCAGCAGCAGGCACGGCAGGCCCGAGCCCAGCAGGGCCCACTGCACGGTGCCGGCGTCGAGATCTTCGGTGTAGGGCGTCCCCAACCCCCCGGCCGGCCGGGCGTAGGTGCTGCCGTGGGCCATCCACACCACGCTGCCCCGGGCCACCGCCGGGGTGACCAGGATGGCCAGGGGCAGCACGGAAGCCGGCAGCAGTCCCAGGCCCAGGCACTTCAGCACCAGCACCAGGGTCAGGGCGGCGGCGCCCACCGCCCCGGTGCGGCTGTCCTTCATGATCTCCAGGGCGCGCTCCGGGGTCCAGCCGCCGGCCAGGCCATCGACGGTGTCGGCCACCCCGTCGAGGTGGAACGCCCCGGTGGCCCAGGCCAGCAGGGCCACCACTACCGCCCCCTCCAGTGCCCCGGGCAGGTGCCGCCCCAGCAGCCAGTGGAACCCCAGCAGGCCGCCCCCCAGGGCCAGGCCCACCAGGGGGAACGCGGCCATGGAACGGGCCAGGTCGCGGTTGCTGAACTCCCGGGCCTCGAACAGGGGGATGATGGTGAGGAACTGGAACGCGACGGCAAACCGTGAGGGCATGGGTGGGGGATCCGTGATGGGTTGTGAGTGTTGAGTGATGAGTTTTGGATTGACCCGTTCACTGCTGGGTAAATGCGGCTTTAAGCGTTCAGCTCTCAGCTGTCAGCCAAAGCGAAGAGCACCTTCCAACCCAGCTTCGAGGAGCGGGTGTTGCCCCCAGCACGGTCTGTGGGGGTAGGAAAACAACGCTGATAGCTGATAGCTGATAGCTGATAGCTGATAGCTGATAGCTGATAGCTGACCGCTGACCGCAAAGAGCTTCACCCGTCCTTCCCCGACACCCCCGCCTCGCTGAAGGTGGCCATCTCCGCCATGATCTTCGCCGCGGCGTCGAGCAGCGAGAACGCCAGGGCCGACCCGGTGCCCTCCCCCAGGCGCAGGTCCAGGTCCAGCAGGGGGCGCTGGCCAAGCAACTCGAGCATGCGGCCGTGGGCCTGTTCCTGGGAGACGTGGGAGAGGAACAGGTACCCCGCCACCGCCGGCGCCAGACGGGTGGCGATCAAGGCGGCGGCGGTGGCGATGAAGCCGTCCACCACCACCGGCAGGCGGTGGCGGGCCGCCCCCAAACACAGCCCCGCCATGCCGGCGATCTCCAGGCCGCCGACCTTGGCCAGAACATCCAGGCCGTCGCCCGGAACCGGGCGGTTCACCTCCAGGCCACGGCGCACGGCATCTGCCTTGCGCTGCAACCCGGCGTCGTCCACCCCGGTACCCCGCCCCACCACGGCGTCGGGGGACAGCCCGCCCAGGCACGCCAGGATCGCCGCCGCCGGGGTGGAGTTGCCGATGCCCATCTCGCCGATGCCCAGCAGGCGGACGCCGTCGGCGACAGCGCTGTTCGCCAGGTCTACACCCACCCCCAGGGCCTGCAGGGCCTGCGGCCGGGTCATCGCCGGGCCAACCGCCAGATTTGCCGTGCCGGAGGCGACCTTGGCGTGCACCAGCCCCGGGACCCCGTCGAAATCGTGATTCACCCCCACGTCCACCACCACGATCTCGGCGCCGGCGTGGCGGGTCAGCACATTGATCGCCGCACCGCCGCGGAGGAAGTTGAGCACCATCTGCGGGGTCACCTCGCTGGGGAACGCGCTCACCCCCTCGGCGGTCACCCCGTGGTCCGCAGCCAGGGTGTACACCCGTTTTCTGCCCACCACGGGGGGCACCCGCCCCTGGATGCCGCAAAGGCGCTTGCCCAGTTCCTCCAGCCGCCCCAGGCTCCCGGGAGGTTTGGTGAGGTCGTCCAGCCGCGCCTGGGCTGCGGTGAGGATCTCCGGGTCGATGCCGGGGATGGCCCCGGCGAGGGATTGCAGTTCGGTTTCGGTCATCGGGTTCTCCGTGGT
>JARGFW010000024.1:0-26452 GCA_029211085.1 Deferrisomatales bacterium | reverse complement strand
CAGCGGTCAGCGGTCAGCGGTCAGCGGTCAGCGGTCAGCGGTCAGCGGTCAGCGGTCAGCGGCGGGAATTTTACCCTGATCGGGGCTTCAGGCACACCGGCAGCCCCGACACCACCAGGTACGCCTCCGTGGCCGAGGCGGCGACCTGCTGGTTGATCCGCCCCGCCCGATCCCGGAAGCGGCGCGCCAGGGGGTGCTCCGGCACGATGCCCGAGCCCACCTCGTTGGTCACCACGCACAGGCGACCCGGGTACGCCGCGAGGGCATCGAGCAGCGCACCCACTGCCTGGTCGATCGCCGCCTCGTCGTCGCCGTGGCTCTCCATGAGGTTCGACGTCCACAGGGTCAGGCAGTCCAACAGGACACCCCCGTACCCCTGGGCCGCGGCCAGGGCGGCCGGCAGATCCAGGGGCTCCTCCCGGGTGTGCCAACGCGGCCCCCGGTCCTGCTGGTGCAGGTCCACCCGGCAACGCATCTCGGCGTCGCGCACCTCGGCGGTGGCGATGTAGAGCAACTGCCCCGGCCAGCCCTCGACCAGCCCCTGGGCGAACCCGCTCTTGCCGCTCCGGGTGCCCCCCGTGACGAACACCAGCCGGCGCTCTGTGTTCTCCATACCCATCTCGGATCCCCGTTGAGGACTCAGTTTTGAGTTTCAAGTTCTGGGTTTTGGGTTCTGGGTTCAAAACTCACAACTCACAACTCAGAACACATTGCCCACCGTGAAGTGCCACACGTACGGGTCCTCCCCCGACCGGCGATCGAGCTTCCAGCCCACGTCTAGAGAGAGCGGCCCCACCGGGGTGACGTAGCGCAGGCCACCGCCCACGCCCTGGCGCAGATGGGTGTAGTCGAAGTCCCCCTGTTGGCGGTTCCAGACGTTGCCCGCGTCCCAGAACAACACACCCCCCAGTTTGCGCCACACCGGGTAGCGCCACTCCGCCTTGACGTTGACCATGGTGTCGCCGCCCACCGCCGTGCCCTCGTCGGTGGTGGGACCGATTTCGTCACGCTGGTAGCCACGCACGGTGTTGCGGCCACCGAGGAAGAAGCGCCGGTCCACCGGCAACTCCACATCCTTCCCCAGTTTCATCGCGATGCCGCCCCCGGCGAAAAGCGCCAGGGTGTGCTTGCCGGGGCTCAGGTACGTGGCGCCACTGGCGGTGTAGCGGTCGTAGCGCACCTGGGAGCCCACTGCGGGCAGTGCCCACTCCGCGGTCAAGGTATGATAGAAACCGCTCCGCGGGTTGAATGGGTCGTCCCGGGAGTCCCAGGCCAGCACCGGACCGATCGCCGAGAGCAGGTAGTCTTTGAACTGTTCGTCCTCCACCACCTTCGGGTCGCGCACCGAACTGAGGCGGTTGCTCGACAGGGTGTAGAGCAACGAACCCTGCAGCCGCTCGGTGAACTCCTTCTCCAACGCGCTCTGCAACCCCACGCTGGACAGATTGTAGGCGGCCCGGTCCTCATAGGTCTTGAGCAGGCTCAGGCGAAGGTTCACCGGGTGGTTGAACAACCATGGTTCCCGGAAGTTGACCGCGTAGGACTCCTCCAGGTTGTCCGCCGAGGCCCGGAACTCCAGGGAGCGGCCGAACCCCTGCAGGTTGGTGTGGGCCAGGGACACCGCGCCCTTGAGCCCCTCCTCCTGGCCGTAGCCGAAACCCACCGTGAAACTGCCGGCGTCCTGCTCCTCCACCGAGACGCGCACGTCGCGCACCCCGCCCCCCACCGCCGCGGGCAGAGGCTCGATGCGCACGCTGCGAAAGAACCCCAGGCGATAGACACGGCGGCGGCTCTCGGCCACCGCGTCCCGGCTCCACAGCTGGCCTTCGCGAAAGGTCAGCTCGCGGCGGATGATCTTGGTCTGGGTGCGGGTGTTGCCGCTGACAACGATCTGGCCGAAGGTCTCGGGGGGGCCGGCCACCACCTGGTAGCGAACCTGCACCTCGCTCCGTTGGGGATCGCGCTCGCTGCTCACCTCCACCCGGGCCCCCTCCCGCCCCTGCTCCGCCAGGTGACGCAGCAGTGCCCTGCGCCCGTTTTCCAGGGTCCGCGGATCGGCCGGCATGCCGGGTCGCAGGCCGGTCTGATCCTCCAGTTCCGGGCCGGACAGCTCCAGGTCTCCGGTGCACTGCACCGCGCTGTACCGGTAGCGGGCGCCCTCGTCCACGCGAACGCGCAGGAACACCTTCCCCGTCGGCGACATCTCCTGCTCCAGCACCGCCACCCGGGCATCCAGAAATCCCTGGGACAGGTAGGCCTCGGCCAGGGACTTCAGGTCACGATCCAAGGCCGCGCCGCTGAACGGCGGGCGCGACACCAGTCCGCCCACCACCAGGTACATGTAGCTGCTCAGTTCCTTGCTGGAAACGTGATCGTTGCCGACGAACTCGACCTTGTCGACGACAGCCCGGGGCCCCCGGTCCACCTGGAAGGTGATCCGGCGACGGCCCCAGGCGGTGGACTCCAGGGCCTCCACCTGCGCCGCGTGGTACCCGTCGGTCTGCAACTGCTCCCGCAGGGAGCGGGAGACCTCGTCCATCCACTCCCGGTTCATCGGCTCGCCGTAGCGGGCCTTTACCAGTGGCCGCAGGGTGCGCGCGTCCCAGTCCTTGATGCCCCCGAAGCGCAGGTCGGTGGCCGGTCCACTGCGCAGCCCAAGCACGACCACCACGTCGACTTCGCGCTCTTCGAAACGCGGCCGCCGGGCGCTGGCTTCGGGATGGCCATTCGCGTGCAGCAGATCCAGGACGCGCTTCACTCCCTGGCGCAGCCCCGGCTCGGACGCCGGGTCGCCGGGCCCCAGGCGCAGCAAGGCCGCGGCGCGGTCGAGTCCCAGGGGCAGGTCCGCGGGCCACTCCACATGGTGGACGCGCCGGGGCTCACCTTCCTCGACCTGGAACTCCACCCGCACCCAGTGGGCATCGGGCCCGGGGCTCTGGCGGGCGGTGACCACCGTCCCGGGGAATCCCTCTTCGGCGTAGCGCTCTGCGATCTGGGCCTGGTCGCGGCGCAGGTCCCCCGGGTGCAGGGGGCGGTCCAGTTGGGTGTGCAGCCGGGCGCCTAGGGTGTCGTCGTCCAACACCCGGTTGCCGCGAAAGCCGACGGAGTACACCAGGGGCGCCGCCTTCACCTCGACGGTTAACGCGAGACCGTCCTCGCCATCGAGTTCGCCACGCACCACCACCTCGGCGATCTCCGGCTTCTGGGCCAGGAGGTGCAGACTCTGCTGCACGGACCCAACGGCGTAGGGGTCTCCCGGACGCAACCGGAACAGTTCGCGCACCTCCCGGTCGCGCACCCGGGAATGGTTGACCACCTCCACTCGCGTTACCCGGCGCCCCAGGGCGGTGCCCAGATCCACCTGGGCGGCGGCAGGGACCGCCAGCAGCGTCCACAGCAGTCCTGCGAGGAACAGGGGGCGGCGCGCGATCATCGGAACGGGAACCGGAACCGCACCTCGCCGCCGAGGCTGCCCCGCTCCTGGTTGCCACGGTCGACCCAGGTTCCCAGGAGGGAGATCCGGGGGCTCAGGGTGTACTGCAACTCCAGGTTCTGCTGGGTGTCGTCCCCCACCGCCGCCGAGTAGCGCGCATAGAGCTCCTCGGTGATGGCCTTGCCCAACGTAACCCGGGGTACGGTGGTCTGGGTGGCCGGGGAGTAGCTGGGGTCGATGTGGAACAGGTCGACACCGAACATCCCCCCCACGGCATTGAACTCCTCCTGAAACCCCTCGGTAAGGATGCTGGCCGCCTCCACCCCCGCCACGTTCCCCTGGCCCTCAATCTCCTGGGAGGTCATCCCCAGGGTGAGCAGGGCCGCGATGTCGGTGTGGGTCAGGTACGGCACGCTGTTCAGGCCGACCTGGTAGTTGTCCAGGGGACCGGTGACGTCCACATTGACCGTGTACTCGCGGGTCTGGGTGCGCACGTGCAGGTCCAACTGGGGCACCGGCTGGGTCTCACCGAGGAACTCCACGGTGCTCTGCAACGCCTCGTAGTCCCGGCCGCGCACCCGCACCGCACCGTCCAGCACGTCGACTCGTCCCCACAGGGTGGGGTCGGGTAGATAGCCGCGCACGCGCAGATCGGCCGCCAGGTCCAGCTCGGCCACGTTGTTCTCCACCCGCACATCCTCGCTGCCGCGCACGGCCAGGTCCACAAACACGCCCTCCGCAGCCCGTATCTGCGCCTGCCGGGGCTTGCGATCGAGGGCGTCCAGCACCAACCGGCGCCAGTTGATGCTGCGGCTGTAGAGGAACTCCTGCAGGCGCACCTCGCCACGCACCTGGGGCGCGGCGACCGTGCCGGTGATCAGCGCGTCGGCGTCGAAGCGGTACGCGACCTGAGGGGGCCACTGGAGGTCCAAGTCGCGGATCTCGCTGTAGAAACGCAAGGCCCCGGGACGCCACCCATCCAGGTCGAGGCCGCCCTCCAGGTGTAGACGACCTTCCCGCACCTGGGCGTCGAACCAATCCAGGGTAAAGCGGCGGTTGCCCTCCAGGGCCCCGGAGGCATCGAGGTCCTCCAGCGCCACGGGGACCCCGGCCAGTTTGAGGACGGCTCCGGCAGGAATCTCCACCGGCCCCCGCAGCCGGGGCGCGTCCCAGGGGCCCTGGACTTCAAGCCCCAGGTGCACCGAACCCTGGCCCCGCTCCAGCTGCGGAAGCCACTCGGCCAGCGCCGCCAGATCCACCGTGCTGCGGGCCTCCAGATTCCAGGAGTGCAGCGGTTCGGCAGACCCGGACGCCGCCACCCGCACCCCTTCTCCCTCCATCGAGAGTCTCTCAAGCTGCACGGTGCCGCCCTCCCAGCGCAGCCGCGCCGGGGCATCGGCGGCCAACTCCAGTGGCGGCCAGCGCACGACCAGATCCGTGAGTTCCAGAGTCCCCCTGGGACGGCCCCCCGGCGGCCAATCCAGGGAGCCCCGCCCCTCCATCACCCCGGACAGGTCCGCGGCCGGTCCCGGCCCAGGCACCCAACCGGCCAGGGGCACCTCGCGCAGGTTCAGGCCCACCTCCATCCCCACCACGGGTTCCCAACCGGCCGTCAGGGTCACTCCGCGGGGTTCGCGCAGGGTCCCGGTGAACCGCGCGTTCTGGAACTCCAGCTCCCAGTCCCAGTTGCTGCGACCCCACTGGTTCCAATGCAACTCCTCCAGGCGCCCACTGCCCCCCGCCTCCTGCACTGCCATCCCGGCGCCCCGCAGCCAACACGCACCGCTCAGCCGTCCACCCAGTTCCGCGACGTAGCCCATATGGGCCAACTGGGGCCACGGTTCGAACTGGTCCAGCCGCGCGTCGGTCCGCCAGGTGCCCCGAGCCGCATCTTCCAACGCCCCGTCCAGTTCCAGCCCCCGGGCCGTCACGCGCCAGCGGGGCCGTCCATCGGGGCTGGTGACCCGAAGCCGGAGATCCGGAAGATCCATCCCTCGGCTGTCACGCAGCCCCTTTACCCCGGCCTCCAGCTCCAGGTCCGCCAGGGCCGTGAGCCGCTGCAGGCCCTCGGCCGCCCGCCACTGTGCCAGCCCCAGCAGGACCCGACCGCTGCCATCGACCCTGCCTCCATCGACCGGCACGTAGGGGCGCAGCCGAGGCAGGGAGAGCCCGTCGAGAACCATTTCCAGCTCCACCGGCGCCCCGGGCTCGGGGGAGACCAGGCCCTCCACCCGGAGGCTCCGGTCCCAGGCGGCGGCGTGGAACCCCACCGCACCCG
Organism: Deferrisomatales bacterium; assembly: GCA_029211085.1. GTDB lineage: Bacteria > Desulfobacterota > Deferrisomatia > Deferrisomatales > JARGFW01 > JARGFW01. The sequence continues at coordinate 20,741 of JARGFW010000024.1, read as the reverse complement.
CGGCGTAACTCCCTCGGAACACGACGGCCCCGACCGCCAGCTCCTGCCAGGAGATCCCCTGGGCAGTTCCTTCCCAGCGGGCCGTCAGCCGCGCGGCCGGATCGACCTGCAGTTCCGCGGCGCCGCTGAGGCTGGCGCCCGCCAGGTCGGGAGGCAGCAGCCTGCCGGGCAGGGTCGACCACGGCACCTCGTGGGCCGTGGCCCGGGCGCTCAGGGCTCCGGAAGCGAATTCCCGGCGCAGTTGGGCCTCCAGGCGCCCCCCGAGGGCGGCTGCGGACAACGCCAGGATCTCCGGATCCAGCTCCAGTTTGAGGTCGCTGTCCGGCAGCGGGATGCCGTAGGCGCCGGGGGAGGCCACGCTTCCCTCGACCGCGATCCGAGCCGAGTCATAGTTCCCCCCAGCCTGCACGTCGCCGCGGAACACCCCGTCCACGGGCAGGGGTACCTGGATCTGTTCCAGAAAGCGCCCAACCCCTAGACCCTGCACGTCCAGGGTTGCGCGAAACACCTCGGGGCCGCCCGTCCCGCTACCGGATAGTTGGGCGCCGTAGGCCTCCAGATCCGCTCGGGGAACCCGCCAACCGGTCCGGGAGGCCCGACCCTCCAGCCGCGCTCGCGCGACCCGGAAGCGGTCGACCCGGAGATCGGTCAGCTCGGCCGTCCCGGCGTACTCTGGCTCTGCCAGCCGCCCGGTCAGCCGCCCCTGGCCGGCCACCGCGCCCGCAAGCGCCACGGGGATGCGCACCCCCAGGTTGCGCAGGAGTGCCGTGGTCGCCTCCAGATCTCCCCGCTCCCAGCGCAGGTCCCAGTCGTGCTCCCCTTCCGGCGTCAAGGTGACCGCGCCACCGGCGAACAGTTCTCCCAGGGGGCCGCTCAGGTGGCCGTCGGTGACCCGCAGATCCCGCAGGTCGAACTCTCCGTGGCCGCGCAAGCGACCCAGCGGCCGGTTGCCCAGGATCACCTCCGGCAGGTCCAGGTCGTAGGCGAACTCCAGCTCCCGATACGGCCCGCCGAACTGCCCCACACCCCTGCCCCGGGCCTCAAGCCAACCCGGCAGGAGGGGCCGCGCCAGCGCCAGGCTGCGGAGTTCCGCCACGGTGGAGAACCACAGCCCCTCCCGGTAGGCAACGCGGCCCCCGGAGATGTCCACATCCGTCGACTCGGTTTCTATGCGGGACGGCCCGAAGGTGATTTCCTGGCGCCCCACGGTGAACCGGGTGCGCAACCGGGCCGCAGGCAGGGCGAAGCGGATGAGGCGCTGCCCCTCCGGTCCGGTGGTCACGTCCAGGTCCCGCACGCTGGCCTCCCCCCGGCCGGTGAGGGCCAGCTCGGGAAAGAGCGGTCCCTCGACCTGGAACTCCCCGTCTGCGGCAAGCCCCACGGGAAAGAAGTCGTCGGGGAAGAGAATCCCCATGAACGGCCGCAGGCGGTATTCGCGGGCCTTCACCCGGGCCTGCAGCCACAGGCCGTCGTCCCAGCGCAACCGGCCGCTCAGCTCGTCCACCGCCACCACGTTGCTGGAGGCGCGCAGGTTGCGGAAGCGCAGCCCGTCTTCGTCCACGGTCAGTTCCGTGCTGAGCTGGCCGTCCCGAACCGTGCCGAACCGCCCGCCGCGCAACTCCAGGGTGCCGTCGAACTCCGGGCTATCCGTGGAGCCCCCGAGGTGCCCGGCCAGGCGCAGCACACCACCCAGGGGGGCGAAACGGGTCAGGTGCAGGGCCTCGAGCCAGGGCTCGGGCAGCCCGTCCAAGCGCACATCGCCCTCCACCTCCAGGCCCAGCAGGCGCCACGGCCCGATGCGTCCCCGGGCATGCAGTTGCAGCCGGGTCCCCTCCAGGTCCAACCGCTCCAGGCCCAGGGTGGCAAACCGCCGGGCGCCGGAAAACTCGACCCGGTCCAGACGCTCCTCGCCCCCCCTCCAGCGGACCCGAACGTCCCGGGCACTGCCCCCGCCGGCGTCTTGGACCCACGCCACCTGCACCGCCCCCACCACCACCTCCAGGTCGCGCTCGGGATCGCGAAACTGCACGCTGCCGTCGGTGATCTGCACGGTATGCAGAACCACCCGGGGCGCCCTCTTGCCCCCGCCGCTTCCGGAGGGAGCGTTCCCCAGGTTGCCCGGCAGAGTTCCACTCACCCGAGGTTCGTCCAGCACCAGTTCCAGGTGCGGCGTTCCCAACAGGCTTTGCAGAAACCGCAGCCGCACCGCCACCTTCCTCGCGGTCAAGCCCCAGCCGTCGTCACCCCCCCCCGGCGCCTGTCGGAGTTCGACCCCGTCGAGGGTCAGCCGGGCTGCCCAGGGTTCCAGGTCCAGGCTCCCCAGGGAAAGGCGGTAACCTGCCGCACCGGCCCAGCGCGGCAGGCTTCGCGCCAGGTAAGCGTCTGCCGCAGCGGTGTCCAGGGCGGCCAACACCGCCGCGAGCAGCACCGGGAGCCCCAGCAGCAGCAGGACGAGGAGGACTCGGAATCGTTTCACGCGGCCCCCGGAAGAGACCCGATGAAATACGGATTTTTCATGAAAATCAGCATGTTAGATTAGAGTTGGCACGCTCGGTCTGTCAAGCGACGCGGTTTGACACGGGGGAACGGCTGTCACTACACTACGCACCTTCCCGGCGCGCCACAGGATAATCCAGACCATGAAGATCGCGGTCATCGCCCACACCGACCTGCCCCTAGCCCTGCTCGACCCCAAGCAGAGCGGTGCAGAAGAGTGCCTGTTCGCCTGCGAGGACCCAGCACTGGCCCGCCGGGCCCGCCGGCGCGGCTTCACCACGGTTACCGGCCCCCTGGACGATCTCCGCACCTACCGCCGGCTGCACATCAGCCGCAACGACCAGGTGCTGGTGTGCCTGGAGTCGCGCCAGGACCAGGACCGCTGCTTCCGTGCACTGTTTGAGGTGCACCCCAAGATGGCGGTGACGGCCCTGCACGGGCCCCGGTGCGTGCCCCACCCCCGTTGGGAGGGAGCGGTGCTGGCCCTGCCGATGGAGAAGGTGGGAGCGGCCGGCCTGCTGGGGGTGATGGAGAAGGCCTCCACCCGGCGCGCGGTGGCGACGGTGAGGGAACTGTTCAAGGGCGCCGAGCGTGTGTTGCTGTTGGTGCAGGAGGATCCGGACCCGGACGGTATCGCCTCGGCCCTGGCCCTGCGAACCCTGCTCGGTCGCAACCGCCTGTCCGCCGTAATCGGCTCCTTCGGCGCAGTCAAGCGACCCGAGAACGTCTCCATGGTGCGGCTCTTGGACATCAACGTTCAACAACTGCGCCCCGAGCAGATCACCGAGTTCGACCGCGTGGCGCTGCTCGACGTGCAACCCCTGCACTCGCCGGGCATCCCCACGGACGTGGATCTGGTGATCGACCACCACCCCCGGCGCAGCCAGCTCAAGGCCCGCTTCCGGGACATCCGGCCGCGCTACGGCGCCACCTCCACCATCCTGACCGAGTACCTGCTGGCCTCCGACACGCCGATCTCCCAGCGGCTGGCGACGGCGCTGCTCTACGGCATCAAGACCGACACCCAGTTGCTGGGCCGCGACACCACCGCCAAGGACGTGGCGGCGTTCTCCAGCTTGTACCCCCTGGTAAACCACGCCACCCTGCGCCGCATCGACCATCCCCAGTTCCCCCGCAGGGACCTGGCCTCCCTCAGCCACGCCCTGACTCACGCCGAGATCGTCGACGACATCCTGTTCGCCTACCTGGGCCCCCTGACCCGGGAGGACGTGATCCCCTACATCGCAGATTTCTGTCTGGAGGTGGAGGCGGTGGAGTGGTCGGTCGTATCCGGGCTGTACGAGGGGAAACTGATCATCTCCATCCGCTACCTGGCGGGCGCCCGCCACGCCGGCGAAGTCACCCGGGCGGCGTTTGAGGCCTACGGCAGCGCCGGTGGCCACCGGGCCATGTCCAAGGCAGTGATCCCCCTGGTGCAGATCCCCCAGGACTGCCTAGCCCACGATAGCTGGGTGCGGGACCGTTTCCTGGTGGCCCTGCACGAAGGGCGGCAAACCGCGGGGGAGCCCGCCACAGGCTAGGAACCTCAGCCTGCCCCAGGGCATACAAAAGGGGCCACCCGCGGCGGGTCGGCCCCTTTTGTCGTTCCACGGGCGGCGGCTCACATCGCCAGGATCTCCCGCTGCCGGTCGATCAGCGAGGTGTCCCCGCTGGTGACGACCTCGTGGTGCAGGCCCACCGACGGGATCACGTCCAGTACGTACCGCTCGGCCAGGGCCTCGCGCTCCTTGTCCGCCAGGGCGTCGCGCAGCATCAGGTAGCTGACGAACACCGCGGTCTCCATCTCGCACAGTCGCCAGGCCATCAGGTCCTGGTACTCGGCATCCTTGCGGCCCAGCACGAACGTCACCGCGCGCCGCAGCTTGTCCCGGGCCACATCCACCGCACTGGCCAGGCGCCGCAGCTTGCCCTCGTAGGGCAGGTGGCTCATCTCCTCCATCAACGGAGCCAACACCCGCTGGATCACCCCCCCCACGGCCGCCACGTACTGCAGCTGGGTGGTACCCTCATAGATATTGGTGATGCGTGCGTCACGGCAGTAGCGTTCGACGTTGAAATCCTTCATGTAGCCGGTGCCACCGTGGATCTGCAGGCTGTCGTAGGCCACCCGGTTGGCCATCTCGGTACTCAGCGCCTTGCTCAGCGGGGTGAGTTCCGCGGCGATGCGACTGTAGCGCTTGGCCGCCGCGCGGGCGTCCGGGGGCAGGGTTTCCGGGTCGCCGTGCTCCACCAGGTGCTCGTAGGCCTCGCGCAAATCCACGTACTTGGTGGTTTCATACAGCAGGGCGCGGGCGGCCACCACCTGCACCTTGGAGCGCACCAGCATCTCATACACCGCCGGGAAGCTGTCGATGGTAACCCCGAACTGTTCCCGGGCCCGGGCGTACACCAGTGCGGATCGGTACGCCGCCTCGGCGATGCCCACCGCCTGGGAGCTGATCGCCACCCGGGCGCCGTTCATCAGCGACATCACGTAGCGGGTCAGCCCGCGGCGGCGGCTGCCCACCAACTCGGCGGGCACGTCGTTGTACTGCAGCTCGCAGGTGGGCGAGCCGTGGATGCCGAGTTTCTCCTCGATGCGGCGCACCTTCAGCTCGGGGCCCCGCTCACAGATGAACATGGACAGGCCGCGGCCGTCCTTGGTGCCCTCCTCCGAGCGCGCCAGCACCAGTTGCACCTGGGCGCAGCCGTTGGTGATGAAGCGCTTCATGCCGTTGAGGTACCACTTGCCGGTCTCGGCGTCCTGCCAGGCTCGGGTCTGCACCGCCTGCAGGTCGCTGCCCGCCTCGGGTTCGGTGAGCACCATGGCGCCGTCCACCTCCCCGGAGGCGAAACGGGGCAGGAAGCGTTCCTTCTGGTCCTCGGTGCCGAACTTGGTGACGGTCTCGGCGATATCCTGGAGCCCCACCAGGTTCTGCAGGCTGGCATCGGCCCGGGAGACCATCTCCATCATCATGGCGTACAGCGATGTGGGCATGTTGAGACCACCGAACTTGCGTGGCAGGGTCACCCCCATCAGGTCGGCCTTGCGCAGATCCTCCAAGTTCTCCTTGGTACCCGGGGCGTAACACACCTCGCCGGCGGCGAAGGTGGCCCCGTGCAGATCCACGTCGCGGGAGCGCGGCGCGATGTTCTCGCCACAGATCTCGCCCAGCATCTCCAACACCTTGTGGTAGCTGTCCAGGGCGTCGGCGTAGTCTTCGGGGGCCTCGGGGTACTGTTCGGCCTCGGCGTAGTCCTGCTCCCGCAGGCGGACCACCTCTGCCAGGTCGATGTGCCGGAGGTGGAAGCGAAGATCGGCGTTGTCGCTGTAGAAATTCTCGGGCATGGCCGCTTCTCGTGGTAGTGGGGTGGGAACCGGGGGCGCGGGGCCCGCTCAGGCCTTGGCCTTGTAGGCCTGGATCATCTTGGGGATGACGTCGTTGAGGTCACCGACGATGCCGTAGTCCGCGATGGAGAAGATCGGCGCCGAGGCGTCGGTGTTGATGACGATGACCTTGGAACTCTCGGCCATGCCGGCCCGGTGTTGCACCGAACCGCTGATGCCGCAGGCGATGTAGAGCTTGGGGCGCACGGTAACGCCGGTCTGCCCCACCTGGTGGTCGTGGTCGACCCAGCCGGCGTCCACCGCGGCCCGGGACGCCCCCACCTCTCCGCCGATGGCCGCGGCCAGCCGGTGGATCAAGGCGAAGTTCTCCTTGCTGCCCACCCCGTAGCCACCGGAGACGATGATGCGCGCCCCCTTCAGGTTGTTGGCCTTGGCCTCCTTGACCCGCTCGATGATCTCGACCACCAGATCCTCGGGGGAAAGACTCACCGGCACCGGGGTAACCGACCCGGTACGCCCCGCCTGGGGTTCGCCCAAGGGCATCACCCCCTCGCGCACGGTGACCATCTGGGGTCCGTCCCAGGAACTGGCGATGGTGGCGATGATGTTGCCGCCGAACGCCGGGCGGATCTGCATCAGCCGGTTCTTCAGGAACGTCTTCCCCACCCGGTCCTCGAAGTCGTCGATCTCCAGGGCGGTGCAGTCCGCGGTGAGGCCGGTCATCAGGGTGGAGGCCACCCGGGGGGCCAGGGAGCGCCCCACGTGGGTCGCCCCGAACAGGACGATGTAGGGTTTGTGGGCCGCCGCCAGGTCCGCGAACACCTTGGTGTAGGGCAACGCCGTAAACGGCTCCAGGGCCGGATCCTCGCCCAGGAACACGTTGTCGCAGCCGTACTGGTGCAGGGTGGGCACCAGCCCTTCCACCGCAGCACCCAGCAGTACCGCTTCCACCCGAACTCCCAGGCGGGCAGCCAGATCGCGCGCCTTGCCCACCAGTTCCAGGCTCACCTCGGCGATCACGCCGCCATCCTGTTCAATGAAGACCCACACATTGCCCATGTTGTTGCTCATTTGGAATTCCGTGATTTGTGATTCGTAATCGGTAATCAGGTTACCCCCTGCACCCCCATCCCATCCCCGAGGCGGGTGGCGGGTGTTTTCACGGCCTGCTGCGGCCGCACCTTCAGCAAACGTTCCAACCGAAACAAATCCCCTCGGTCATCTATCCATCTCAGAAACGGGCACAAACCCTCACAACACCCGGCATTCGCAACGCGCCGCGAAAACAGCCGCCACCCGCCGGCCCCCTCCCCCCCTAGATGAACACGTGGTCGGCGATCAGTTCCTGCATCAGGGCCTGGATGCCCGCGTCCGTGGGGGGAATGTCCTGGTACTCCCCAGCCGCCAGCACCACGCTCTCGATCTTCTTCACCTTGGTGGGAGAACCGGCGCCGCCCACGCGGCCCTCCTCGGCGCCGACGTCGGCGGCGGACCACTCGTGGATCCACAGGCCGCGGCTGCGCAGCCGCTCTTCCTCGGCGGCCATCGCCTCCGAGTCCTCATAGGTCTTGCCGGCGTGGCGGGACAGCATCTCCGAACGGGTCACCGCCTTCTTGTACTGCATCAGACGCCGTGCCCCCGCCGGGCGCGGTGTGTTGGCGGAGCCCACCACCGTAAACAGGGCCGGCAAGGGGCACTCCGCCACCTCGGTGCCGCCCTCGATCTGGCTACGCACCCGCACCCGGCCCGCTTCCAGGCCGAGCACCTTCTCCACATAGGTGATCTGCGGGATGCCAAGCTTCTCAGCCGTTTGCGGCCCCACCTGGGCCGTGTCGCCGTCGATGGCCTGGCGCCCGCAGAGCACCAGGTCGAAGGCGCCGAACTTGCGGGCGGCGCAGGACAGTGCGTAGCTGGTGGCCAGAGTGTCCGCCGCAGCGAACTTTCGGTCGGTAAGCAGGATCGCCTCGTCGGCACCCATGTACAGGGCATGGCGCAACACCCCGGTAGCGGCCGGCGGCCCCATGGTGCACACCGCCACCCGGCCTCCAAAACGCTCCTTCAGCTCCAGGGCCAGTTCCAGGGCGTTGAGATCCTCGGGGTTGAAGATCGCCGGCAGGGCACCGCGGTTGACGGTGCCGTCCTCCTTCATGGCCTCCCCGCTGATGTTGTGGGTGTCGGGAACCTGTTTGACGAAGACCAGGGATGTGAGGCTCACGTTCCATTCTCCAGGAGACGGCTGCGCAGTGGTGCATGGTCGCAGGGGGCTGAGCGAGGAACCGGCGCCAGAGCACCGGAATTCGAGTCCGGTGGTTGTACCAGCAGTGGCCGGGCCCGTCAATTGGTGATCCGGAAAAGTCGGAAAATAGAGAACGGTGAACGGCAGGAAGGAAAGGGGGTTCCGGTGCCCTGGCCCCCACCGAGCCGCCCGCGACTTTCCCGACCGGAGCGGATGCGCTACCCTGCCGCCTCACCTTTTCACGGAGGACGACATGGACCCAACCCCTCGCCTGTTGTTCACTGCCGCCCTGTTGCTGGTCGCGGGCGCCACCGCCGGTTCGGCCGAGGTCGAACAGCGCCTGGCCCGAAGCATCCGCCTGCCGGATGCGGCGGTCGATGTGGCCGCCACCGCCGACGGCCAGCGCACCTACGTGCTGCTGGCCAACGGCACCGTGCAGATCTACGACGGCGGCGGCACCCCCCTGGGGACGCTCACCCTGGGCAACGGCGCCCGGGCCATCGCCCCCTCCCCGGACGGTAGCCTGCTGTACGCGACCGTGGGCGACGAGCTGCAAGTGGTGGCCGTGGACATGGTCTATCAGCTGGACGTGGCCGGCTCCCCGGTACGCGGGCCGGCCGAAGCCCCGGTCACGGTGGCGGTGTTCAACGACTTCCAGTGACCGTACTGTGCGCGGCTCTTGCCGCTACTCGAGCAGGTGCTCGGGCAGTACCCCACCCAGGTCAAGCTGGTGTTCAAGAACTTCCCGCTGCGCAACCACAATATGGCGCGCCCCGCCGCCCTGGCGGCCCTGGCCGCCGGGAAACAAGGCAAGTTCTGGGAGCTCCACGACCTGCTGTTTCAGAACTACAGCGCCCTGAGCGAGGCCAATATCACCGAGCTGGCCAAGCAGGTGGGCCTCGACATGAAGCGCTTCACCGCCGACCGCCTGCGTCCAGAGCTGGCTGCCCAGATCGACCGCGACCTGCGGGAAGGGGCCCGGGTCGGTGTGCGGGGCACCCCGAGCATCTACGTGGACGGCCGCCAACTGAGCCAGCGCAGCCTGCCGGGCTTCAAAGCCGCCATCGACGCGGCCCTGGCCCGGGGCCGCTGAGTACCGGCCCAGGGTCGGCTGGTCGGCTGGTCGGCTGGTCGGCGGAGCGGGGCGGCGGGTTGAGTCTGTACACCCGGGCAAGGCAGCGCATATTGACCGGCGGATATTCCAGCCCGTGCTGCGGGCCAGCCCGCCCCCCGTTGCCTCCCCCAAGGTTCCTTCTGCAAACCGGTCGCGCGGCGCCCGACCAAACACGGAACGTGTGGTTCCCCGCCGCTAAGGCGCGGCCACCACCGCTTCGATCTCGCGGACCTCCTCCCCCCTGCGGAAGCGCAGCGCGAGGGTCTGCCCCGGTTCGACGTGTTTGAGCACCCGCGAGAGGTCCGCCAGACGATCCAGTTCCTGGCCCCCGGCGGCAAGCAACACGTCACCGGCCTGCAGCCCCGCCACGGCAGCCGGCGATCCGGGCACGACGCCGTCCAGCCGCACTCCGGGACCGGCAAAGGCGAAATCCGGTACCGCACCCAGACTCGCCCGCCGCCCCTCCGCGGAGGCCCGGGGCACTGCGGGGGCTGCACCGTCCAGGCTGGACGTGAGCGCTTCGGGGCGGCCGGCCAGGTACTCCACCACCTCCCGGGCCACCTCCGCCACCCGCGCAAGCCCAGACAGGTCCACCTTCTCGGCGGTGTCTTCCGGGCGGTGGTAGTCCCCGTGGGGTCCGGTGAACAGCTGCACCGCCGGCACCCCAGCTGCGACGAAGCTCACCTGGTCGCTGCCCCCCACGTCGTCGGCCACCGTCTCGATGGGCACCCCGGTGACGAAGCCGGCGCCCCGGAAGATATGCACCCACTCCCGGGCGGTGCCGGTGCCCAGGGCCAGGAGCTTGCCGTCACCGAGACGCCCGACGGTGTCCAGGTTCACCATGCCGATGGTTTCCCCTGCCGGGCGCGGCCCAGGGGCCCCCACGTAGTGCCGTGAGCCCAGGCGGCCGGCCTCTTCCCCGGCGAACGCGGCGAACACCACCGGTCGCTCCGGCTGCCACCGCGGCCCGAGAACCCGCGCCAGTTCGAGCAACACCGCCACCCCGCTGGCGTTGTCATCGGCGCCGGGGTGCACCCGCCCCCGGTTGTCCCCCCGCACGTCGGGCCACCCGAACCCCAGATGGTCGTAGTGGGCGCCGAGCACCACGCTCTGGCCCTGCCACTGGGGGTTGCTGCCGGGCAGCACACCCACCACGTTGCACAACCGGGTTTCAACCGCCGGCTCGCCGCCGCTGGCACTCCAGCACTGGAGGTAGCCCCCGGCATCCCCACCGGGCCGCAGGCCTGCGGTGCGAAACGCCTCGGCGATGTACGCCCCGGCTTGTTCCAGGCCGGCACTGCCGAAGCCACGGCCCTGGCGTTCGACGGCGGCCAGGTAGGCCACATCGGCGCCCATGCGCGGGGCGGAGTAGGCAGGGGGGAGTTCGGCCAGGGGACGCCGTTCCGGTAGTGGCCCCAGCGCGGCACCGGGCTCCAACGGCACGGTGAGCGGCGAGCCCACCACCGGCCATCGCCCCTTCAGTACGTTCTGGGGCTCGGCCCCCTCGAACGCCAGGTAGCTGTACTTGTGGTAGTGGGGCAGTTTGCGCCCCAGCCCCGGCAACGGGGCCGGATCGTCCGCGGCGAGCCACGTCAGGGTAAGGCCGGGGTCGTTCGGGTGCCGCCCCACCAGCACGAAGCTGTGCCCGGCGGCGTCCACGCCGCTGCGCTCCACCCGCACCCGACCCGGGGAGACCTCTGCAGCGTAGGGTTCCAGGGTGGCGACGGCCGCCGGTTGGAAGCGATTCTCCCACCCCAGCACCCACACCGCCTGGTCCTCAGGCAGCTTCCCGAGTTCCCGGTCTTCCGCCACGGTCCACCGCCCGGGCTGGCTGCGGCCCCACCCTTCGGCCAACTCCCGGTAGGCAGCCCGCAACCCGGCCGACGCCGCGGCAGGCAGCACCACGGTGACCGCTTCGGCGCCGAACGCGCCGCTCAGTGCCGGCGGGATCTCCAGGGGGTCGAGCAGGCGGAACAGGTCGAACTCGGGATCCACGTCCACCCGCACCGGCCTCCCGGCAAGGGAGAGCTGGAAATCCGCGGTCTCCCGGTCCAGCAGCAGAGCCTCCCGGTGGGCCGCGCCGTCGGCGGTGGTGACGACCACCGGCACCGTCAGGCGGTACGGCTCACCCCCCTGGGTCTGACGGACGGAAAAGGCCAACCGCCAGCCGTCCCCAGCCGGGCGCAGCACCACGCCCCCGGCCGCCAGTTGCGGAGCCCCCACCCGCCGGGTCCACTGCAGGAAGGAAGTGCTCAGGTCACGCCCCGACTCCACCTCGAGGGCCCGGCGGATGTCGTCGAAGGTCGCCAACTGGAACAACTTTTCGGTGTAGAGCCGCCGCAAACCGGCGACGAAGGTCTGGTCGCCCAACTCCCGCCGGAGCATGTGATAGAACATCAACGCCTTGCCGTAGCCCACCGCCTCGGTGGCGGCGCTGTGCCGGGAGGTGAACTCCACCAGAGGGAAGTCGCGGGTTCCCTCCGCCGACACGTAATCGGCGTACTTCTGCAGGGTGGTCTGGCGATGCTCGGCGCCCTGGCCCCTCCCCTCTTGGATCAGGTGGTCCGCCAGGTAGGCTGTGAGGCCTTCGCACCAGTTGCCACTCTGCCAGTCCACGTACACCCCGTTGCCCCACCAGTTGTGGAGGATCTCGTGGGGGTAGGAGGAGTGGAGAATGAACGGGAAACGGATCACCCGCGGCCCCAGCAGGGAAAACGACGGCATGCCGTAGCCGGTCTCCCAGAAATTCTCCACCAACGCGAACTTGGGATACGGGTACGCTCCCAGCAGCTCGCTGTACATACGCAGGTACTGGCCGCCGGTCTCAATATATTTGTCGGCCAGGGCCGGTTCCGCGTTGCGAAGGAACACCTGCACCTCAACCGGACCGGTTGTGCGGGCCCCTTCGGTGTACCGGGCAGCGAGGAGGTAGACCTCCTCCTGGGGGGTCGGGTCCGCCCAGCGCACCCGGGTCCCGGTCTCGGAAGATGTGTGCTCCGTGCGCCCACCTTGGCTGACCGCGTCCCAGCCGGCGGGAAGCTCCACACGCAGATCGAAGGTGAGGTACGGCTCGGACAGACGGGGATGCCACGCGGTTGCCCCGGAGAGAAACACGCCTTCCGTGGAGACGGTCCCGGGGGTCTGACGGAACCCGCGGGCGTAGGTTTCCTCATCGGAAAGGGAATGATGGATCTCCCCGGCGTAACGCACCGCAAAGGCGTGGGTGTCGGGGGGCAGTTCGGCGCGATACCACTCCACCGCCACGCCGAACCCGGCGTCGGCCGGAAACCCCGCAGCTACGGGACCGTTCACCCGGTGCAGGGTCACTCCGGGGGAGAGCGCCTCCGGCTGAAGCCCCGCGTGCAGCGCGAACCCAACCCCCGGCTCCACAGCCGGCAAGGTGATCCGGTCCACGCCCATCAGGCGGTGCCGCTCCGGGTCCAGGCGGATCTCCAGCTGGTGATGGGGCGGCACGTACGGCCCCGCGGGGGCGGCGACCGCGCCGAGCAGCGCCGTCACCAGGACCAGCATAAACTTCACGGCGCACCGCCCGCCGGGGTGGCGCCCCTGGCCAAGACAACCGCGCCGGGCCCGGTGAACCGGGCCCGGCGATGGGTGGGATATGCTGCAGTACTCCCGGTCACGGCGTCAGTGCAGTGGGAGAGAACACTCTACCGGCGGCCTCCTGGTCCAACATTAACAAACCGCGTCCGTCACCCGCCACCATCTTCAGCTTCTTGATCCAGGAGGAGAAGTTGGACTCCTCCTCCACCTGCTCCGTGACGAACCACTCCAGGGCGATGGCGGCGGCGTGGTTGCTCTCTTTCCGGGCCAGATCCATCAGCGCGTTGATGCGCCCGGTGACGAACCGCTCGTGCTCCAAGCCGTACTCGAACACCTCCAGGGGTGAGTTGAAGTCGTTCTTGGGGGTATCCAGGGGCAGCATCACCGCCCGCCCCCCCGCGTCGTTGATGAAGCGGAAGAAACGCTCGCCGTGGGTCAGCTCCTCCAGTGCCTGGACGTGCATCCAGTTGGCGAAGCCGGTGAGATCCTCGTCGGCGAAGTAGGCCGCCATGGCCTTGTAGAGGTAACCGGAGAAGAACTCCTTGGAAATCTGGTCGTTGAGAGCGTCCAACAGTTTCGGGCTCAGCATCACTGTCCTCCTTCAGGGGCGGTGGGTTAGCGGATGGCCCGCGCCACCCTGCAACTCGAACTGGGCCATACACACTGCAGGGAGTTCCCCTGCAGAGCCGATTTCATAACCGGATCGAATTGTAAGGCATGCTTCCTGGGCCGGCAAGACGGCGGCCCCGCCGCGGCAGGGCAATCGCGCATCAACCATTACAGGGGGAGCGGGGTCTCTCCAGAGGGGGGGCAGGGCCGTTTGCGGAGGGCTCCAGGCACTGGAACCAACCTCCCGGCAGTCGTTTCCGGCCGGTCCAAGGGCCGAAACCACAGGATTCCTGCCATCCAGAGGAGAGACCCCGCTCCCGGCACACCGCGTTGGCCTCGCCAGACGGTATGCGCGATTGCCCTGCCCGCCCCGGCGAACCATTCTTTGCCGGTGAGCGGCCCTCACCGCCCGTGGTAGGGTAGAGCGATGCAGACCCTCCCAGCCATTTTCGCCGGTTCGTTCATCATTGGATTCTCCGGGGCCATCATGCCCGGGCCCATGCTCACGGTGACCATCCGCGAGGCCGGCCAGCGCGGCTTCTGGGCCGGCCCCCTGGTGGTGCTCGGCCACGGTCTGCTGGAACTGGCACTGGTGGTGGCGCTGCTCCAGGGGTTGGACGGCTGGCTGCAGGCACCGCAGTTCACCGGGACGGTGGGGCTGGTGGGCGGTGCAATGCTGTTGGTGATGGCAGTGGCGATGCTGCGCGGACTTCCAGGCCTGCGTCTGCAGTTGGAGGGTTCCACCGGGCGGGGTCGGGGTGGGGCGGTACTGGGCGGAGTGCTGACCAGCCTCTCCAACCCCTACTGGACCCTGTGGTGGGCCACCGTGGGCATGGGGTATCTGACCCTGACGAGAGGCACCGGAGTGCGCGGCACTGTGGCGTTCTTCGCCGGACACATCCTCTCGGACCTGGTCTGGTTTACCCTCATCGCCGCCCTGATCCACTACGGGAGACGGTTCTGCACCGACCGGGTGTATCGCTGGCTGGTGGGGGGGTGCGCACTGTTGCTGCTGTACTTCGCCGCGATTTTCACCCGCTCCGGGTGGCGTACCCTGGCCAGCCTCGGATGACCGACGCGCCCGTTGCCTTCCTCGGTCTTGACCCCGAGACGCGAGCAGACTTGTTTGCAGCCATCCCAGGACTGCACCGCTGGTACCACACCCAGGGACGGGACCTGCCCTGGCGCCGCACCACCGACCCCTACGCGATCTGGATCTCGGAGGTGATGCTGCAGCAGACCCGGGTGACCGCCGTGGTGCCCTACTACCACCGCTGGCTGGCACGGCTGCCCACTGTGGGGGCCCTGGCCGAGGCACCCCTGGAAGAGGTTCTGAAGCTGTGGGAGGGGCTCGGCTACTACTCCCGGGCGCGTAACCTGCACCGGGCAGCCCGGGCGGTGGTGGAGGACTGGGGTGGAACGATCCCCGCCGACCCGGACGCGTTCGCGGCCCTGCCCGGGGTAGGCACCTACACCACGGCGGCGGTGTTGAGCATCGCGTTCGGCGCCGACTTGGCCGTGGTGGACGGCAATGTGCGGCGGGTGCTGTGCCGTCTGGTAGCACTGGAGGCGGACCCGCGCCGGGCCCCCCACGCGGCGGCCCTGGACCGCCTGGCCCAGGATCTGTTACCTGTGGGCACCGCCGCGGACCATAACCAGGCGATGATGGAACTGGGCGCCACGCTGTGTACCCCCAAGGTCCCCGGCTGCAGCACCTGCCCGCTGACCGCAGTGTGCAGCGGCCGGGCCCTCGGAGACCCGGAGCGCTACCCCGTGCGCCGCCCCCGCACGGCGGTGCCCCACCACGACGTAGCCCTGGGCATCGTCTTCCACGACGGCCGGGTGTTCATCGACCGCCGGCCCTACGGCGGACTGCTCGGCGGGCTGTGGGAGTTTCCGGGGGGCAAGGTGGAACCGGGGGAGACGGTGGAGCAGGCCCTGCACCGGGAACTGGCCGAGGAGTTCGGCCTGCGGGTGCGGATCGACACAGCGTTGGAGCCGGTGGCCCACGCGTACTCCCACTTCAAGGTGACCCTGCACCCGCGCCTGTGTACCTACCTGGGCCGCGAGCCCCGGGTCGGGGAAGGCAACCCGTGGAAGTGGGTGACCCCCGCGGCCCTGGAGGACCACCCCATGCCCCGGGGCAATCGCAAGGTGCTGGAGCAGTTGCAGCGGAGCCGGGGCGACGACCGGACCACCCCGGGGACTGGGTAGCATCCAAAGAATCTCGCGACAGTGCGGCATGGTCCGGGTCAGGCCTCCAGGGCTGTTGCATGCCTCGAGGTGCCGACAGGACATGGCAACAAAGAAACCCGCCGCCCGATCCAGCGCAGGGGGCGGAGCCTGCCTGGAGAGCGGACAAGTGCCTTGGCGCCACGGTTTCGCCGCACAACCAACACCTCTGTACCCCGCTGGTTCGGTAGCGACCCCAGCGAGGCGGAGGATTCTTGTCCGCCGGAGGGCAGGCCCCGCCCCCGCTCCCCCGACAGCCGGACGTCATGTTTCATCCCCCGGGGGTACCGTAGGGCACGGGAACTCAGAACAGCTTGAGTTGGGGGCTGTCTTTCTTCGCCTTGCCGCGCTTGCGGGAGGGGCGGGGGGGATTTTCGGGGGGCGCGGTCTCGGCATCGGGAAGCGCCGGCTCAGGGGCGGGGACCGGGTCAGCGGGCGCCGGTTCGGGCGCCGAGGTGAACGCGGGTTCGACCTCCGGCGGGACCGCCTCGGGAAACGGGGGTGGGGCCGCGGATGATTCGGCGGATCCCTCGCGCAGCGCCGCCTCGATCTCGTTCAGCAGTTCGTCCACCGTCTCTTTTTCGCCCCGCAGGTCCTCCACCCGGCGCGCGGCCATGTGCACCGTGGTGTAGTCCACGCCAAACGCCGCGCCGATCTCCCGCAGGGTCAGGCCCGTGAAACGCCGGGCCAGGTACAGCGCCAGCTTGCGCGCCAACACCCGCTGGAACTTGCCCCGGTATACGTTCTCCGCGGCCACGCCGGTGTACTCGGCCACCGCACCCACCACGGCATCCAGGGACAGGCCGCCGGAACGGGGGGAGGAAAACCCAGGGATCTCCCGGGGATCTCGTTCGGCCACGAGCGCGAGCACCCGCTGGCGCAGGCGGTCCCCGCCCAACACCGTCTGGCGCCACACCTGGGACCACGGCGCCTTTGGAGGCATTTCGACAGCCTCGGCCAAGAGACTCCGGTACGCCTCTTGCCCGCCCGCCAGGCCCAGCACCCGAGAGGTTGCCAGCCAAGGGGGGGGAGCATCCGGGGCCAGGAACGCCCCGGCACTCGACCAGGGATACTGCTCCGGCCGCGTAGCCAGTTTGCGCCGCAGGGGGTTCAGGTGCAGGTGCACCGACAGCCGCAGCAGCCACGGTTGCTCGTCGATGACCAGCGCCCGGTAGCGGCTCTGCAACAGTGGCCCCTTGCGGCGGCGGCGAGCGTTGGTGGTGGCGGTGTAGCCGGCGTTGAGCCGGTGCAGGGCGCGGGATAGATTGGCGCGGGGGGTCTCAAGCAGCAGGTGGTAGTGATTGGGCAGCAGGCAGTAGCCGTGGCAACGGACCCCGAACCCCTCCTGCAGGGCCGGCAGTCGGCCCACGAAGTCCTCGGCCTCGGCAGCGTCGCGGTACAACTTGTGCCGGGCCAGGGCGCGGGCCGTCACCAGATACAACGCACCGGGAAACTCCACGCGAAGCGGTCGGGCCATGGGGGCTCCTGGAAGGGGCGTGAAGGCAAGAGGGTAGCCGATACCGGGCCCACGGCTCAAGCCGTGCCGCAAGGGGGTTTTGACCTGGCCCCCCGGGTTTGGCTACAGTCTCCGAGAAATGGCCACGGGTCTGCGCACCACGCCAAAAAAGGAAACCACTCCGGGTCATGAAGATCTCGATCAAGACACTCCTCATCGGCGGCTTCATCGGCCTGCAGGTGATCCCCACGTCGATCATCCTGGCCTCTTCCTATCTCACCTCCCAACGGGTACTGCTGCACCACGCCCGGGACATCATGGAGAACATCGCCACGTTCAGCATCCGCGACGCCCAGGGGTACCTGGCTCCAGCGGAGGGTGCGGCGCAGTTGACCCAGAGGCTCGCGGACAGCGAGGTGGTGAGCAGCCAAGACGACGCTCTATTGGAACAGTATTTCTACGAACAACTGGCCCTGCAAACCAACTTCTCGGGCATCTACCTGGGGCGGCCCGACGGCGGGTTCGTGTTCGTCAGCCGCATGAACGACAAGGTGGCAGGGGGCTACCGCACCAAGCTCATCTCGATCAACGCAGGCGACCGCCGCACCGAGTTGATCTGGAAGGACCCGGAGCAACGCGAACTGTCCCGGGAACTGGCTCCTGGCGACAGCTACGACCCACGCCAACGACCCTGGTACAAGAAGGCCATCGGGGCTCGGGGCGCCGTGTGGACCGACCCGTACATCTTCTTCACCTCCCAACGCCCCGGCCTTACCGTGGCCAGCCCCGCGTTCGGCGCCGACGGACAACTGCTGGGAGTGGTGGGGGTTGACATCGAGATCGCCGAGATTTCCACGTTCCTCTCAAGGCTCAAGGTCGGCAAGAACGGTCTGGCGTTCATTGTCAATCAACTGGGGGACGTGGTGGCTTTTCCCGACCCGGGCAAACTGAAACAGTCCTCCGAGGGCGGCGGTAGTTGGCGCCTGACCAAGATCACCGAGTTGGACGATCCCCTGAGCCGCAAAGCATTCGCCTCCTTGCACCTGCCGCCGGGGGAGTACGCGGTGGCACAACCGGTGTTCGGCTCCTTCGACCACCAGGGCCGCACCTACCACACCATGTTCGCACCGTTCTCGGACGGCAAGTGGCCCTGGGCCATCGGCATCTACCTTCCCGAGGACGACTACCTGGGGCCGATCAAGCAGAACCGTCTCGCCAATATCCTGGTGATGATCGGCGTCGCCGCCCTGGCCAGCGTGGTCGGGCTCATCATCGCCCGCGGTGTCGCACGCCCCATGACCGCCCTGCGCACCGAAGCGGCAGCGGTGCGCGACGGCGACCTGGGCACCAGCGCCGACAAGAGTTCGATGATCAAGGAGATCCAGGAAACCTCCGACTCCTTCACCGAGATGAAGGAAGGGTTGCTGGCGGTGCGCCTCCGGAACACCGAACTGACCCGGGGTCTGGAACAGAGTACCGAGGAACTGCGCGACAAGGAGATGCACCTGAGGGCCACGTTTACCAGTCTGGTGAACTTTTCCGATGCCCTGGTGGTGCGAGATCCAGATGGCATCGTCCGCTTTGCCAATCCTGCCGCGGGAGAGTTGTTGGGAACGTCCATCGGCGCCCTGCTGGGGCAGACGTTTCCGTACCGGGTGGAGAACAGTGGCGTGCTGTTCCTGAGAGACCCCGGCGGAGACGCCAAGACCGCAGAGGTACGGGTGGTGGAGACGGAGTGGGAGGGCCGACCGGCCACCCTGGTAGCCCTGCGGGACATCACCGAGCGCCGCCGCATGGAGGACGAGATCCGCTGGCGCGCAGCTACGCTGGAGGCCCTTCACGAAGTGGCGCTGGAACTCTCCACCCAGCGCGAGCACGGAGAACTACTACGCACTGCCGCGGTGCACGCCGCCCGCCTCCTCGCGGCCAAGGGCGCCGTGGTCTACCTGCACCAGGGTGACCAGGAAGTTCTGCGCGAGGCGGTTCGGCACAACCTGGGGCCACCGGACGGCGCCCGGGAACTGGCCCGTGGCGAAGGGGTGAGTGGCCGCGTTCTGATCACCGGAAAACCCTTGATCGTGAACGACTACGCCCGCTGGGACGGCCGCTGGTCTGCTCACCAGACAACGCATTTCAACGCCTGCGTCGCGGCCCCCATCCGCTGGGGTGACCGCATTCTCGGGGTGCTGCTGGTAGGTGACGATACGCCCCGCACCTTTCACGAAGCCGATATCGCCGTACTGGAGTGGTTCACCCCCCTGGCCGCCGCCGCCCTGGAGCAGCAGCGCCTCTTGGCGGAGGCCGAGAGCCTCTACCAACAGGCCCAGCGCGACGCGGGCACCAAGACCGCGCTCCTGCAGGAGGTAAACCACCGGGTCAAGAACAATCTCTCCGCCATCATCGGCCTGCTCTACACCGAACGGCGCCACGCCGCCCAGCGGGACAACCCCGTGTATCAACACACCTTTCAGAATCTGATCGGTCGCATGCAGAGCATGGCTACCGTGCACAACCTGCTCACCGCCTCCGAGTGGAGTCCGGTACCCCTGCGCGACCTGGTCAGTCAGATTCTCGAGTCGGCCCTCCAGGCCCTGCCCGGGGAAACCGCGGTGACTCTGCAGGTCCCCGACACCCCCATCCGGGTGCCCCCGGCGCTGGCCAACAACCTCGCCATCCTCCTCCATGAACTGGCGATCAACGCCGTGAAGCACGCCTTTCCCGGCCGCACCTCCGGCACCCTCGCCATCGACCTGATCGCCGACGAGCATACGTTGGAACTGCGCTGTAGGGACGACGGTCCCGGGTATCCCGAGAAGGTGTTGCGCGGGGTCGGACACAACATGGGACTGTACCTGCTGCGGCGCATCACCGAACGGGACCTGGGAGGTACCTTCGAACTCTCCACCGGCAGCGAAGGGGGGGCCGTCACCCGCATCCGGTTCCCCTTTCCCAAGGCACAGGAACACAGCCATGGATGAGAATCGCGGTATCCTCATCGCCGAAGACGAGTCCCTGGTGGCAGAGATGATCCAGGGTATGCTGGAAGAGCAGGGGCACCGGGTGGTCGGGGTGGCCGTGGACGGCAACCAGGCCGTATCCATGGCGACCACGTTGCGGCCCGACGCGGTCCTCATGGACATCCACATGCCGGGGTGCGATGGTTTGGAGGCCGCCCGACGTATCGCCGAGACCTGCCCCGCCCCGGTGGTGGTGCTCACCGCCTTCGAGACCCCCGAAATGGTGGATCGCGCCAGCGAAGCCGGGGTGGGCGCCTATCTCACCAAACCCCCCAATGCCCGGGAACTGGAACGGGCCTTGACCATCGCCAAGGCCCGCTTCCACGATCTCATGGAACTGCGCCGCATCAACCATCAGCTCACCGAAGCCCTCGCGGCGGTGCGGCAACTCAGCGGCCTGCTGCCCATTTGTTCCAACTGCAAGCGCATCCGCGACAGTCAAGGCGCTTGGCAGGAGTTGGAGGCGTACATCCACCGCTGCTCCGGAGCCGAGTTCACCCACGGCATCTGCCCGGACTGCTCCCGGGACCTGTACCCGGACTACACCCGCGCCGGGCCACAATAGCCCTCACGCCGTCCTTTTCCGCGATCAGCAAACGAAGAAAGCGCCCCTGGGAGGCTTGGCTCCACAGGGGCGCTTTGTGGTGAAAAGATCGGCGGCGACCTAC
>JARGFW010000023.1 GCA_029211085.1 Deferrisomatales bacterium | reverse complement strand
ATCGCTCCTACGTCATTCCCAACGCACCTCACCCCGGCATTCCCCGGATGAACCTAAAAAAACGTGTGGCCCTTTAGCTCCGGGACATTGAGTGCCCTCGAGTTGTGAACCGATGCAGCGTCCTTGAATTCACCGGAACAGGCCGGGGCGCGGACCGTGAGCCGGTGGTTCAGTTGTCGGAGGGCAGGTCGGTCCGGAAAGGACGGTTTCTCACCCGGTCCTGTTTCCTCCCACGCTCAGCAATACCCCTCGGGCTCCCGTTCCTCCTAGAGCGACCCGGCCCTCTTCCGGACCTCCAGTTCGGCCACCACCGCCCGGGCTTTGGCCCGCGCCGCCGCGGGAACGGTCACCTTGTCGAACGCTGCTCCGGGGCCCCGGGTGGCGTCGAAGCCGATCTTCGAACCTGTGTCTCCGCCCAGGGTGGAAGGGTCGATGACGTACCCCTCCACGCCGCGCAGAACCACGGTGTCCCGGTCCGGCTGGCAGCGGGTCGCCAGGGCCCAGGCCACTTCCCGGGGACTGCGGATGTCGACGTCCTCGTCCACCACCGTCACCGATTTCAGCCGCCGGTCCAGGGCCAGGGCCAACAGGATCACGCGCCGCACCTCGGTGGGTCTGCAGCCCCGGACGGAGATCACGGCGGAGAAGGCGCAGGTACCCGCGATCATCTCCAGATCCAGAACGCCGTAGGTCTGCGCCTGCAGTTGCCCGAGCAGTTCTGTGCCCGCCGCCAGGGACAGAAGGTGATCCACCTCCACCGTCCACGGGCACAGGCCGGGGTAGATGAAGTCGCGCCGGTGGGTGACCGCCGTGACCTCCACCACCGGGCTGCTATTGGTGAAGTAGCACCCCGTGTTCTCCCCGAACGGCCCCTCTGGTTCGCGTACGCCCGGAAGCACGTGCCCTTCGATGATGATCTCCGCCCGGGCGGGAACCTCCAGATCCACCGACCGGGCGCGGACCAACTCCAGGGGCAGGCCGCGCAACGCCCCGGCGATGTCGAACTTGTCCGGGCCGAGGGGGCCGATCTTGACCACCGACGCCAGCAGCGTAGCCGGGTCCACACCGAGTGCCACCGCGATCTCCAACGGGCGCCCCTGGGCTTCGGCCGCACCATGGAGCCGGGTGAAGGGCGGGCCCCCCAGCAGGATCCCCAATCGCTTGCCGCGCGGGCACATGACGCGGTGGATACCCATGGCCCGGCGGCCTGTTTCGGGGTCCTTGGCCAGTACCAGCCCGCAGGTGATGTACGGGGCGACATCCCTGTCGTGATGGGTGAGGATCGGCAGGATCGACAGTAGGTCTTCCGGTCCCCGGTGTATCACCTCCTGGGCCGGCGCGGCGCCCCCCAGCAGAACTGCGGGCAGGCTGCGCGCCTTGTTGCGCCGGTAGGTCTGGGCCAGGTCTTCCGGGGCCGTGCCCAACGCCAGGGCCAGGGCGCGGCGGCTGGACAGAATATTGCCGACGACCCGCGCACCGGGACACCCCGTCACCGTCTCGAACAGCACGGCCTGGCCGCCCGACTGCACCTCGCGCAACAGCGCCGCCATCTCGAACTTCGGATCCAACGCCTGATTTACCCGCAACAGATCCGAGCCGAGGGCATCCAGGAAACTGCGCAGATCTTCGTACGCCATCTCTTCCTCCATGGAATGGAACGGAACCAAGAGCATCCGACAAGGGCCTCGATCGGGCTGTCTGCGTGGCAGGATTTCACGGATCGAAAATGGAAACCAGACCTTGCGGCTGCGTCCTCACAGATGCCGCCAGTTGCGCCGTCAGGGGGGGCTGGAGGGAAATTCCGGGAAACCTCGCAGGAGTGGCGTTCTTGCAGTGCCCAGGCGATCAGGAATGTGAAACCACGAGAGCACCGCTCGATGGGTTGTCCGACGCCCCAAGGCGGTGGCCATTCGGTGTCGCGTTCCGTCGCCCGGTGAAGACCGGGACTGGCCCCGGTCGAGGAAGTCCATGCGCGCCGTTCCGTTCGGCATGCCCGATCCATCAAGCGCCCCGGCAGCGCCGGATCGATTGACACGCCGGACCCCGGTGCTAGGGTCCTGACAGTGATCGTATTTCTCACCGTTGGCAGGAGGTTTGACCATGCGAGACAGCAAGAGCCTGCACCTCAAAGCCCAGGAGATGGCGAACTGTTACAAGAGCACGGACTACTTGCGGGAAATGAGCGTGGTCTCCGAAGACCAGAACCCGGAGGAAGGTGCCTTGAAGTGGATCGCGCTGGCGATACTGCACGGCGTGAACTCCAACGCCGAGTCGGTGAGCATTCGCCGCACCGAAGACGGTACGGTTTCAGTGCTGGCGGAGTACCGCAAACACTTTCTGCCGTCTCCCGGAGGCCCCGTTGGAGAGAAGGCTATCGAGTTCCTCCGGAGCATGGTCGACCTGGAGAAAGACAAGGACAAGCAACGACTTGCATTCGGGTGGGGAAACGAGAGTCTTGATCTCAGGGTAAAGGCCAAGAGGGAAAAGGGCTGCGACACCGTCACCCTCAAGTTTCCCGAGTAGGTCATCAGGATTCCGGAATAGTCCGGCGCCGATTCGTGGCCAGATTTGGGCGCTGATACACAGTTGTCATCTGGTGTGAATGGCCGGACATCGAGGGCTGGTCGGCGGTAGGTCGTCACTCCAGCCGGGGCCGCCGTCGTCTGCGGGCCGTGGACCCAGCCCGGCCCGGCTGTCTTCTCCTGGCGCGGCACCACGTTCATTCCCCCTTCGCACCTGGGACAGCTGGACGGGTCCACCTCCCGCACCTTCCAACCAGGGCCCGCGCCTCGCCGCGGATCTCTAGCAGTTCCTCGGCCAGCAGGTACTCGAACCCGTCCTGTCTCCTCTCCCGCCGTCCCCGAAAACCAAACACACCAAACCCCGCCCCTCTCAATCGCTCGGCAGTTTCTCTTGAATCCCTCGTTGCTCCCGGAGTCAAGGACGGTGTTCCACTCCTAGAAACGTGTTTCGTGGCTTGCCATTTCACAAGTCTGGAGGTAGAAACGGGGAAGCGGAACCGGGGCTCTCCCGAAGGGAGTCCCTTGGTGGCTCTTGGGCCGTGGGACGGGAAACGGTACGCGTCCTCCCGTTACGTTTTCGCACACACCACGCGGTCGTCGCCGCACCGGCACGGGTGGCGCCGACGGGTCCACTCTCCTGGCCGATCCTCTTCCTTGGCGGTTTGGAGGGACGCCGTTGGAGGACCCCATCGTCCCCCACCCCGACTCCGGACCGGCGAAGGGCGCTCGAGGGGCGCTCGAGGGGCGAGTGCCCCGACAAGCGGACTGGTGTTCGGCATCGGCTGGCAAACGGGAGGAAACAGCATGAAGGGCAACCTGGAAAGATGGCTGGGTCTGACGGCACTCGTGTGGGTCCTGGCGGTGACCGGGGCCCGGGCGTCGACACCCCTGCCCGGTGACGCGGAAGCGGCCACCCACGGCGATGAGGCCGCCAGCGTCCAACTCGTCAAAGAGACCGAGCAGAAGGGCTCGGACTTCGTGTTCCGCCAATACAACCTGGCGGTGCTTTCCCACTACTCCTACCTCATCGGCAGCGGCGGGGAAGCCCTGATCGTGGACCCGGCCCGCGACGTCAGCCGGTATCTGAAAGACGCCCAGGAACTGGGCCTGAAGATCACCAAGGTGTACCTGACCCACTCCCACGCCGATTTCGTCGCGGGGCACCGGGAACTGGCCAAGGCCACTGGCGCGGAGATCGTCGTCAACGAGGCCACCGGGGCCGGTTACCCCCACAAGCCGGTCCGGGACGGGGACACCGTCGTACTCGGCAAGGCCCGCGGCGTGGTCGTGACGACCCCCGGCCACACGCCGGACGGCACCTGCCTGTACGTGTACGGCCCGGGTGCCGGAACCAACCCCACCCTCGTCCTCACCGGCGACACGCTGTTCATCGGCAGCGTGGGCCGCCCCGACCTGATGGGCGAAGGCATGAGCGCCGCCAGCCTGGCCGAGATGGGCTTTCGTTCCTGGACCGACAAACTCTCCAAGCTCCCCGACGACACCCGGTTCTTCCCGGCCCACGGGGCGGGATCGCTGTGCGGCGCCCATCTCAGCGACGAGCCCGTCTCCACCATCGGCGAGCAGCGCAGGGACAACGTCTACCTCCAGCACAAGGACCTGGCGGCCTACGTCATGGCGGTGATCGACGGCCTCCCCGACGCGCCCCAGTACTTCAAGCACAACGCCAAGCTGAACCACGACGGCCCGCCCCTGGTGGCGTGGGACAAGGCCCCGACGGCCCTGCCGGCCGCCGACGTCCTCGCCCGAGGGCGGCAGGGCGCGTGGTTGATCGACGTGCGGGACGCCGAGGCCTTCGCCGCGGCCCACCCCCAGAACGCCATCAACATCGGCATCCGGGGACGGTTCGAGACCTGGACCGGCATCATGATCCCCTGGGGTGATCCGTTCGTCCTAGTGGGCTCCGACGACGAGGTCCGCGAGGCAGCCTTCCGCCTGAAACGGGTCGGGTACGACTCTCCCGCCGGGTCCCTGCAGGGCGGTCTGGACGCCTGGAAACAGGCCGGGTTGCCCGTGGGCTCCCTCAAGCTCGTGGCCCCCCGGCAACTCTACCAGCAGATGCAGGCCGGAACCGCACCGGTCATCGTGGACGTTCGCCTGCCCAGCGAGTGGATGGGGTTGCGCATCGGCAATGTGCTCAACATCCCCCTGAACCGGCTGTTCATCGACAGCCGGCGGCTCTCCAAAGACATGCCGGTGCTCGCCGTGTGCAACTCCGCCTACCGTTCCAGCATGGGCGCCTCGGTCCTGCGCAAGCTGGGCTTCAAGGACGTGCTCAACCTGGAAGGCGGCGGGGAGGCGTGGATCGCCGCCGGTCTGCCGACCCTGAGCGCCACCGGGGCCGGACACGCAGCGGCCGCCGCGCCTGCCCGGGCCATTCGGCTGCCCGACCGCATCTCCTCCGCGGATCTCAAGCGTATGCTCATGGACCTGCCCGGAACCTTCGAGGTCGTGGACGTGCGGCCCCCGGCGCAGTTCGCCGACTTCAACCTCCCCGGCTCGATGAACGCGGACATCGCCGACGTGATCGCCAACCCGTCGTACCTCAACGGAGCGGCCCCGCTGGTCATCGTGGACCGGGACGGTTCCCTGGCCATGGCGGTGGGCGGGATCCTCGCCCAGAAGACCCCCCGGACCATCAAGGTGCTGTTCGGCGGGCTGGATGCGTACTGGAACGAATCGAGCGCGCCGATGCCCCCGGCCGGTTCCCCCCGGGCCGGCTCTCCCCCGCCACCGGCTCCCGGCGTCGGCCCGGCCACTCCCTCGCCCGCTCCGCCGGCCACACCGGAAACGCCCAAGAAGAAGAGCGCGGGGTGCTGAGCCATGAGCGCTGACGCCAACGGCCCCCAGGGCGGCCCCAAACCCTACGCAAACCCCTACCTGGCGGGCATCCTGCTCGGGCTCGTGCTCCTGGCCTCGTTCGTGACCCTCGGGGCCGGCCTGGGGGCCTCGGGGGGCATCGCCCGCATCGCGGCCTGGGTCTCCCTGGGGGTTGCGAACTCCCACACTCTGGGCAGCCAATACTTCGGCCGGTGGGGCGCCGAGCCCCTGGACTACTACCTCGTGTTCATGTTCGTGGGCACGGTGGCCGGCGCCCTCTTCTCCGCGCTGCTGGCCAACCGGGCGCGCATCCAGGTCGAGCGCGGCGCTGCCGCGTCCGTGGGACGGCGCCTGGGATACGCCCTCGCCGGCGGGGTGCTGGTCGGCTTCGCGAGCCGCCTGGCCCAGGGCTGCACGTCCGGCCAGGCCCTGAGCGGCGGCGCGCTGATGCTCACCGGAAGCCTCGTGTTCATGCTCTGTCTTTTCGCCAGCGGCTACGCCGCCGCCTGGTTCGTCAGGGGGCAATGGCATGATTGAGACGCTGTACGGCCTCGACACCCTGGGGACCCCCACGGCCTTCTTCCTCGCGCTGCTCGTCGGGGTCGGGTTCGGCTTCGCCCTCGAGCGGGCGGGCTTCAGCAGTTCGCGCCGCCTGGCCGGAGTCTTCTACTTCACCGACATGGCAGTGGTGAAGGTGATGTTCTCGGCGCTCCTGACGGCCATGCTGGGTCTGTCCTATCTGGTTGCTTTCGGGTGGATCCAGATGGACCAGATCTTCCTCATGCCGACCATCTACGGCGCCCAGATCGTGGGCGGTCTCCTCTTCGGCGTGGGCTTCGTGATGGGGGGCTGGTGCCCCGGCACGGCCGCGGCCGGCGTGGCTGCGGGCCGGATCGATGCCCTCGTCTTCCTGGTCGGCACCGTCGGCGGCAGTATCCTGTTCAACGAGCTCTTCCCCGTGATCGGCGGGCTCTACGGCGCCGGGGACCGGGGCGTCCGGCTGGCGAACGACGCGCTGGGCTGGTCGCACAACGCTTTCGTCCTGGCGTTTGCCCTGGCCGGGGTGGCCGCCTTCTGGTCGGTGGAGTGGGTCGAGAAGGCGCGCACGGGGCGCTCGACGTACCTGGGTTCCCCCTTCCTCAAGGCGTTCAGCCTGGCGTTCGCGGCGGCGGCCCTGGGCTTGTTCGTGCTCTCCCCGGCTTCCACGGCGACGTCCGCACGGCGCACGGGCGCTGGCGTCGTGACGCCACTCGACGAGCAGGCCCTCCTGGCCCACATCGAAGCCGCCCTCGACCACATGGAGCCCGAGGAACTGGCCGACCGCCTGATGGCCGGGGAACCCGGCCTCGTGCTCGCCGACGTTCGGCCCGCGGCCGAGTTCCACGCCTTCCACATCCGGGGCGCCGTCAACGTGCCCCTGGCCGAACTGGCGGAAACCCTCCAGCCCCACAAGCACACGGGGCTGATCGTCCTGTACTCCAACGGCATGACCCACCCCGCCCAGGCCCGGGACTCGCTCCAACGCCAGGGGTTCCAGCGGGTCTACCTGCTCACCGACGGCCTGCAGGGGTTCCGGGAGCGCTGCCTCAAGCCGGTATCCCTGCGCACCGAGCCCCTTTCGGCGACCGCCGCCGCCCGGGTCAACGCCTGGCGCGCCTTCTTCGCGGGGCCGGTGCCGGCGGCAACGACCGACACCTCGGCGGCCGACGCCTCGGGAGCCGGGCTGGCCGGTCCCCTGCCCCGGGCTGCGGAGACCGACGAACTGCAGGCCGCACTCGGTGCGCCCGGCGTCAGGGTCCTCGACCTGCGCCCCCAGCCGGAGTACAACACCGCCCACATCCCCGGGGCGCTCAGCCTCAACGTGGAGAGCCTGCGCGGCAACGTCGGGGGCGTCCCGTCCATGCTCCTGCCCGCGCCCCTGCTGGCGGCCCAGTTCTCGCTCCTGGGCCTGACCCCTTCCGACACCGTCGTCCTGGTGGCCGGAGACAAGTTCCACGACGCGACCCTGGCCGGGATGGCGTTCGAGCGGCTCGGGCACGGCCCCTACGCCGTCCTCAACGGGGGACACACCAAATGGGTCCGGGAGGGCCGCCCCGTGGACGCCGCCCTGCCCGCCGTGACCTCTTCGGACTACCCGGCCGGGAGGGCCTCCGACCGTTTCACCGTGGACCGCCGGGCCGTGGCAGCCGCGGTCGGCGCCCCGGGCACCGTGATCCTCGACGTGCGGCCGGCGGAGTTCTACGCAGGCAGGAAATCCGACGAAGCCCGGGCCGGCCACATCCCGGGCGCGGTCAACCGACCCTTCGCCGAGGACGTGGTGACGGGCGAGGATAAGGCCGTCATGTTCAAACCGGCCGACGTGCTGGCCGCCGCCTACCGACAGCTCATTGCGTCCACCGCAACGGACGTCATCGTCCACTGCCGCACCGGGCACCAGGCCAGCCAGACCTACTTCGTGCTGACGCACCTGCTGGGGTACACCAACGTGCGCTGGTACGACGCGGGCTGGACGGAGTGGGCGGCCTGGCCCGATCTGCCCGTCATCGACGAGACCCGGGACGCGAAACGCCCGTGAGGGGGCCCCCGCCCCCGCACACCCGCTGCGAGGGAGTTGATGGTGTGGGTCGGCGTCCAATCTTGACCGGTGGTCGGCACGCAGACAGAGCCACCTCCATGGCCAGCACACCCTTGCCGAACTGACCTTGCCAGGGACCTGGATGGATCCGATGGGGCGCCGATCAGGCCCCTGGGTGGGACCGTTTGGAATGCCGATGCACACTGGGGTCTCGTAACGTGCTTGCTTCCGCTTCCGACGCGTCCCGGATTCCCCACAGCGCCAGCCACCCCGCCCCGGCGGCAGCCCGCCGCGGCCGAGTCCCCGCTGCGGGCTGTCCCCTGGTGCTGCCCGAATCGGCTACTCCCCACCGGGTCGCGCCCTGACCAGGCATGAGCCTGGCCCCGGGAGTTCTGCTGTTTTCTCGCATACGCCTCCGGGGCTATGCTTGCGATCCCGACCCGGCGCGCTCCCTGACCGAGGTTTGCAGTGAGAGACCCCATCCTCATCGGCTTGGTGAACAACGCGGCGCTGCTGTTGGCGCTGTGCCTCGTCTACGACGTGCTCGGGGCCAAAGGCGGTTCGCCCAGGAAGCTGCCGATGCGTGTCGCCACCGGCGCCCTCCTGGGGATCATCGCCGTAGCCGTGATGCTGAACCCCGTGCCGTGGGCCTCCGGGATCATCTTCGACACCCGGACCGTGCTCCTCGCCGTAGCGGGGTTGTTCTTTGGCTCGATCGAGACGCTCCTCGCCTTGGCCCTCGCAGGCGTCTACCGCTACCACCTGGGCGGACACGGCGCTCTCATGGGCGTCGCCACCATCGCCAGCGCCGGGCTGATCGGCCTGGCGTGGCGCAAACGCAGGCCGGCGCTTACCGGGGAGTACTCGCTGCCCGAGCTGTACGGGCTCGGGGTCGTCGTGCACGCCGTCATGGTCCTGTGCATGTTCCTGCTGCCCCAAGAGATGGTCTACCCGACGCTGGCCAGGCTGGCGCTTCCGGTCCTCCTCGTCTACCCCGTTGCCACGATGCTCCTGGGGGCGCTGCTTGCCGGCAGGCAGACCAAGCAGCGCACGGAGGCAGCCCTCCAGGAGGAGCGGAATCGGTTCCAGGCGTTCCTGGACGCCTCGCCCTTCATCCTCTTCATCAAGGACACCCGAGGGCGTTTCGTCCTCGCCAACCGGGCCTTCACCAGGTTTTTCGAGTTAAACGGGGGGGGGCCGACGGGCCGCACCAGCCAGGAGATCCACGGCGACACCGAGTACGTAGAGGGCTACCTCGCCCAGGATCGTCAGGTGGTGGAAACGGGGCAGACGATCACGATCGACACGAAGGTGGTCGACCCCGATGGGGGGCTGCACGATCATCTGGTCGTCAAGTTCCCCATACGGGGTTCCGGGGGCGAGGTGGCGTTCGTCGGCGGAATCGATATCGACGTTACCGCAGAGAGGGCGGCCGCGAGACAACTCCGCGAGCAGGAAGAACGCTACCGGAGGCTCTTCGAGGGGATGATCGACGTGGCGTACCGCACGGACCGAGAGGGGCGCATCGAGATCATGTCCCCCTCGTGCCAACGGCTGTTCGGCTTCGCCCAGGAGGAGGTCTTGGGAAGACCGATCCGGGATTTCTACGCCGGTCCGGATCGGCGGGATGCGTTCCTGCAGGAACTCGCAGCCCACGGCGAAGTGACGGACTTCCGGGCGCAGATCCGCCGCAAGGACGGTTCGCTGTGCTGGGTGTCCACCAATGCCCGGGTGATCCGCGACGGGGCCGGCGAGTTCATGGGTGTCGAAGGGATCACCCGCGACATCACCCGCCTCCAGGAGTCCGAGGAGGAGCGGCTGCGTCTCGAAGAGCAACTGCGCCAGACCCAGAAGGTCGAGGCCATCGGCCGGCTGGCCGGCGGCGTGGCACACGACTTCAACAACATGCTGGGCGTCATCCTCGGGTACACCGACCTCCTGCTCCTCAAGAACGCCCGATTCGACGCCGAGACCCGCGGGCACCTGGAGCAGATCCAGGGCGCAGCCGAGCGTTCGGCGGCGATCACCCGACAGCTCCTCGCTTTCGCGCGCAAGCAGGTAGCCAGGCCCAAAGTCCTCGACCTCAACGAGGCGGTCGACGACATCCTCAAGATGCTGCGCCGACTGATCGGCGAGGACATCGACCTCAACTGGTGCCCCCACGCGGGCCTGTGGCGGGTCTTCATGGACCCGTCCCAGATCGACCAGATCCTGGCAAACCTCGCCACCAACGCCCGCGACGCCATCAGCGGGGTGGGGCAGGTGACGATCGAGACCGCCAACGTGGAGCTCGATGCCGGGTACTGTCGCGCCCACACCGAGGCCCGGCCCGGGCGGTTTGTGCTGCTCACGGTACGCGACAGCGGAAGGGGTATTCCCAGCGAGGAGCTGGACGCCATCTTCGAGCCGTTCTTCACCACCAAGGATGCCGGCCAGGGCACGGGGCTTGGGCTCGCGACGGTGCACGGCATCGTCAAGCAGAACGACGGCTTCATAAGCGTTACCAGCGAACCGGGCCAAGGCACCACGTTCCGCGTCTACCTGCCGGCCCACGCCGGCGAGGTGCCCGCGCGACCGGCACGACCGGCACGGGCGGCCACGCCGCCCAACCCGACGGGGACCGAGACGATCCTGCTCGTCGAGGACGAGGTGGCGATCCTCGAGCTGGGGGCAACGGTCCTGAGGGGCCAGGGCTACACGGTGCTGGGCGCGCCCACCCCGGCCGAGGCGCTACGGATCTCCGAGGAATTTCCAGGGACGATCGACCTGCTGCTCACCGACGTGGTGATGCCGGGGATGAGCGGCAAGGATCTCGCGGGGCGCATCGCCGACACGCGCCCCGGGCTGCGGACCCTCTACGTTTCAGGCTACACCGCCGACGTCATCGTCGAGCGCGGCATCCTGAAGCAGGGTGTGAACTTCGTCGGGAAACCGTTCTCTTCCGGCGAACTCAGCGCGAAGGTGCGGGAGGTCCTGGACGCGTGACGTCTCCCTCTCGGCTGCGGGTTCGCCGCACGCTGATGGAGGATGCTTCGGTGGGTCAACTGCGGACGCCGATCAGGCCTCCAGGTGGGTCAGTTTTGCATGCCGATTCACACATTTCCTCCAATTCGGCACGGGAGATGGACCCGCATCTGCTCGGGGCCGCGAAACTGAGGTTCTGTGTTCAGGTCACGGGAGCGGGGCAACCTCGACCTTGTCGGCCACGGCAGTGAAGAACTCCCTCGACCACACTTCCGCCGAGGAGGCATCCGGGAGGAACCGCACCACGTCCGCCTTGGCCCGGGCAACGTCCAACGAGGCGATCCTCTCCGCGAGGATTTCCCGGAACCGAGACTCCGTGAGTGGAGCCCCGTCGTCGTAGTGCCCGCTCTGCCGCATGCGCGCCTCCAAGTGATGAAGGTCGAGCTCCGTGCCGCGGCCCACATACCAGACGAAGTCGTACCAATCCCTGCCCTTCACCCGGCGGCCCCAGGTGCGACAGAGCAGGGCGTGCATCTTGCCCGCGAAGAGCGAGGGCTGCGAGTAGGTGAGCACCGAGAAGGGGATCGGCTGCAGGCAGAACTTGGTCTCGGTGGAGAAGTCGGGCGGCGGGTCGGTGTCGACCTCGAACTTCACCCGCAGCACCTGGCCGGGGTGGACGCCCGCGGCCACCTCCTCTTCCGCTTCGATCACCAGGAGCTGCTCCCGGGTGTTGGCCTTGAGGAAGGCCGACTCGATGGCGCTGTCGACGGTCTTCGCCTTCGCCTCCACCGATGCGTGGAAGCCCCAGGACTGGAGCTCCCGCTCAACGTAGGGCAGATAGCGCTCCAGGGAAAAGTTGGCGTCGGGCTGGAGCAGCGAGAAGTCCATATCCTCGCTGAACCGGTCGAGCCCGTAGAGGATGCGCAGCGCCGTGCCGCCGTAGAACGCGGCCTGCTCAAAGAACTTCCCGCGCCACAGCCCGAGCAGCGCCAGCTCCTGGAGCACCTCGCGCAGCGCGTTCACGCTCTCGTCGGCGCTGCCACGTGGGTACCTGGATAGCATCTCCTGGAGCGCCGGGTTCATCGTCCCCTTTCCATCCTGTCCAGTAGGTCGGCACAGAGGATGGCCTTCCTTGATCCCAGCTCCCGGGCGATTTCTCGAAGTGCTTTTCGATCCAACCCCCGGAAGGCGGTCTCACCAACCCGCAGGTCGCTGAAGAGGTAGAATTCCGCGTCGCCCAGCGAACGCACCGTCGCTGCCCGGTCTTCCCGCACCTTGTCAGCAAGGGCACGTTCCGGAGTGGCAATGAGGTAGGAGATCTCGCCCTGCGCCACCCGGGTCATTCCCAGGTGGAACGAGTCAGACGGCACAGGGCGGTAGACGAAGGTGCCGACGGGTGTAGTGAACACCCTTCCCCTCCCAGTCGTCACCGACGTTACCTGCGACACCCGCTCCGGGATCAAACCGTGGAGAGAGAGCGCGTAGTCGAGCGAGACGAAGGAGGGACCGTAGACCAAGTTGGCCAGTAGCTCACGGCTGTAGGAACGGCGGCGATACTCCTCGCCAAAGACGTAGAGCCCCTTCTTCACCCGGACGATGACGCCGTCGCGCAACAACGTTGTGATCTTGCGGTGCGGATTGGCGTAGCCCGACAGCGTCGCCATCAGCGCCGTGTAGTCGAACTCCTCCCGCCCGATTCTCCTACGCAGTGACATGTCCATGTGCGACATTTCAGCACAGTATCTATACGATTACAATAGATGCTGCGTTGAAACGTCGCACATCGGCACGAGAGAACCCTGTGGAGTCTCAGCCCCGCCACAAACGCCAGAAAGGCGGAATTCCCGCCAACGTGCATTCCGGCTGTGGATCGGCGCCCAACTTTGACCCAGAATCGGCGTGCAGAAAGACCCACCTCAAAGCACCGCAAATCCGTGCGGTGGAAAGCTTTCAAGGTCTTCGGGTGGGTCATGATTGGACGCCGATCAGACCCGCAGGTGGGTCAGGTTTGCATGCCGATTCGGAGGGAGAGCCGGGGCTGGGCCCATGCAACGCCCTCCCGCGCCACTCCGGGGAGGATCTGATCACCGTAAAAGGGACGATCTGGTCCCGCCCGCCGGGTCGAGAAGCTTCCTCGGTTTGTCCGGGCCCCGGTCCCGTGATGGGCTCCCCCGCGCCCGAGATCAGTTAGACACTCGATTTACGCCGAAGAGCAGCCAGCGGACAGCCGGAGAGGGGGGCAAGATGAAACGAGGGGCTACGCGGTTTCGCGTAACCCCTCGAAATCATTTGGTGCCGGAGGTCGGAATCGAACCGACACGGGTGTTACCCCACTGGATTTTGAGCCGTATTCAGCAATGATTACGGGCACTTACGAAACATTATGTGGCACAAGGATTCTCCATGCCGGGCATCGAAATCGGTGTCCGGGGGGTGTCGCGAACGGCACCGCAGAACCCAGGCAGCAAGAAGCGAATCCCAAACCCAACAGAAGACCAAGACCGGTAAGGACACCCGGGCAAGTCGGGGGCCGCGGCGGAGACGAGTCGGACACCCCCAACGGGACAGCCAGCGGACAGCCGGCATTTTCGGCCGCACCCCGGTCCCACCTCACCGACCCCGACGACAGCGCCCCCCGGCCAGATCCAGCGACCGCGTCTTCCCGGCTCCCAGTCCGCATTTCAGCACGAGAGCCGCTGCCGGCCGGTGAAACAGCACAGTTTTAGGGGGCAGAAATCGGGCGGTGGCAAGAAGCTGATCCTTGGTCAACGGGGATCGGTCGCCCGGCCCAACCCATAACCGTCAGGGCTGCCGGGATTTGCAGGACCCTCGCCAGCCCCACCGTCTGTCTAGCTCCGCTGCGTGTCTGCTGCTCCCGGTGGCGCGAATTCGTTGTGCCGGATCAGCTGCCAACCCTTCGGCACGAGAATGGACTCCAGTGCGACTCTGAAGCGTTTACGCCTCCCGGTCATGGTTCGCTGGGCGTTGCCCTCGGGCACCAACTCGCCGATGAGAATCTTGACGCGGCCGTCCGGGTGCCACTTGAGGCCGGGCGCCTCCAGCCGTCGCTCCACCAGGGAGGCCACGTCCACGGCAAGGGCTTTGGCGTCGAAGCGCTTGCTCATCGGCAGGAACTGACGGTGGCCAGTCTCCCGGCACTCCGCACTGCGCGCCGCCAGGTTCACATTCCAGCTCTGGATCTCCGCGCGCGTCGATCCATTCACCAAACCACCGTGGCGCTCGATCCGGAAGCTCAGAGCACTGGTCAGGGGGGCCCAGCACAGGTCCTCCATGCGCCCGAAGAGCTTGTCTGGCTTCATCCCCCCGTCGCTGCTGTTCGCCAATTGGGGCCAAGCATCCGACAAGAGGGCCGTCAGTTCTTGCTCCTCCCGAATGGGCCCAGGCTCCATTCCGCCCAGGTACGCCTTCAGCCTTTCGATCGCATCGCAGTTCAACTTACTTTCCTCCTTCGGGTGATCCCTTTTCACGTCAGGCCGGTTGGGGGGAGTCCCACCCCGGCAGAGCCCACAGGGAGTGGGTGGTCTGTTGCCACAGTGTGTAGTATCGACCCACCACCGTGCACCAATGAGGTCACCTCAAGAGGCGGTTCCGTGCCGACGCCGTCACAAGGCTCATCCCCCCACCCTTCCAGGTCCGCTAACCGCCTCCAAATCCTGGTCACCGTCCCAGGCCAGCGGCCGCGTTCCACACGCGCCCTGCCAGCGTTGAGCGGGGATGACCGTTGGCGGCCGATGAATTCTGCCCAGACTTCTCACGCTGCCCGAAGAACGAGGTGGGCCGCACCTTCCAGTGTGTGCCCCCGTCTCGGTCCTCGGTGTAGCTTTTCAGGACAAGCTCACCAGGCGTCGTCCTGGCTTCTCCTTGTGTATTCTGGCAATGATTGGTAATTCTTCCCGGATCAAGAATGCACTATGCGGGAGAAGAGACGATGCCTGACGACGAGATCCTCACCATCCGAGAGGTCGCCACCCTCCTGAAGATTGGGGAAAAGACGGCCTACACGATGGCGCAGTCGGGCGATCTTCCGGGGTTTAAGGTCCGTGGGCAGTGGCGTTTCCGGCGGGCCGACATCGACACGTGGATCCGAGACCAGGTTGAACGGGCGGGGGCCACACGCGATGACGAGGAAGGTGGCAGATGAGCGCCGCCCCGGTCCTCGTCACCTGGGTCGCTGTGAACAACGACCCGTTCGAGCGCGACCACGAGACTGGAGACCCCCGCATGGGTGTCGGCGGGTTTGTCCCGGGCCCGACCTTGACGCTGCTCTGTGATGACGAGTCCACCTACTGCGGTCGCATCACCGATGTCGTACTCCTTCATCGCTCCCCGGACAACCGCGCGACTGGGCGCGAACAACGAGCTCTTCAAGAGCTGACCTCAGCTCTTCGGGACCGCTCCTTCCGCGTACACGCTGAAGCGTGGGATGGAGATGACCCGACAGACCACCGCGGAGTGTTCGAGTTTCTCCGTGACAAGTTGCCGGAGTTGCGACGTCAATTCCCGGGGCGCGAACTCGTCCTGCACATCAGCCCTGGCACACCATCAATGCAAACCATCTGGGTGCTGATGGCCGAGACAGGGTTCATCGAACCACCGTTCACGGTTGTGAAGTCATATCGTCGCGCCGAGAGGCGTGGGCGTCCGGCGATTGTCCCAGTCGAGCTTGGCATCGAGACGTTCTACAAGGTGTACAAGTCGTCTCGCCCCCTGCAGGTAGGTTCTGAGGACCAAGTCGTCATTTGGGATCCACGCCGCTTTCGTACGGACGCGATGAAGCGCGTGTTCACCGAGGCGAGGCGCTTCGCCCAGCTGAAGGTCCCAGTGCTCATTCGCGGAGAGCGCGGGACAGGGAAGACGACCCTCGCCAACTGGATTCGGTCGAACAGCCCGTTCAAGAGGGACGAGCAGGACGATCGTTGGCCAAGCGTCGCGTGCGGTCAGTACAGCCCCGAGACGATGCGGGCCGAACTCTTCGGATACAAGAAAGGTGCGTTCACCGGGGCCACGTCTGACCGCTCTGGGCTCCTGGAAGCCGCGCACCGTGACACCCTATTTCTCGACGAGGTTGGTGACGTCAGCCCAGACCTGCAGCGACTCCTGATCCGCGCCATCGAGGAGAAGCGTTACTTCGCCCTCGGCGACGACGCACCGCGCGAGAGTGACTTCCGCCTCCTGACAGCGACGAACATCGACGACCGCGAACTCAGGACACGGATTGCCCCCGACTTTCTCGACCGTATCAGCTTGCTCAGCGTGACGTTGCCACCGCTGCGGGACGTCCCGGACGAGATACCCTGGCTTTGGGAGGCTGTCTACTCCGCGGCCGCTGGTCGAGCCGGGGTTACGAAGAGTCGGGCAGCGCTGAGCGATCAACACCACGCGAAGGTGGTGGTGAGCCTCGGGCGTCACCCGCTCCCTGGCAACCTCCGTGACCTCTTCCGTGTCGCCTACCGCATTCTCGCAGCCAGGAACGACGCCG
Source organism: Deferrisomatales bacterium (assembly GCA_029211085.1). Taxonomy (GTDB): domain Bacteria; phylum Desulfobacterota; class Deferrisomatia; order Deferrisomatales; family JARGFW01; genus JARGFW01. The sequence goes on along the minus strand of JARGFW010000023.1, from coordinate 20,495 downwards.
GCGATCCGATGTCCCCGGCAGACGCTGTTGCGTACGGTATTGAATCCATTACTGGCCCAGCCGGGACAACGACCGTCTCGATGTCGCGAACCGTTGCGGCGGCTTTCGCCCACGGGGCGGTGATCGATGATGTGGTTGCGGCGAACGGTACGCTCTGCACCGCGGACGTTCTGGCGGACTTCAAAGCGTTCCTCGCCAACGAGCTGCGGCGCATCGGGTCACAGAGCGGTGCGAAGGCCTGTGATCTTTGCGACGTATCCGAGCGCTCTCTCCGTGAGTGGGCGAAGACACAAACTACTCGGAAGAATTCTGCCGGCGCACGGAAGCCTGCTGCCGAATGCGAGGGTCCATAACTCATGTGCCGTGTGCCGGACATGACCACGTCGCCCTATTTTTCTATGTATTTACAGCATGTTATGGACAACAGCCACCTCGACCTGGCGAGTTTGGCACGGCCCTCGCAATACCTGGATCCAAACGCAGGCGGATTGGCTGCCAGCGAGGAGATCCAGGAGCAGACCCATGGGCGCAACGGTTCACAACAACCTCAACATCCACAGCAACTACGACGTCAGTCGCCATGCGTGGGAGCGCATGAGCGGACGTGGGCTCTCCCCGGACGCCGTCCGGCGCGTCATCAACTTCGGGAGGGTCGCGTATGTCCGCGGGGCGACGATCTACGCGGTGGGCCGCAAGGAGGTCAAGCGTTTCGAGCGCGACGGCATCGACCTCTCGGGAGTAGAGGGTGTCCAGGTCGTGTGCAGCGACAGCGGTTTGATCATGACGGTGTATCGCAACCGCGACTTCCGTGGTCTGCGCCCGCGTCGTCGCAGCGCTCAACGACACTCCTGCTAGTCAGTGGAGAGTGAGACGAGCCATGGGTTGGGCCAAGTACCAAGAAGACATTGTCAGCCGTTGGGTCAACGACAACTACTGGGGACGAGCCGGGGGCAAGCCGCCGGCCAGCGCAGTCGCGGAACGGGAAATCGGGGCCGCGGCCCCGAAACAGGAGGAACAGATGACCAAACTCAAGGAGTTCACGATGTCGACGGCGCGACCGCTGCCGGTCATCGTCCTCGCTGATGTCAGCGGCAGTATGAGCGCCAACGGTAAGATCGACGCGCTAAATGACGCGGTCTCCGAGATGGTCACGACCTTTGCTGAGGAGGACGACTCCCGGGCAGAGATCCATGTGAGCGTCATCGCCTTCGGGCGGGGCGGTGCGTCGATTCACACATCGCTTCGTCCCGCACGCGAGACGTTGTGGGTGCCGATGGAGGCCTCCGGCCGAACACCGATGGGCGAGGCGTTCGACCTGGTGCGAACCATGGTCGAGGACCGGAACACAATCCCGAGCCGCGCTTACCGGCCGACGCTCGTGCTCGTCTCTGATGGCGTCCCAACAGACGACTGGCGCGGCCCCCTCGCGGAACTCCTCAAGTCAGAGCGCGCTTCGAAGGCCACAAGATTCGCGATGGGCATTGGCGCCGACGCTGACCATGAAACGCTCACCGCCTTTCTCGCAAATGACGAGGGGCGGGTCTTCGGGGCGCACGAGGCGCGGGAGATCAAGAACTTCTTCCGCTGGGTGACGATGAGCGTCGCGACGCGTTCCCGAAGCACCAACCCGAATAGCGTGGTCATGGTCGAGCCGACCGACCTCGACGACTTCGATTTCTGACGAGGGGGGCAAGTGACTCACCACACCTACGGCTTCGGCGCCTCGGTCCGGGGGCCGCTCCACCGCAAGGAGGGGCAGCCGAACGAGGACGCATGGTTGCGAGCCGTGGGCCCCTTCGGGGCATTGGCGGTGGTGTGCGACGGGATGGGGTCGAAACCGAACGCCCGCGTTGGCTCGCAAGCGGCGTGCGCAGCGGTTAAGGAGGCGGTGTCCCGTTGGGCCAAAGCCACCGGCGCCCCCGTCTCCTATCTCTCCTATCTCATCGAGGTCCTGTGGCGGTTGCGCGTGCACCCCATGGAACCGGCGAGTGCAGCGACCACTTGTTTGTTCGCGCTCGCGACCCCCATGGGTACGTGGGTCGTCGGAGGCCTCGGGGACGGACTCGCGCTCACCCGGTCGGGATCGGATTTGCGGGTCATCATTGGCGACAGGGGGGAGGGTTTCGCAAACGAGACGGTGGGACTAGGTGCGTCGAAGGGACCACGAGCCTGGACCCTGGCAGAACTCCCCCCCGCCGAGTGCACACGTATCGCCGTACTGGCGACCGACGGCGTTGCGGATGACCTCGTCCCAAAGCGCTTCGACGAGTTTTGCGACTGGCTCATCGACACGTTTGAGCCCCTGACGCCGACCGAGCGTTGGCGCACGTTGACTGCTGAGCTGCGAGACTGGCCGACGCCAGGACACCTTGATGACAAGACCCTTGCTGTCCTTCACGCTCCAGCACCATCTTCCGAGGGGACGAGATGAGCAAGGTCAGGTCCGTCATAGACGCAAACGGCGTTCGGTATGAACTCGTCGAACTTCTCGGCCGTGGGGGCCAGGGTGCTGTGTACGCGGTGAAGGGGGGGCGCCTCGCCGTGAAACTTGTGGCAGGGCAGGGTCAGGAGCACCGCGAGCGGATGCGGAACCAGCTCACCCACGTCAGGCGGCTGCCTTTCAGCGAGCTCCCCCTCGCGAAGCCGCTCGAGATGCTTCGCCCGCCTCACACCGGCTACGTGATGGAGTTACTGACGGGCATGGCGCCGATCAAGCGTCTGCTCGCTCCTCCCAAGGGCGAGGCGTCGAACGTCGAGTGGTATCTGAGTAGCGGGGGACTTCGCCGGCGCCTGCTTGTGCTGGGCCGAGCTGCGCACGTCCTCGCGCAACTGCACGGGAAAGGTCTCGCCTACTCCGACCCGTCACCCACCAACATCTTCATTTCTGACGACCCGTCCTTCGCCGAAGTGTGGTTTATCGACACGGACAACCTGCGCTACGAGTCGGCGCCAGGATCGCTTGCGGGCGTTTATACTCCGGGATACGGCGCACCAGAGCTCGTCCAGGGCAGGTCGGGCGTCACCACTCTGACCGACATACACGCGTTCGCGGTCACAGCGTTCCAAGCCTTGACGCTAGCGCACCCGCTGATCGGCGACCTTGTCAACGACGGGGGGCCCGAGCTCGAGGAGCAAGCGTTCTCTGGTCTGCTCCCGTGGATCGACGACGCCGACGACGACCGCAATCGCGCGGACTTCGGCGTTCCGCGCGAGTGGGTGTTGTCCGCTCGTCTTGCAGAAGCTTTCCATAAGACCTTTGGGACTGGCCGCCTGATGCCATCGGCGAGGCCTGGGGCAGCCGAGTGGGCCGCGCGCCTGTTCGCCGCCGCCGACGCGACGATTTGCTGCCCGAATTGCGGAGGCACTTTCTACTTCAACCAACACCAGTGTACGTGGTGTGACAACGCTCGACCTACATTCGCCATCGCGGCCTTCCACCTCTGGGACCCGGGTCACGGTGCCAGCGGCGGCATTCTCACAAAGCCCCAACAAGGTTCGGTTCGGCCCGTCATCGTCGGCCACGGGGCCGTGACATCGGTGACCCCGTTCACCGTGACGCGTCGTCTCGCCTTTGACCAGAGGGGACCGGGGGCGGACGAGTCGGTGGTCGAAGCGTCGCTCACCAGTGACTGCATCTCGATCAGGAGCCTGGACGGCGAACAATACCCGCTTTTCTCGGCCTCGGGCGGTCGCCAGACGACCGTTTCCGACCGGCCGCAGACGGTGCGCCTCGCTGCGGGACAAGCGTCCTGGCGCCTCCACTTTGGTGACAAGAGTCGCCTTCATCGTGTCCTCAGCTTTGAGCTTCAGCCGGGGAGGGAGCCGTGAGGATCAGCGACGTCCAACGTGGGAAGCCCACCGCCCTTGAGGTGGTGCCGGCCTCCAAAGGCGACTTTGGCCCCCTCACGGCCATGACCGAGGTGGAGCTCTTCTCGAGCGGTCTCGAGTCCGAGGCGCTGATTCGGGTGGGCGAAGCGGCTTGGGCGATCGACGGGGCGAATGCGCACCAGCAGGAGTTGCTGGAAGGCGTCCTCCTTCGAGCCCTCCCCCGTGTCGCGTGGATCGCGGCTCGTCACCCGAACGACGAGAAGGTCGCTGCGACATCCCTCGTCATTGAGGTTCGAGAATTCCCCTCAGAGAACGTCTGGCCGCAACCCGTAGACCTTGGCGTTGATGAGAAGATCGTCGAGCACGTTCGTGGAAAGCGCAGGAGCCTGACTTCGATCAGCGACGTCATCGCCTGGCTTGAGGAGCAGATCCTGGTGAAGGACGCCGGCGGCTCCGCGCGGGTGTTGCTCTCGGGTAGCCCCAACCCCCAGGCAGACCAGCGTAGCGCGTTTCGCTTGTACGGTAGGGGCTGGGCCATAGACGTGGCACGAGATACCGACGATCGACTACAGGTTACCCGAGTCGTGGAGGCCAAACGCGCACAGAACGATGACGAGCGGCGCCCGGTCTTGCTCGTTCGAGGGCAGTTCCGGTTCGTGGATTACACAATGGCCGGCCGCTTCCGCGGCACCGCCCGCAGTGAACTCGACCAGATCGTTGCAGAGGCTGACAGCTACCTCGCTATCTGGCGGGAGTACAATAAACTCGAGCGCCGCAGCATCCAGCGCCGCGCGCGTGAGTTCGGCTGGCTGAGCTACCACTCGCGGCAACCGCTCGCGGATGGCCGCTGGCGATTCCACCTGGAGGACGACGAGCGCCTGGAGGACTGCATGCGCTCGCTCGAGGAAACCGAATCCGTAGACCTGGAGGCAGCGGCGTCTCCGCCTGCCGAGCTCACCGAAGCGACCGATCTGGGCGCCGAACCCGCAGACACGTCCAACGGCCGTCATCGCATCTTCGCGGGGGAGTGCGTTGGCCACGACCGTCGGCGCCTCACCCTCGATCTCCGCCTACCGGCCTGGAATGACGAGGATCGGAACCCGCCGCCCGACAAGGGCGTGTTGTTCATGAGCCTCGGCGGGGACCGAACGCGCCTCGAGCGGCGCAAGAAGGCGCAGGCCCTCATCGCGTCCGCCGAGTGCCCCATGCCCCAGCTGGGCCTGCTGATCGAGGGCAAAGTTGTCCCTGAGCGAAGGCGGCGGATGGAGAAGCCGCTCTCCGCGACGGCTCGGGAGGCCTTTGGTGGTGAGCCCACCGGCCGTCAGGTGGAGGCACTCAAGATTGCACTCAACACCCCCGACATCACGCTGATCCAGGGTCCACCCGGCACGGGAAAGACCAGGACAATCGCCGCCTTGCAAGCGCGCCTGTCCGAGCTCTCTGAGGACACGGATGGGGTTTCAGGCCGTTACCTGCTCACCAGCTACCAGCACGACGCCGTGGAGAACGTCGCCAGTGCTACGCAGGTCTTCGGTCTCCCCGCCATCAAGGTAGGCCGGAAACGAGGGCAGACCGACGAAGCGGATGGGTTCGAGCGGTGGCGACAGGAACGGGTCGACGCTGTGCGCGCGAAGCTTGCTATGGGCGACGAGTTGCCCGCAGCCGTGGCGCTCCGGCGGTGTCGCGACCTCGCCGTTGGATACTTGCAGGCGCCATCAAGAGCCGAGGACGTATCCAATCTGCTGACTACAGTTCGGGACATCGCGGCTCCCCACGTGCCCCCAGTTGTGTCCGACCGGCTCCTCGAACTCACACAACAGCTGCGCCGCCCCACACAAACTGGCGGAGAAGCGGACCCGGACGTCGAGCAGACACTGAAAGCGGTTCGTGGTCTCCGATGCTCGACCGCGGCTTTCTCCGACGACGGCTACACCCAGGCGCGGAAGGCGTTACGACGCCTCCAGCGCCTAGCGGTGCTCCACCCCGATGAGGAGGCTCTTCTGGAACAGGCAGCGTCGTGGGACGTCGAGGACGAGCCGGGCTTTCTCCCGGATCTTTGCGAGCTTCAAGGGATCCTCATTGACCGACTAATGCCTGACCAGCGCCCCGCGTCCGCACCAATGGTCAGTGAGGATGTGGAGGTGGCACTCGGAGCAGTTGTCGATGCGCTCCGAGAGGCGGTTAGTTCCTCGCCCGGGAGGGTCGAAGCGGTCCTCCACGAATTCTGCGACGACCTGGAGAACGACCGTGCGGGCACTCGCGACACGGTTGAAAAGTACACAGTGGTCCTCGCCGCGACCTGCCAACAAGCCGTCGGCTACCAGATGAGCCTACGAAAGGGGGAGAGCAACGTCTTCGAGACGGTCGTCGTTGACGAAGCCGCGCGCGCGAACCCACTCGACCTCTTCATCCCGATGGCACTGGCAGAGCGGCGGATCATCCTAGTCGGTGACCACCGTCAGCTGCCTCACATCCTCGACCACGAGATCGAGAACGACCTCGATGCAGATGTGTCTGCGAAAACGCAGGAGATGCTACGGACGAGTCTCTTCCAGCGCCTGTTTGCGCAACTGCAAGAACGAGAGCGATCAGACGGCATCAAACGCACCGTCACCCTGGACGTGCAATACCGAATGCACCCTGTTCTTGGGGACTTTGTGAGCGACACATTCTATGCACCCTACGGCGAGGGCTTCAGTTCCGGCCGACCACCCGAGGAGTTCGCACACAACCTGACGAGTTACGAAGGAGCAGTCGCGGCGTGGGTAGACGTTCCCTTGGGGCACGGAGCCGAGCGACGTGGGCAGAGCAAGAGCCGAACTGCTGAGGCGAAGTGGATTGCTCAAGAGGCGCACCGTCTCATGACGGAGCGGCCAGACCTGAGCGTCGGTGTGATTTCCTTCTACTCGGCCCAGGTAAACGAAGTCCTGCGTCAGATGGAGCCGCTCGGAATGACCGAGCAGCTCGAGGACGGATCGTACCGCATTCACGATTCTTGGAAGACAACGAGGGGAGCCTCGGGGAAGTTAACTGAGCGGCTTCGCGTGGGCACCGTCGATGCCTTCCAGGGAAAGGAGTTCGACATCGTCCTGTTGTCGATGACCAGATCGAACGACATCGTTGCGGACCAGCCGAAACTGCTCCGGCGCAAGTATGGGCACCTTATGCTGGAGAACCGACTCTGCGTGGCAATGAGCCGACAGAAGCGCCTGCTGGTCGTCGTCGGCGACGGCGGGATGGTGAAGGACGAACAGGCCGCACGGGCAGTACCGGGCCTCGTCCAGTTCTTGAAGCTCTGTGGGGGGGACCATGGCATTCAACTTCACGCCTGAGCGACCGGCCCTGAACTTTGGCCCGCGGCACCACGCGCGGTGGAGCTCACGACAGTTCTTGCTTTGGCCGGCATGGGCCTACCGGGTGGTCGCCCCCCGGGTTCGGCAGCGCAAGCTCAACCTGCTACAGCGCGCCGTCATGGGCCTCTGTCGTGTTGGAGTGCGCCGGGCCGACGTCATTGCCGACCACCTTTCGGTACATACCGACCTTGCGGCTTTCATCATCACCGAACTACGAGATCTAGGGCACCTCGACGAACACGGGCTTCCGACCGAGGGTGGGCTGCGTGTGCTCGAAGAGGACGCACTCGAGACCCAAGAGATGGTCGCCGGTTATGTCTTCCAGGACCCGTGGAATGGGGACCTCTGGCCACGCTTCGTGGAGGCGCTCGACTATTGCGAGCTTGAATTCAACGAGGGCGGGTTTCCGTCCATCCTGCTGGGGCCGACAGGGAGACCTCGGCGCCACCGCGCATTTACTGTGCTGCCGCGCAGCGAGACCACCCCCGCAACCCCCACCGCCAGCGCGGTCGTGCAAGCGGTCGCCCGTCACCGAAAGGGACTCCGATTCAAGGACGCGGACGACAGTGAAGATGAGTCGCTCGGCAGCTTTGTCGCCTCCGGCGTCCAAATCAGTCGGGTCAGCTTCGTTGAAGAAAAACCCCAGCCCATCTTCCTGATGACCTACCTCTACGTGCCAGAGTCGGACGCGGGTGCGATGGACTGGTACGCGTGCGACCCGTTCGGGCTCGGGCAAAGCGTGCGCCTCCGTCGACGCTTGGAGGCGGTGATGCACGATGTCCCTGGCCTGTTCGGCGTCATCGACCACCTCGTCGGGGAGACACTACACGCCGGTTACGAGGACCAACAGCGCTGGCTTGAAGCCATTCATTTGCAGGCCGGCCTCGCGATCGATCATCGAATGACTGTCAACCTCCGAAACCACTCCGCATTCGACCAGTTCGTTGCGATGGAATCGGCTCGACTGGAGATGAGGTCACTCGGACCGGAGTGTCCAGAGCGCAAGATCAACGAGGTCCTTCGTGCAGGGGTGAAGGTGCTCGAGGTCGTCTTTTCCTCATTGGCGGTTACCCGCCCGCTCGGAGACATCTGGAAGCGCGTGTACGTCCCAAAGATCGATCGCTGGACAGGGACGCAACGCCTCGTGCAGCAGCAAGACCGGAGCGTCCTCGCTGCGATCTACGAGGGCGCGTTCCACTCGCTTGGGTTCGCGGCACCGATCCCTAACTCCCTCCTGAACGTGAGGCCTGGGCACATCCGATCCGTCGCCGAGTACCAGGACAACTGGCGTCTGCGCCCACTCGTGACTGCGACCGCTCTGCTGGCGCAGCGAGACCCGACGCACCCGTTCGCTGGAGCAGCTCGAACCTCGCCTGGGCTCCTTGTCACTCTTGAGGAGGTCGCGAGCGCTGGCGGCGCGGCCGGCCACGCCGATGGGGGCTCTGTGTCACCCGACGCTGCCGAGCAGCACGTGGAAAAGATCTACGACATCGTCTCGCTCCTCCTGGGGCTCACGAGCACGGAGTCCGAATCCTCGATTGAGAGCACTGGAGAATCGCATGGCTAAGCGGGGCAAGAAACAGCACAAGAAGCGCTACGACAAACCGGCCGCGAAACCGGCACTCCCCAACACACCGGCGGCCGTAACCCCGGCGGCGACGCTTGCCAGCGTTGAGGAGGCCGCGATGGCGCAAGCGACCGAGGCCGACATCGAGGCGATGGCGGCGGCTCCGGCTCCGGCTTCACTGCCACTCGAGCGCGAAGAGGACCTCGTCAAACGCGCGTCGGAGGTGTTAGCCCTACTCGAGTCGCAGCGAAAGCGTGTCGGGGCAGCGGAAGCCGAAGTGACCAAGCGCTCCAGAGAGATCGACGCACGTGCGCAAAAAGCCGATGACGATCGCGCTCAGGTGAAGGCGCTGGAAGATGACCTTAGCGAACGGGACCTCGCCGTCTCGGAGCGCGAGAGGACACTCCAGGAGGATGAAGCGGATCTTCTCCGGCGCCACGAGGAGATCGCTCATCGAGAGGCCGACGCCGATGCAGGATTCAGCCGCCGAAACCGCGAGGCGCTCGCCCAGTTGGAGGCCGAAGGGGAGGCGCTCCGTGAGCAGTTCTCTCGTCACCGGAAACAGATCGATGACGAGCGGGCAGCGTTCGAGCGAGACCTACAAGAGAAGCGCGACCAGTTCGCGACAGAGGTCGAGGCCCAACGTGAGAAGGACACCCAGGAGGCAGCGGCGAACCGTGAGGCCAATCGCGCGGAGCTTTCCTCGCAGCGCGAAGAACTGGCGAAGGAAAGCAGTAGGCTCGCCTCTGAGTCGAAGCGGCTTCGGAAACTGGCGGCGGATCTTGATCTTGACCGGGAACTTCTGGATGAAGACCGAAAGGCGCTCGATGAGAAGGTCGCCCAGCGCACGGCGCGTGCAATCGAGCTGAAGGATAGCGAGATCCAGGCCCTGGCCGAGCGACTCGACGTGGCGAGAGCAGAGCGAGACCGTTACACGCAGCTCCTAGCAGACCGCGAAGAAGCAGACCGCCGCTTCGGGGGGGAGACACCCGAGGAAGTTCTGAAGAGGCTCCGTGCTCTGGAGGAGGAGCGCGAGCAGCTACGGAAGGCACTGGGTGGCCGTCCCAGCGCCGAAGCGGCGCAACGCCTCGAAGAGCTCGAACGCCAGAAGGAACTGTGGGAGTCCGACCGCTTGCAGTTGCTCGCCGAACTCGGCGAGGCCCGCCAGGAGGCCGCGCGGAAGCGGATCGCGGTGACGGAGTTGGAGTCCCTGCGGGACGAGAAGCGGTCCCTCGAGTCGGCGAACGCTCTGCTCCATGAAGCGAATAGCCAACTCCGGACCGAAGTCGACGCGCTGGTCAAGGGGGTCGAAGGCAAGAGTCCGTTCCCGTCGTGCAGCGCTATGGACTCGAGCAACGAGCTTCAGGCGACTCGACCCAGTACGGACACGCTCCCTGACCTTGCCGGTTTCGCAGAGTATGTGCGCCATCGGATGGCTTGGGACCCGAAAACGGGGAAGGAGCTCTATTATTCGGCAGAGGATGTGCGGAGCTTCCTCGGCGGGCTCGCCATGAGCCGTCTCCACCTGCTCCAGGGGATCAGTGGCACCGGAAAGACAAGTCTACCTCTAGCCTTCGCCCGCGCGATCGGCGCTGGGAGCGCCCTCATCGAAGTGCAGGCGGGCTGGCGGGATCGCCAGGACCTCATCGGCCACTTCAACACGTTCGAGCGCCGCTTCTACGAGTCAGAGTTCCTCCAGGCTATGTACCGCGCATCCACTCCGCTCTACCGAGACACCCCCTTTATCATCGTGCTCGATGAGATGAACCTTTCGCACCCCGAGCAGTACTTCGCTGACTTGCTCTCGGCCCTGGAGCAGGATCGGCATCGCCAACGCCTCGTGCTCATGACCGCCGCGGTCGACCCCGCTCCAAACCTGCTGACGGATGGTGGGACGAAGATGTTGATCCCACCGAACGTCTGGTTCATCGGGACGGCCAACCACGACGAAACGACCAAGGATTTCGCGGACAAAACCTACGACCGAGCCCATGTCATCGAACTCCCCAGCATCCGCAAGGCGTTCGAGCGGCAGGACCATCAGCCGCAGAACCCAGTCAGCCTGAGCGCACTCGAGCAGGCCTTTGCTGTAGCCATGAACGCCCACCAAGGCGAAGCTGCCAAGGCCTACGATTTCCTCCAGACCGAGCTTGGGGACACCCTGCGGCGCCGGTTCCGAGTCGGCTGGGGCAACCGGCTCGAACGGCAGATGAGCTTCTACGTTCCCGTGGTCGTGGCGGCCGAGGGGACGCTCGGCGAGGCGACCGACCACATTCTGGCCACCAAGCTGCTCCGCAAAATCCGCGACCGCCATGACAACCGCCCCGAGGACATCATCGCGCTGCGCGAGCGCATCCAAACCGGGTGGAGCCTCCTGGACAAGAAAGGTGAGCCGCTTCGCTCCCTGGCGCTGCTCCGGCAGGAGCTTCAACGCCTGGGGCACGATGAAGACTGAGCCTCGCCAGAGCCTGTTCAAGGATCGGCTCACAGGGCGCCAAACCCCGGTCCCTCCTCTGACCGGCACGCTGATGGGCCGATGGGTGCTGGAGGCCGGCGACCAGGACGTCTTCATGAACTCCGCCGGCGCAGAACACGGCGACTTCCTCATGCCGGAACCCTCGGGGCAGTGGCACTTGCTCACCGGCGATGGCCAGCGGGACAGTGGAGCTGTGTCGCGCGGGCAGGTGCCGGACGACCTTGAGGCCGAGAGCGTTCGCACCATCGGCGACAGGCTCAAGGATCTCACCCTGAAGGGCGCCTCCTGGTTCGAGTGGATCGAGGTGATTCCCCTGGTCCCGGGTATCTCTGAGCAGGTAGATCTGCAGCCCCTGGAGATCCTGGTTCGCGAGCAATTTGGCCACCTCGAAGCGGCCTGTCTGAAGCCCCGTGCACATCTGCACGTCGAAGTAGAGCGTGTTCCGGTGCCGAAGGCGCGGCGCGTCCCGCCGGCTGCAGTCTCCTATCTCGCGGCTCACACCGAGGATTGGGACCGACCTCTGCTCCGTGGAATCCTGCCGAAGCGAATCCTTGCGGAGGTACGGTACGACCAGGTCGACATCTATGAGAACCGCGTTGTCGCTCGATTGTTGGACAACCTTGGCGCGTATCTGAACCGACGGATTCGCGTGTTGCGGAGACTGCTTAAGGTGTTCCAGGAAAAGGAGGATTACTCAGCGTCGGTCGCTGGCACCTACCAGCGCGAGCACCGAATAAGCGAGCTGTGGGGGAAGTCGATTGATGCGAACGAAGGACGTAGAAAGGCGGAGGCCGCGCTGCGGGAACTCGAGTGGCTGAAGTACAAGGTGATGGGGCTGTTGGGTTCCCCGCTCTACGAAGATGTCCCGCGACGCGCCTACGTCCCTACAACCCTCAAGAGCACCAACATTCTGACCAACGACCAGCACTACCGCCGCATCGCCGATCTTTGGCGTGAGTGGGCCAGGACCGGAGCCGGTCGAACGCAGAGCCCGTCTGAACTCCACGCCGAGGCACAGCGCCTTTGCCGAGGCCTCGACTCGTTCGTAATGTTGCTGACGGTGAGAGCACTCCACACGTTGGGGTACGAGCCCTCCGACACGGCGCTCGAGATGCCGCTCGCGCCAGGAGGCTTGCTGTCGCTTCGGGGTGACAGTGTGGACGTTACCTTGAGTTGGCGAGACGACGGCACGACTTGCATCGCCTTCGGCGAGCGGGAGCTTACGATCGTCGCGCTGATCTCCAACCTCGGAGCAGGAGCGGATGAGCGGGTCCGTGAGAGCCTCGATCGGATTCGGCAAGCGGCTAGCGAACGGGAGCGTGGCGATGTGCTAGTGCTGTTCCTCGCGTCCGACGACGAGCGCTCTTCGGCTGACCTAGAGCTCCTCACGTCATTGCACACAGTCGGGAATGACCCACGGAACATGCTCGCGGGTGGCGGTTGTCTCCCTGTTTCGCCATGGGAAATCGGAAGCACGGAGCGCGTGGCTCGGGCCTTGCGGTGGTTCCTCTCCGGTGCCCGCTTGGGCGACTACCCGCTGCGTGTAAATGTCCCGCCGGACGTTCGCGACCTTATCAACCTGGAGGAACACGCGAGGTGGCTCAGCAGCCAGGATGGGGGGAACACCCTCGAACTGCACACGCCGCCGCACGACTTCGAGTGGGAATCGCTGAACGTGGCGGCGATGGTGCAAGCGGCCGAAGCTGATCTGCGGACCGCCCGCTCCAACCATCGGCGACTCAACGATGAGCTCCGCAACGCCGTGCGGCAAAGAAAGACCGGATCGCTCGTGCGACAGAAGCACGACGCCCACGAGGAGGTGCTTCAATGCGAAACAGTAGAGCAAGCGGCGCATGCGTTGGCCGAAAGACTACGTGATGCCCACGCGAGGTCGATAGCTCTCCTCAGTTGCCCAACCTGCGCAGTGAACGCGGATCCTGCCCGCGACTTCAAACCGCTAGACCGCGGTTGCTTCTGCTGCGAGTGTCACGGCTGCGGCACACAGTGGGGTACCCGATTGTGCGGCGAAGGACACCGGTACGCGGTGATGCTCCCGAGCGGCGACTTCCTGGAAACCAACGATCAACGGCCCGGCTGGGAGGACCGAGTGTATGGATGCGACATCCTCGCACTGCCGGCGCGCAAGCAAGACGGTCAGTGGGGCTTCGCATGCCCTGAGTGCGGCCAGGTGAGCTGACCTATGACTCGGTGAGTCTGTCCGCGTACTCTCGGGGGCGATGCCTGATGCGCCTCCAAGAACTGTTACGCGCTTCCTCCCGTCGTCCCGGACGCGAGGGCACCAAGCAAGTCCGCTCCCAGTTGGATGGTGACCGAAAGGCCGTCGAGATCCACCGGCCCCAACTCGAGCCACAAGGTATCACCAGCTGCCCCCAGCCTCGACGGACGGCGGGGCCGCTGCCCGCACGTGGGTCCGGCCAAAGGTCACCTCGCCCTTCTTTTCCCCAAACTCCGCTAGGCGCACCGCGTCGTTGGACACGCCGAGCACGAGTCGCAACCGGGGTAAGGGCTCCTTGATCGCCACTGCAAAGTCCCCGGGTGCTGGCGTCCGATCGAACTCCCAGGACTCGTGGGAATCCAGAAGCTCGGCCAACGAGCGCGCCCAGAGCTGGTACTGCGACACCCATCGGTTGGCGCTGCCCTGGGAGGCTTCCTTGCACGTCCGCCAAACGCTTCCCTTTGCTTCCTCGAAGGCATCCACATACCGGCCGGCGACAGCAGCGATCTCCAGGAGCTTGGCCATCTCCACCAGCGCTTCCCGGCGTGCTTCCAAATCCCATTTGCTGCCGGTCGGCCTTCCCTTTAGGTCGAGCCCGCTGTCCCAGGCGAGCCAGATGAGCAGCCCGAGCAGGCGTGCCAGGTCGTTGTTCGGGTCGTCCTCAAAGAGCTTCGCCGCGGCGTCGAAGAGCCTCTTCTTGCGGCCGAAGAGGGCGGGCAGGCAGCCCTCGAGCAGGCGTTTGCGCTGTTCCAGCGGAACCAGCGACTCGCCTCCCGCTACGGGGGCCAAGCGGCGGTCCTGGGCACGCACCTCACGGAGCACGGCGAGGACTGCCAAGAGCTGCTCCACCGGCCGATGGGCTTTGGGTGCCTTGGGGTCTGCCTTGTCCAGCTGCTTCAGCATGCGGGTGACCAGGGTACGGACCTTGCCGTGGCAGATCTTCGCGAGGTCGGGCTGCGATGGCTCGGGCGGTGGCGGCTGCAGGTCTTCTTCCGCACCCACCTGTTCCTCTTCGCTCGGCCCGTGGTCGACCAATTGCTCTGCGGCTTCCGACAAACCCTGGCCCAGGCGGTAGATCAGGGTGTCAATCACGCACGCCAGGTCGCCCCCGCGAAGCTCACGGATCTTCCTCTGCTGGCGTTTGGTCTCAGCTACCGCCACGGAAAGGGGCCCTAGCTCTTCATCCCCCTTCTCCTCCCCGCCATCCCCCGAGGCCGGAGCGGACTTCTTGGCCATCTGCCTGGCCACGTCCACTTCGTCAAAGATCAGCTTGTCGGCCAGCCGGATCACGGTCGCGAGATCGGGGTTCTCACCGTTCAGGCCGTTCAGCGCGTTGTGGAACTGCTCTTGGGAGGAAGTGCGGGTGAGCCTGGCGATGGAGGCCGGGTGGTGGACGAACGCGACGAACGTTCGGCCCTTGGCCAGGCGAACTTCCACGTAGGTCGCCGCGCCGACTTGTTCGGGCGGCAAGAAAAGCTGGAGGCCCGTGCTGTCGGCGGTGACCCGGGCCGGCTTCACGGGATCGACGCGGTCGCGCAAGGTGACCAACGCGCTCTCGACCGCGTCGGCCTCTACCCCGCGGCAAGGAAGGAAGAGCCCCTCGGGCAGGGCCTCGGCGGCCATGGTGACCCGGCCGGGCGCCGCCTGCTGGGTATCCGGCCTCTCACTCTGCTGCTTTGCGATGGCCTCCAGTGCCGCAGGGTCTATCTCCGGCAGAGAGGGGATCTTCGAGAGCTCCAACTCGGCGGCCAACTCGCGCACCGCCGAACCGCGGTGCAGGATCACGGCTTCTGCGTTGCGTCGTGCCGGTTCCGCCGTCCACGCCGGGTTGCTCGGGTTGGCGCTCCCCGAGATCAAGACAGCCTGGTTGTTGCTGCCTTCCACCAGGAGGGCCTTGGCGTGCAGGTACCCTTCTCGGTCGGTGAGGCTGCTGGCATCGTGGAAGCGCAGAGCTTCCGGCAGTTCTTCTAGCCGGCAGAGGGCAACTTTCTGCGGTTCGATCCCCACCGCGATGCTCTTCGGTGCCAGCTCCCGGCTGAGGGTGGAGAGAAAGGCCCCCTCGCGATCGAAGAACGGGCCCAGCACGGTCACGCGCTCCACGGGCTCCGGGAGCTGCGAACGGACGAGGTCCCACAGGCTCGGTCCCGTGGGGGTGGCCCCCACGAATCGCACGTCCCCGGTCTGGTCGGCAGGTTGGCGAAGCCACGGCGCGAAGGTCGTCGCCACGCGGCCAACGGCCTCGCGCAGGGAGGGCGGCAGGGCGTCCCCCTGGTGCTCGAGCCAGGCCTCCACGAAGCCCCACACAGCTTGTGCCACCGGGGCATCGGGGTCCTCGGCTCCCTTGTCCAGGTCAATCTGGGTGGTCAGTTCTCGATTGTGCCCGAAACCGGAAAGCGTGGCGTTGTGGCTCCCGACGAAGACGCGGGCGCGCTTCTTCCCCACCAGGAGGGCCACCTTCGGGTGGAAGGCACCCGCGGCGCGCATCGGGACCAACGTGTAAGCACGTCCCGCGAGCCGCGGTCGCTCGGTCGGAGAAGCCATGCTGCGGGATAGGTCGGAAGCGTCGACCAGCAGGATGTTGTGCTGGCAGCCCGAGGCCACCAGGCGGCGCAGAACCACATCCTCGTAGAACGGGAGATAGGCGTTGTAGGTGGTCAAAATCGACGCTTCGAACTTCCCCCGTTTGCCGGGGCCGGAGCTCTCCCCACCCTTGCCCGCGATGCCGCTGAGGAGATCGATCAGCTCAGCCATGGGCGCCCCTCCACAGTTCCTCCCCGAGCGGGTTTAGGGTCACCGCCCCGGCGCCGGCGCGCCGGTCGATGGCCCCAAGATCCTCGAGGATCTGGACCGCCTGGAAGAAGCGCGGGCTGGTGTACGTCGGCTCCGGCATGGCGGCTACGGTGAAACCCTGGTCCGTGGGCAGCACGTGGAAGGTGTCCTTGGTCTGATAGCGGAGCTTGCGCAGGGCCACCCGCAAATGGGCCTCGATCCCCCAGTGCCCAGCCACCCAGGCGAGCCACTGTGGCAGGGATAGAGTGGGCCAATGGTCTTTGGACAGCCGGCGCAGCGACTCGAGGTTGATGGGGTAGAGCGTGAAGTAGTCGGCGGGAAAGGTGAGAGGGTCGTAGGCCGGCGACGCGCCGTCGTCCCGGGCGGCGAGGGTCAGCAGGAGCTTCCCTGCCACCTGAAGGAGTTCGCCGCGGACTTCTCGCTTCTCGCGGGCGCTGCAGGCCTCCAGCGCCTTTCGGGCGAGGGTAATCTCGTGCTCCTCATCCAGCCAATCGGAGAGTGCCGGGAGATTGTCCCTGGTGCGTTTCGCCGCCGTGGCCCAGTCGCCACCACCGAGCTCGTTGGCGGCGGCCACCACCCACGGCTGCCCCTCGAACCACCGCGTGAAGTCCTCCGTCGAGGCCAGCTCAGGCCGCTCCGTATACAAGGAGTCCAACGCCACCCAGAACAGGCACTGCACCGCGACGGAGAGCAGTTCGTGCCGCTGGTACGCGCGCCACTGCATGCGTGTTGCCTCCAGTTTGGAGGGCAGTTCCCATGCCTTGCCTCCTGGCAAAGCACCGGCATACACGCAGCCCCGGTAGGCCGCCTGATCGAACCTAGGCCCATTGCCGTCCCCATCCAAGGCCATGGTCCGCACCAGGTCGAGCATCAGGGCCAGCGTGTGTCGCCGCTGGAGGCCCTCCTCGGTGGGCGAAGGCCCTCGCTCGAAGAAGAGGTTGACCAGCGCGGCGTGTTCGGCGGGAGAGGATGGTAGCTGGCAGGGGCAAAAGGAAGTGAGTGCGTCGAGGTGGGCCGCGGTGATTTCGTTCCCCCGCACCGCCTCGGTGAACAGCTTGCGATTCACGGAGGAGTCCATGGCTTCGGCCAGTGGCTTGCCACCCTCCTCGGTGTACGCCACCCCAGCTCCTCTCGAGGTCATGAGCCCGAGGCCGTCGAAGGTGCCGATGTAGTATTGCTTCAGGCCGCCCAGTCGGTTTTTGAAGTAGCGCAGGGGGTTGCCGTCTTCGAGGACGGTGTAGTCGGAGAGACGCAGAGTGTCGGAGGGGCCTAGGTTCGCGACGACCTGGTGCAGGGTCTGGCTGCCGACGAGGCCCTGCTCGTGTCGAGAGAGGTCTTCACCCCCAGAAGTGTATCGATGGCGGATCCCAATCATGGTGAAGAGGCAGTCCGCGCGCCGCACCCACTCCACGAAGTCAGTTTGAGTCTTCTCTCCTGGCAGCTGGTCGTAGGCCCAGACCATCCACGGGTAGAAGGAGTAGTAGCGCGCCCGGTCGGTCACGTTCGTGATGCCCGGCAGCAGCTGGCCGTAGATGTTGATGGCGGGAGCCTGGGCGCCGAGTGGGTCCAGGCCCTTCGTGTGGTAGGTCTTCTTGATCCAGGCGGTCGTTGCGGCCACAGGTGTGCCTCCTCGCTGCGTGAACCCGAGGGTATTGGCGGGACGACCAGGTGTTCGAGGGGGTGGGCCGGAAGAACTGCCGACTGCTGAGTGCGCCAGTGGTGCCGGTGCCCCCGGCCGCCCTCAAGCCCGTGCCAACACGCCGGTGCGGCCCGCCTCAGCGGCCGAGCATCTTCGACCTCAAACCAACCTTCCAGGCGGTGGCCCGTTGGCGGTCGGTGAATTTCGCCCAGACTTCTCACGCCCCCTACAACACTGATCACTCTCCCTGGGGTGGCGGCACCGCGCGATGCCTCCGCCGGGTGCCCGGAACGTACAACTAGGCTCCTCGTGGTTCACTTGTCTACGATTTGTCTTTTGACAGTATTCGAGACGCCCCATAGCCCGCTGCGCCACCGGCGACCGCTCCGGCGCCGCCGACGACCGCTGTGGTCCCCGCAATAGTGCCCGTCAGCGCCGCGCACGAGGCGCTGGTGAGCGCTGCCCCGCTCAGCGATGCGATTGCTGTTCCGGTGCTTGCAGCACCCAAGAGACCCGCTGCACCCATGGCCGGCAGAACAACGGGGGCGGCAAAGACTGCCACTGCTGTGCCTACCACACATCCGATCCCGATACCGATAACCTTGAACCGATTCATCGTCCGCCCTCCTGGCAAGTGCGTGTTGGAAAGGAGTCATTCCCTCCCAAGTCTGGGGCTCTCATCGACCCCGGAGTCGCACAACGTGAAGGGCGGTCAGGAGTTGAGCACTCTCTAGTGACGGGTCGCCGGGATGAGCCAGCTTGAACGGTGCTTCGCGGGGTCAACGGATTCACCCTAGCCGGCAAACGGTTTGGGTTTGATGCCGAGCGACACAACTGGCGCCCACGCCTCGGCCGCGACCCATGACCGCTCAACAGGGGGCCAGTGTTTCTCCTCCTCGCCGCTGGCTTCCTTTACGGTCGCAGTACCCGCTCGGAACAGTCAGCGGCCCGCTCCATCGGCCGGGTGTTTTTGGCTCCTGGCCTAGATTCTGCGGGACATGGACGCTGGCGGCCGCTCAGCCGAGGTGGTAGCTCGGGGGTCAGCAAGTGATTTGTCGCGAGGCCCCCTGCTCGGCGTTTGCCTATCACCGTTTTGGCTTCCTCTGGCGCAGGTCCTTCCTTAGGGGTGTCTTTCACCGACGAGGGCCCCAATCTGCCACCGGAGGAGCAGCAGCAGGACGAAATCGAAGCCCAGCTCGCGGAGTTCGTCCGCAAGCAGGTCGAGCCGTCCCACTGGGGCAGTGCGGAAAGCACCTCAGCCTACGCCTGCTACCGCGCCTGGTGTCGCCGAAAAGTGGTGAAAGCGGTCACGCGGGCGCGGCTGGAGCAGGCCTTGCGGAAGATCCCGGGTGTGACGGAGACCAAAAGTGCAGACGGGGTGAAGCACTGGGAAGGTCTCCGGTGCGACTGGCCGACCTGACGGCTGTCTCCTGGCCCGGGAGGAGGAGTCCTGCGCGCCCAACCGGCCAGCCGGTGGACACCCGGCAGGTCGCGTTGACAGCACCGGGCTTCAGCCCTTATCGCTGGTGCTCAACCCAGAATGGGCGGACAAACGTCAAAACAGCCGGCGCGCCTGCCGATAAGGCAGAGCAGAGCCTGGGCGTTCGTGGTGACCCACGAACGCCCCAGACAATCCTGTCTGATCGAAACGGACGCGTTGAGGTGACGTGGGCGGAGGCCACTGGAGGGACGATTCGAGCACGGCGAGGCATGGCGAGGCAAATCAAGGGGTGTTGGAGAAGCCTGTCGTTGTCAGACAACACCATTTAGGAGAAAAGCCATGTTGATAGAGAAGTCGGACGTAATCGCTGTGCGGATGGACGATGGACGGCTGGTGTGCACGGCACACCTCGGAGACGACTGGGGCGCTGTGACGAGCCGCGACCTCTTCACTCGTGACGATTTGGAGCGAGACGATGACTCGCTCTACTTCTGCGACGAGTGTGGAGCGAAGCTCGGATAGCGACCCGGACCCTCAGAGGAAGCTGGCAACACGCTAGGTGAACCCCCCAGGTCCCTGTTGGCGAAGCAACCCACCTCAACCAGGAAGCCCCCATCCAACACCGGGGGCTTCCGCTTTTTTGCTGACCATTGCATTTTCCCACACCATCGAAGCAGGTGGCGGCCGGGTCGGCTTTCGAGGTAGCAGCCAAGGCGTCGCAGAAAAGTGTCACGCGGAACTCGGGCGGGGCGACCAACGACGATGGTCGCCCCCGCTCTTGACTCCGACTCACCCTCTACGCAGCTAGGCCACGCAACAGCTCTGCCGATTGCTTGTGCTCTGCCAAGTACGAATCAAAGGCGAAGTCCTTCTTCTCGATTTCGGCCAAGAAAGCGGAAATCCAGTCAGCGCTCCGAGTTTGGAGCGTATTCACCATGTTAGCCTGCGAGATGTATAGGACAGGCCGGGTGGCGAAGTCCGTCAGGACGTTCAAGGCGGCATAGCCGTTCGGCCCGAGATCGCTAAAGTACTTTTTGGTCAGACTCTCCACGTAGTCCCTGAACTCGACCATCTTCTCCGCGCGCTTCCCCTTACGCAGATCCTGCTCGCTGTATGGCGCCGCCGGTTTTCTTGGACACAGATTTGGGGTAATCATCTGTGCCCA
>JARGFW010000022.1 GCA_029211085.1 Deferrisomatales bacterium | reverse complement strand
TGCCGCTGGCGAATGCCGCTCTGGCGGAAACGGTATAAATCAACGGGCTGCTAGCTGCGCCGGGGTGAGACGTGAGACGTGGGGGAGCGTGGACTGCGGGTCACCGGAGCTGCCGTCCTTCGTCCTGGCTGCGGAGACCCGCTGGGCGGGGCTGGGTTCCTACAGGGTTGGCGGAGTCGGGGGACGCAGGTTGGGCCGAGAGCGCGCTGGAAGGGGTGGGCTTCAGGGGACCGGCACCGCTCCCGCCCGTGGATCCTTCGCCCCTGCCACAAGCTCCCTGCTCTGGGGGCTCACAGGAGCTGGCCATGCGCTTCGCGGCGCCAACGCACGGGGACCCGACCGTGCCCGATCGGCGATAGTGCACGGATTGGGCATGCCTTTTCGGACGGCTACGAGACGCGGGACCAGTCGAATTTCGGGCCAGGATCCCGTTTGCGGCCCGGCGCCACGTGTTCGTGGCCAACGATGCGGCGGCCCGTGATCGCCGGATGGGCGGCGCGCAGTTCGGCCAGGACCCGGTTGAGCGCCGCGTACTGCGGGTCGGTGTACTCCGCCTCCTCGTCCCCCTCCAGTTCGATGCCCACCGAGCGCCGGTTCACGTCTGCCTCCCCTTCCAGCGCACTGTCCCCGGCGTGCCAGGCCTTGGCCTCGGTGTCCACGAACTGGGTCACGGCGCCGTCCCGTCCGATCAGGAAGTGGGCCGACACCCGGAGGCCGCAGATCTCAGCGAAGTAGGGGTGCCCGACGGGGCCCAGGCGGTTGCAGAACAACGCCTCCACGTGGCCGCCCCCGAACTCCCCGGGGGGCAGGCTGATGTGGTGCAGGACCACCGTGTCCACCTCCCGGCCCTCTCGGTCGGAGCAGTTGGGGCTCGGCACCTGGCGCGCCCAGGGCAGGATCACCAGGGCTCCCTCCCGGGGTCGAGCCGGTCGCGCACGGCATCCCCCAGCAGGTTGATCCCCAGCACCGTGCCCATGATCGCCAGCCCCGGGAACAACGCCAGGTGGGGGGCGAACAACAGGTAATCCACCCCCTGGCTGAGCATGCCCCCCCAGGTGATGACGTCTTGGGGGCCGAGCCCCAGGAAGGACAGGCTGGACTCGGCCAGGATGGTGGCGGCCACCGCAAAGGTGGCCTGCACCGCCAGCGGGCCCGCCAGGTTGGGCAGGATGTGGCGCAGGGCCAGGCGCACGGGCCCGGCCCCGAGAGCCCGGGAGGCCACCACGAACTCCCGCTCCTTGAGCGCCAGCACCTCCCCCCGCACCAGCCGCGCGAACCCCACCCAGCCGAGCACGCTCAAGGCGAACACCACGTTGCCGAGACTGGGGCCCAGCACACCGGCCAGGGCGATCGCCAGGAGGATGCCGGGAAACGCCAGCAGCACGTCCACCACCCGCATCACCACCTCATCCACCCAGCCGCCGGCATAGCCCGACACGAACCCCACCCCGGTGCCGACGAGCAGGCTCACCGCCACCACCGCCAGCCCCACCAGCAGGCTCACCCGCCCCCCGTGGAGGATGCCGGCCAGCACGTCGCGCCCCAGGCGGTCCTGGCCCAGGGGGTGGGCGAGGCTCGGCCCCTCCAGCCCCGCCGCCAGATCCAGCACGTCCGCCCCCCCGGGACGGAGCACCGGTGCCAGGGCGGACCCGATCAGCAGGAGCATGAGGAATGACACCGCGGTGATCAGGAAGACGCGCCCGCCGGGCAGTTTGGGAATCGACCAAGAACTCATCCCCTCACCCTCGGATCCGCCCAGCGGTAGGCCAGATCGGCCAGCAGGTTGGCGGCCACGTACCCGAGGCTGATCACCAGCACGCAGCCCTGCACCAGGGGGTAGTCGCGGCCCTGGATGGCACTCAGCAGCAGGGTGCCCACACCGGGCCAGGCGAACACCGCTTCGGTGATCACCGCCCCGGAGAGCAGGCTCCCCAACTGCAGCCCGACGATGGTGATCACCGGCAAGGCGGCGTTGCGCAGGGCGTGCACCCACACCACCTTGGCCTCGCTCACGCCGCGGGCCCGGGCCGCCTGCAGGTACTCCGCCCGCAGCACCTCCACCAGGCTCGAGCGCAGCATGCGGGACAGGATCGCGGCCAGGGCGGTGCCCAGGGTGATGGCCGGCAGCACCACGCTGGACCATCCCTCCCGGCCCGATACCGGAAACCATCGCAGGTGCACCGAGAACCCCAGGATCAGCAGCGGACCCAACCAGAAGTTGGGCATGGAGATGCCCACCAGGCTGGCCACCAGGCTGCCCCGGTCGAGGAGGCGCCCCTTGTGCACCGCCGCCAGCACCCCCAGGGGGAACGCGATGGCCACGGCCACCACCAGGGCCCAACCGGCCAGTTGCAGGGTGGCGGGCAGCCGCGCGGCGATCACCTCCCGCACTGGCTTGCGGTAGGCGAAACTGCGCCCGAGGTCACCGTGGGCGAGCCCCCCCAGGTAACCCGTGTACTGTTCCAGCAGGGGCCGGTCGAGCCCCAGTTCGGCGCGCAGCACCTCCTTGTCCGCGGCGCGGGCGGTCTCCCCCAGCATCACCTCCACCGGGTCGCCGGGCACCGCGTGGAGGAACGCGAACACCAGGGTCACCACCCCGAACACCGTGGGCAAGAGACTCAAGAGGCGCCGGCGGATCACGGGACGCCCTCCCCCGCCCGCGGCCGCACCCGGGCCAGGCTGGTGTACTCCCCGCCGGGCAGGGGCTCGTAGCCGTCGAAGCCGCGGCGCAGCACCACCACGTTGTCCAGCCACCACAGGCTGGTGTACACGCAGTCCCGGGCCACCGCCTGCTGGATCTTTCCGTACAGCGCCCTGCGCGCCGCCGGGTCGCGCTCGGTGCGGCTGGCGTCGATCCAGGCGTCCACCTCGGCATTGCGGTAGCGCCCGCGGTTGGCGCCCCGGGGGGGCAGGGAGTCGCTGTGGAACAGGTAGTGGAAGATGTCCGGGTCGGTGATGCCGATCCAGCGCAGGCTCATGAGCTGGAAGTTGCCCTTCTTCACGTCGCTAAAGAACGTCCCCCACTCGAAGCTGCGCACCTCCACCCCCACCCCCACCCGGGCCAACTGGTCGGCGATCACCCGCGCCACCTCGATGCCGGTCTTGTCGGTGCTGGTCTTGTAGGAAAGGGTGAAACGCACCCCGGGGCCGGGGCCGTCCGGGTCCGGGAAGCCGGCCGCGTCCAGCAGGCTCCGGGCCCGCTCCGGGGCGTAGGGGTAGGTCGCCACATCCGGATCGTGGGCCCAGTGCTCCGGCGGCAGCAAGGTGGTGGCCGGCCGGGCCAGCCCCTCCCAGGCGAAGCGGATCAGCGCCTCGCGGTCCACCGCGTGGGAGAGCGCGCGGCGCACCCGCACGTCGCCCACCACCGGGTCCTCGAGGTTATAGCCCAGATACTGGTAGGACGACCCGGGGGCGGCCAGGACCTCCAGCTCCGGGTTGCGGCGCAGAAACTTCACGGCGTAGGGGGGTACCGCGTTCTGCAGCAGGTCCAGGCCCCCCGAGCGCGCCTCCAGGAGGCGGGTGGTGGCGTTGCCGACGATGCGGAAGCGCACCCGGGAGACGGCCGGAGGGCCGGCGAAGTGGTCCGAGAAGGACTCCAGCACCACTTCCTCCCCGGGCCGGAACGAACTCAGGCGAAACGGGCCGGTGCCGACCAGCGAAGATCCCAGGTCGGCGCGGGCGGCCAGTTCCTCCGGCAGGACGCCCAGGGTGAGCTGGTACGGGAAGCTCACGAACGCTTCCTTGAGCCGGAACCGGACGGTGTAGCGGTCCGGTGTCTCCACGGCCGCCACCGCGGCGAGGGAGCCGGCGCCGGGGCAGCCGTGGTCCGGGTCCATGACGTAACGGTAGGTGGCGGCCACGTCGCCGCTGTCCAGCTCCGAGCCGTCGTGGAAGCGCACCCCCCGGCGCAGCGTCAGCTGGTGGACCAGGGTTTCGGGCTGCTCCCAGCGCTCCGCCAGGTCGGGGCGGAACTCCCCGGTCGGGGTCTGGGCCAGCAGCCCGTTGAACAGCAGGGGCAGCATGCGCACCCCGTAGGCGTCCGCGGCGTAGCGGGGGTCCAGGGTGGTGGGGGTGCCCTCGATGCCCACCCGGAACTCCCCCGGTCGGGCCGGGGCGGCACCCCGGCAGCCGGACGCAAAGACGGCGCCGGCCATGAGGGCGAGAGGGAATAGTATGGACGCGCGTCGTTGCATCCGGCGATTCTAGTACAGCGACCTCGGCAAACGCACCTAGCAAGAAGAGGCCGGTCGGCGGGTCGGTCGCCCCCTCAACCCTGGGACTCCTCCATGACCACCCTGTTCGCCTGCTACCTGGCCGTGTTCGCCTCACGCCTCGGCCTGCGGCGGCTCAACCTGCGCCATCTGCAGCGCCGCGGGCACACCGTGCCGCCCGGGTTCGAGGCGGCCGTCGACGCACAGCAACTAGCCCGCAGCCGCGAGTACACCCTGGCCAACGCCCGGGTGGACCTGGCGGAGTCCCTGGTGGGCAGCGCGGTGCTGCTGGGTTTCCTGTTCGGGGGCGGCCTCGAGCTCTACGACCGTTGGGTGCTGGCTCTCGTCCCCGGCCCGGTCCTGGCCGGGGTGCTGTTCCTGTTGGGGCTGCACTGGGCGCAGACCCTGCTCGGGGTTCCGTTCGGCCTGACGCGTACCTTCGGCGTGGAGGCCCGCTACGGCTTCAACCGCACCACCCCGAGGCTGTGGCTGGCCGACCTCGCCAAATCGGAGTTGGTGGGGGTGGTACTGCTGTCGATCCTGGCGGGGGCGATCCTGGGGCTGCTCCAGGCCAGCCCCCGCTGGTGGTGGCTGTGGGCCTGGGGGTTCTTCGCCGGGTTCAGCGTGCTGATGCTGTACCTCTCCCCCCAGTTCATCGAGCCCCTGTTCTTCCACTTCGAACCGGTGCAGGCACCGGATCTGGAACGGCGCATCCGCGACCTGGCCGACCGGGCCGGCCTGGGGGTGAGCCGGGTGCTGCAGGTCGACGCCTCCCGGCGCAGCGGCCACTCCAACGCCACCTTCAGCGGCATCGGGCGGGTGAAGCGCATCGTGCTGTTCGACACCCTGCTCACGCAGATGGCACCGGACGAGGTGCTGGCTGTGGTGGCCCACGAGATGGGGCACTGGAAGCTGCACCACATGGCGCGGAGGCTCGGGTTCGCCCTCCTGGGCGCCCTCGCGGCGTTCTGGGTTGCCCACCTTCTGCTGACCTGGTCCGGGCTGCCAGGTCTGGTCGGGGCAGAGCAACTCTCCACCCACGCGCGCCTGCTGGTGCTGTCCGTCATCGGGTCCCTGGCCCGGTTCCCCCTCACCCCCCTCTCCAGCGGGCTCTCCCGTCGCCATGAGCGGCAGGCCGACCGCTACGCGACAGACCTCACCGGCGCCCCCCGGTCCCTGGCCTCGGCACTGGTGAAGCTCGGCACGGAGAACCTGGCCAACCTACACCCCCATCCCCTGTACGCCTGGTTCTACTTCTCCCACCCGCCCCTGTCAGGGCGTGTGGCCGCGCTTGAAGGCCCGGCCGCTGTGCCGGACCCTTGCCCTCCGGAATCCCGAGGGCATAATCGGAACCGGCCGCCGTCCCCGGGTCCGTGACCGAGCCGATCGCGGGGCAGCCAGAAAGGTGACCCCCATGCTCCGTCACCCTTGGACACTCCTGGCAGGAGGGTTCCTTCTCGGTTGCAGCCTGGCGCCGACCCGCCTGGCCGGGCCGGAGGTGCAACCCCTGCCACCACCGCCACGCACGCCCTACGCCATCGACCTCGTGTACACCTCAGCGCTGGCCGATCCCTATTACGTCATGGCCGGACCGGCCGAGAGCTACGCCCGCTACTCGATCACGGCCCAGTTCGCAGCGCTCCTCCAACACCAACTGGTGCAACTCTCCGATCCCGGGAGTGCCCGTGCGGCAACCCTCACGGTGCACCTGTCCGCACTGACCACCCGCTACCGCAGGTTGGGTTCTTCCCCGCCTCCGGCGGCACCCCAAGGGACCCGCTACGCCATGCTGGGAAGCGATCCCCCGGCGATCCTCGCGGCGTGGCAGACGGGACGATTCGGCGACCTCATGGACCGGGAAGACCAGGACGCGGACATCCCCGCAGAGATCCGGAAAGGAGCCACTCTCATCGCCACCGTGGAAATCAGCGGCGACGGGGTCGCGCCCCTGCGACAGACCGTCACCGCGGAGTACGACGACCTGATCACCCGGTGGGAGTTCGACCCCCGTGACGCCTACTCCTACACGGATGTGCTCGACCAGACCCTGCGGGTGGCAACTGCCGAGATCACCGCCATCGTCCAGACAACCCTGCAGTAGAAATCCCCGCCGGCACCCAGGCTGCAGCCCATCTCCCGCCCCCTCCCCGGGGTTGGCCCACGCCGGGTAGACCTTCCAGGCTCCTTCCCCACGGCTCGTCTCGTGCCTACCTGGCGCCGCCCCGCGGACGAACCGGAGGTCCGGGTTTGCCCCGGCCCCGGGAAGTTGCGATCATGGCGGCGAAGCTGGGCAAACCGGGGCTGGGAGGAGGGACGCCGGGTGGAGGGGACACGTCAGCGGGTGTTCGTGGGCGACGTGCAGGGCTGCAGCAACGAGCTACGGGACCTGTTGGAGCGCCTGGGGTACGACCCGGCCATGCACGACCTGTGGTTCACCGGCGACCTGGTCAACCGCGGCCCCGACTCCCTGGGCGTTCTGCGACTGGTCCGGGAACTGGGGGGCAACACCGTGTTGGGAAACCACGACCTGCACCTGCTTCGAGTCGCCGCCGGGGAGCGCACAACCGGGCGCAAGGACACCTTCCAGGACGTGCTGACGGCACCGGATCGGGGGCCGCTGCTGGAGTGGCTGCGCGAGCGCCCCCTGGCGCAGGGGTGGGATGACGCGGTCCTGGTGCATGCCGGTGTCTGCCCCGGGTGGGGCGACCCGGTGGCGGTGGCGGGCCCCCTGGAGCAGGGCATCCGCGCCGGCCGCATCCCATGGGACAACCCCGATCTGCGCTTCCTGCTCCAGGCCCGCCACTGCAACGCCTCGGGGGAGAGGCCCGCAGACGACGAGCACCCCCCAGCACGGTTCCACCCCTGGGACCACTTCTACCGCGGCCGCCGCACGGTGGTATTCGGCCACTGGGCTGCCCGCGGCAGGGTGCGCGGAAAACGCGTCCGGGGCCTCGACACCGGCTGCGTGTGGGGCGGCTCTCTGACCGCATGGATCGCAGAGGAAGATCGCTTCGTTGCGGTACCGGCCCGGCGCACCTACCAGGTGCCCCAGGGGAAATGACACCTCACGCCGGCGTACCAGGGGATCACTTGGGCACCCCGCCTCCCAGGTCGCCCCAGCGCACGCAGTCGACGGTGTGGTCGTTGACCAGGCCCACCGCCTGCATGAGGGCGTAGCAGATGGTGGGGCCGACGAACGTGAACCCCCGCTGTTTGAGATCGCGGCTCAGGGTCCGGGACACGAGGGTCTCGGCAGGGATCTCCGCCAGGCTCGCCCAGGCGTTCTGGAGCGGCTCGCCATCCACGAAGCCCCACAGGTACCGGTCGAACGTACCGAACTCTTTCTGCACCGCCAGGAAGGCGCGGGCATTGGTCACCGCGGAACGCACCTTCAACCGGTTGCGGATGATGCCCGGGTCGGCCAGCAGCGCAGCGACCTTCTCCTCCCCGTAGCCCGCCACCTTGGCCGGGTCGAAGCCGTCGAACACCTGCCGGTAGCGCCCCCGCTTGTGGAGGATGGTCTCCCAGCTCAACCCTGCCTGGGCGCCCTCCAGCACCAGGAACTCAAACAGTACCCGATCATCGTGCTGGGGAACGCCCCACTCCTGGTCGTGGTACGCCACACTCTGCGCCGTGCGAGCCCACTGACAACGTCCCATCGCTCTCCTCCCTCTCGGCACCCCACGGCAGCCGGCACAGGGGGTTTCCCATCGACACTACACCGCTTTCCGCGTGGGACCGGACCACCGGGTCGGACCGTCCAGCAGGCGGTCGCGCCGTGCAAAAACATCTCGGGCATCCATAAAGAAATTTCCCGGGGCGGCCGATCCTGGTGGAAGGCACGAGGTTAGGCGGGAATGGCCTAATCCGGCTGGGCTGCCGCCTCCCTGCCAGACAGCGCCGCACGGCCGCACCCCCTCTGCGCCGGGCGCTCGGGCGCCTGGGGAACCCAGAGCCGCGCAGCCGGCCGCCACGCCCGGGAGTGGTGCGGCCCCCGGAAGGAATCGCGATTGGCCCTGACGTTTTTGCCCTCCACCGCCGTGCCCGGCACCGACTTCGATCCCTACGTGTGGGATCCGGACCAGTGGCTCGCCATCGAGCTGTGTGGTGTGGTGTGCCGGAACCTCTTGGAGGACATCCGCGAAGCCATGGAAGCCTACTGGAGTGTTGCGGACCGAGACCCCGCGCACACCCGTGCCGACGTGGCCGATCCCCTGCTGCTGACCCTGCTGGGGTTGGTGTCGGAGCAGCGCATCGACTCCCCGGCACGGGGGTTCCATCTGCTGCAGTGCCTGGGTGCGCAGCTCTACCGGCTCGACTCCGGCCGGCAGAAGGTGGACCCGTTGTTGTACTGGACCAACCTGTGCGGTAAGAGTCAGATGCTGCTGGAGGCCGCCGAGGCTCGGACCTTGGGAGGGCGCCTGCGCAGAGCCGTGGAGGCGTGGGCGCGCGGCATGGGCGTCGACGTGGACGAAGAGGAGGATGTGGTCCAGGCCCTGTACCGCCTGTCCATCCCCCACATGAAGCGGGCCGACGCCTTGCTCTGTGCGTACGTTCGCACAGCCGCTCCCACACGGTGATCTTCGGCCGTCAGGTGAGAGCTGCCCCTGCCGGCCGATATCCCAGCTCTGCGGAGATCGCCCTGGCGCAGAGGCGTACCCTCGCGATCGTCTCGCCCTCGCGTTTCTGCGTGTGCGCGGTCATCGACTGCCCCACCCCGACCGCTGCAACCACTTCCTCCCGGGCGTCCCAGATCGGCGCGGCAACGCCCCACACGCCCTCGATGGCCTCGTTGAGCTCGACCACGTACCCGTCTTCCCGGATCTTGCGGAGCCGCTGCAAGAACGCCTCGGGATCGGTGAGGCTGTGCTTGGTGTGGGCGATGAGAGGAACCTGTTCCAGGTCGTGCCGCACCTCCTCCTCATCCTTGAAGGCGAGCTGCGCCATCCCCAGCATGCCAAAATGTGGGGGGTCCCTGCGCCAGCCGATATCCGAAGCGATGCGCACGGGTCCACTGGCTTCCTTCTTGTCGAGATAGACGAGGGCGTCATCGATCAACGCCCCGAGCACCACCGTCACCTGCAACTCCTCCCGCAGGCGGGTGAGGTGCTGGGAAGCGATCCCGCGCAGGCTCAGCGACGCAAGCACCGCCCCGCCCAGGGTCAAGAAGATCGTGCCCAGGCGATAGCGGCCGTCGGTGGGGTCGAGGACCACGTAGTCGTGGCACTCCAGCGTCGACAGGATGCGGAACACCGTCGGCTTGGACAGACCGGACCGCCGCGTGATCTCATCGAGGGAAAGCTTGTGGTCTTGCCGGGAGAACAGGTTCAGGACGCCCATCGCCCGTTCGACCGCGCGGATGTTGTAGCGGCTCACCCCTCCGCCACCGCGGGAAGATGCATCCTGTCTTGGCATCGGTTACCTCCATCGGGGGCGCTGGGCGGATGGCCCATCGCGGGACCGTCCCGAGGACCCTCGTGAACCCACGTCCGGCCCGGGTCGTGGGGCGGAGATCCCCTCGGCCAGAAGCGTTGGAACTCCAGGCCCGCTATCTGGGACCCATCTGCCACACACACCTGCCCGGAAACTTCCAACGAACCGCGGGGACGCAGCATCCCTTGGCCACCGGGATGGGCAGGGCTATTGAGAAGACGCCAACGCCTGGGTCAGGAAGTAGGCGGCTTGCAGGGCCGAGGTGGGACAGAGGGGAAAGCACTCCTTGCAGTCCCAGCACTCCTTGGCGGCGATCTCCGGGATGAAACAGATCTCACGGTTGGCGCCCCGGTCCACGAAGGTGACGGCGTTCTTGCCCTTGATCTCGTCGCAGTAGCGCACGCACAGGCCGCAGTGGATGCAGAACGACGCCTCTTTGCGAAAACGGTCGCGATCGGCCCGGTACTCCACAGCCAGCTCGGCCAGGTCGTGGGAGTCGGGCGCGTGGGCCAGCATCATCTCCAAGATCACCTTGCGGATCCGGTCGATCTTCTCCGAGCGGGTGCGTACCACCAACCCCTCTTCCACGGGGTACACGCAGCCTACCACGTACTTGGTCCGCCCCCAGGCCTCCGCCTCCACCGTGCAGACGCGACAGCCCCCGTAGGGCTCGAGCTTTTCGTGATGGCACAGGGTGGGGATCTGGATTCCCACGCCCTGGGCGGCCTCCAGCAGCGTCATTCCTTCGCGCGCCACCACTTCCTGTCCATCGATCTGCAACCGGATCTCGCTCATCGTCACATGCTTTCTCGAGCCTTGGCCCGCCCGGTGGGCGGGCATCAGGCGGTCAGGCTCGCACAGGCGCCGGCGGGGCAGCGTTGGTCTTGGATGTGGGCCACGTACTCATCCCGGTAGTAGCGCAGGGCGCTGCGCAGCGGGTCCGAGGCGGTCTTGCCCAGGGAGCACAGGGACGCAGCCGACATCACCTCGGCGATCTCTTCCAGGAGTTCGATGTCGCCGGGCTGGCCGCGGCCCTCGCAGATCCCGGTCACCACGTTGAGCATCTGCCGGCACCCTTCCCGGCACGGGGTGCACTTGCCGCAGGACTCCTTGGTGAGGAACTCCAGGAAGAAGCGGATCAGGTCCACCATGCAGGTGTCTTCGTCGAGGACCAGCATCGCCCCGGCCCCCATGGGCGCGCCGAGCTTGCCCAGCGCATCGAAGTCCACCGGGGTGTCGATCAACTGCGCCGGGATGGAGCCGCCCATCGGCCCCCCGAAGTGCACCGCCTTGAGCGCCTTGCCGCCCGCCACCCCGCCCCCGATCACCTCGACGACGGTGCGCAGGGGAGTGCCCATCGGCACCTCGACGACGCCGATGTGGTTGACGCTGCCGGACAGGGACAGGAGCTTGCTGCCTTTGCTCTTTTCGGTGCCGATCCCGGCGAACCAGGCGGCGCCGTTGTTGATGATGTGGGGCACGTTCGCCCAGGTCTCGACGTTGTTGAGATTGCTGGGCCGGTCGAAGACGCCGCTGACAGAGGTGCGCACGTACTTGGGCCGCGGCTCGGGCATCTTGCCTTCCAGGGAGCGCATCAGGGCGCTGGATTCGCCGGAGACGAAGATGCCCACGTCGAAGTGGACTTCCACGTCGAACGCGAACCCCGAGCCCAGGATGTCGGTGCCCAGCAGGCCGCGGGCGCGCGCCTCGTCCAGCGCCAGGTACAGGTTCGCCAACAGTTGCGGGCTGTCGTGGCGGGTGTAGATGAAGCCCTGGCGCGCGCCGATGGCGTAGGCCCCGATGATCAGCCCCTCCAGCACCGCGTGGGGGTTGCCGGTGAACAGCGCGCGGTCCATGAACGCGCCGGGCTCGCCCTCGTGAGCGTTGACGATCACGTACTTCAGGTCCCCGGGGGCGTTGCGGGTGGTCTCCCACTTGCTCCCCGCCGGGAAACCGCCGCCTCCCCTGCCCCGCAGGTTGGAGGCCTTGACCTCTCCGAGCACCTGCTCGGGGGACATCTGGAACAGCGCCTTTGACAGCGCCGCGTAGCCGCCGATGGCCAGGTAGTCTTCCAAGCTCCTGGGGTCGATCTTCGCGTTTGCCCCGATCAGGACCCGCGACTGCGACCGGTAGAAGGGGATGTCCTCCACCCGTTCGGCGCTCTGGCCGCTCTCCGGGTCGGTGTAGAGCAGTCGCTGGACCACCCTCCCCTCCAGGACAGTTTCGGCGACGATCTGGGCCGCGTCCTCCGGGGCCACCTTCACGTAGCAGATCTGCTGGGGATAGACGATGACCACGGGGCCCTGCTCGCAGAAGCCCAGGCACCCGGTGGGACGCAACCGGACCCTCTCCCGCAGGTCGCGGGACTCGAGCTCCGCGGCGAGCGCGCCGACCAGTGCGCCGTTGCCCAGGGCGTGGCAGTTGGGGGCCGCGCACACGGCGATACAAGGCGCGTCGGGATCCCGTTCGGACAGGATCTGCGCCCGCAGTTCCTCCAACGTGTCAGGTGAACCGATCCTCTGCATTGTCCGTCCTTATGTGACGCTCTTGAGCACGTCGGCTGTCTTCTCCGGGACCATCCTGCCGTGGTAGGTCCCGTCCACTTGCATCACCGGCCCTAGGGCACAGGCGCCCACACAGTTCACCGTCTCGACGCTGAACTTGGTCTGGGTGTCGGTCTCGCCGGGCCGGATGCCGGCCAGTTCCTCCACCGCGTCCAGCACCTTCTGGGCACCCCGGAGGTGGCAGGAGGTACCGGTGCACACGTGGATCTCGTGCCGGCCCTTGGGCACCAGGCTGAAGGTCTTGTAGAAGCTGGCGATCTGGTGGATCTTGCCCAGGGGAACCTCCAGCCGTTCGCTCACCCGTTCCAGCGCCTCCTTGGGCAGCCAGCGGTTGTGGTGCTGGATGTCCATGAGGATCATGATCAGGGAGCCGGGCTTGGCCTCGAACTTGTCGATGATCTGGTCGATCTGCTCGTTATCCATTGCCGCAATCCTTACCGCGTTCGATCGGTGATCCCGCCCGCGCCCCAGGGCTCAGGCGAGGCGGAAACACTGCTGGGTCTCGTCGTAGCGCACCAGCCCGTGTTTGGCGGAACTGCCCAGGTGACGGGCAACCTCGGAGGGGTTCAGGCCCAGGGTCTCGGAGAGCTGTCCCGACGACCGGGGCTGCTCGCCCAGCAGCCACAGGATCTGGCTGACCGCCACCTTGTCCTCCACCAGTTCTCGCAGCAGCCGCTCCACGTCGGGCCGGCGGAAGAACGCCTCGTACTCCTCCGCCGTGTCGAAGCGCACCCGCAGCCGCTCGCGCTCCACCAGGCGGATATTGGGCAGCAGCCGGGTCAACGCGCCGAGTTTGAGGGTCAACTGCGCCGGTGTCAGCCCCTCGCTCGGGCCCAGCGGGCCCAGTGCCCTGATCGCCTGGCTGAAGTCGTTGACGACTTCGACGAAGCGCAGGCCCTCCCCCGCCGACACCTGGGCGATGCGCAGCCGGTCGGGGTTCACGCCGATGGTGCCCAGCAGTTTCTTGCACAACTGGACCATGTGCACCGCGTGGTAGTTGCCGCCGGTGTCGTAGTGACAATCCCCCAGGTGGCAGCCGCCGATCAGGACCCCGGCCTTGCCCTTGGAGAAGGCCCGCAGCACGTGGGCAAGGTCGACCCTGCCGGTGCACATGATGCGGATCAGCTTGATGTTCGTTGCGTATTGTAGTCTGGACACGCCAGCCAGGTCCGCGGACCCGTACGCTCACCAGTTGCAGACGAAGCCCAGGATCTCCGGCTGCTGCGAGAAACCGCTCTGCATCGCTCTTCCCTTTCTACGTGAACACTGCGACCGTCGTTGCCTGTTGCTCCCCGCCCGTCAGGCGGCGTCGATCTGGGAGAGCAGCTCGCTCTCGGTGTAGTGCTTCAGGTCGATCGCACCCGAGGGGCACTTGGTGTTGCACAGCCCGTCCCCCTTGCACAGCACGGGGTTGACCCGGGCCTTCTTGCCCCTGGGCGTGTCAACAAACTCGATGGCGTTGTAGCTGCAGGCGGTGAGGCACGCGCCGCAGGCGACGCACTCCTCTTCACACACGCTGGCCACGGAGCCCGAGGTCGAAACCGAGTCCCGCGCCAGTACGTTGACCGCCCGGGCCGCCGCGCCGTACGCCTGGCTGATCGCCTCCGGAATCCGCTTCGGGTAGTGCGCCAGCCCGCACAGGAAGACGCCGTCGGCGGCAAAATCCACCGGCCGCAGTTTCACGTGGGCCTCCTGGAAGAAGCCGTCGGGGCTGAGGGAGACCTTGAACATCCGCGAGAGTTCCTGGCTGCCCCTGGCGGGCACCACCGCGGCGGCCAGCGCCACCAGGTCGGCCTCCAGTTCCAGCCGCTTGCCCAGGATCGGATCGGCAACCGTCACCCGCAGGGGGCCATCCCCCGCCGCTTCCACGGTGGGCTTCGCGTCGACCTCGAAGCGGATGAACTTCACGTCCTTGCCCGCCGCCTCGCGGTAGAAGTCCTCCGCGTACCCGTAGGTGCGCATGTCTCGGTAGAGGATGTAGACCTCCCGTGTCGGGTCCTGGGCCTTGAGCTCCAGGGCGTTCTTCACCGACTGGGCACAGCAGATGCGGCTGCAGTAGTTGCGGTCCGGCTCGCGACACCCCACGCACTGGATCATCACCACGCTCTTCGCGGCGTCGACCCGCTCCCCGCCCCGGCCCATCTCCTCCTCCAACTCCAGGGAGGTCAGGACCCGCTCGCTCGCGCCGTAGAGGTACTCGGAGGGGACGTGCTCCTGGGCGCCGATGGCCAGCACCGCCGCCCCGTGTGCGATGGTGCGCACCCGCCGGCCGGTGCGCACGGTGGTGACGAAATCGCCGATGTAGCCGGAGACCTCGGTGATCTCCGTTCCGGTCCAGACGTGGATCGAGGGGTTGCGATAGATCGCCTGCACCAGGCCGTTCAAGTAGGCCTGCACGTCCATCCCCTCCAGGGTGGAGCGCACGCGCCGGGCCACGCCGCCCAACTGCGCCTCCCTCTCCACCAGGTAGACCTCGAACCCCTGGCTCGCCATGCTCAGCGCGCTGGTCATCCCCGCCAGGCCGCCGCCCACCACCAGACCCGCCTTGTTCACCGGCAGCGCGTACTCGGTCAGGGGCTCCAGCTGCGCGGCGCGCTGGACCGACATCCGCACGATGTCCTTGGCCTTCTGGGTGGCCGACTCCTTCTCCCGCGAGTGGACCCAGGAGCAGTGCTCGCGGATGTTGGCCATCTCGAAGAAGTAGGGGTTGATCCCCCCCTCGCGGCAGGTGTCGCGAAACAGCGGCTCGTGGGTGCGCGGGGTGCACGCGGCGACAACCACGCGGTTTAGCCCCTTCTCGCGGATCTGGTCGGAGATGTCCTTGGCGTTGTCCGTGGAGCAGGCAAACAGGCTTTCCTGGGCGTGCACCACGTTTCCCAGGGTGGCGGCGTACTCCACCACCCCGGGCACGTCCACCACGCGGCCGATGTTGGCGCCGCAGTGGCACACGAAGACGCCGATCTTGAGCTCCTCTCCGGAGCTGTCCTTTTCTTCCGGGTAGACCCGTTCACGGGAGAGGTGGCCCCGCCGGTAGGAAAGCAGCTGGCTGCACAGGGCATCCGCCCCGCTGGCGGAGACCACCGACTCGGGGATGTCCAGCGGTCCCTGGAACGCGCCGCTGACGAAGATGCCGGGTCGTGTGGTCTCGATGGCATTCTCGGGCCGCGTCTTGCAGAAGCCGTGCTCGTTGAGTTCGATGCCGAAGGTCTCGGCGAGACCGGACACGTCTTCCGGCGGGTTCAGTCCCACCGAGAGCACCACCAGGTCGAACTCCTCTTCCTGCACGCCCTCGTCGGAGGTGGCGTAGCGGAGGGTGAGGTTCTTCGTCTCCGGGTCCTCACCGCCCATGGACACGTAGCTGCGCACGAAGCGCACATCCGACAGGCCCTCGGCCCGCTGGTAGAAACGCTCGAAGTCCTTGCCGAAGGCCCGGATGTCGTTGTGGAACACCGTCGCCTTCAGATCGGCGTCGTGGTCCTTGGCCAGGATCACCTGCTTCTGCGTGTAGGCGCAGCACACCGCCGAGCAGTAGCTGTTGCCCCCCGGGCGCACCTGCCGCGAACCCACGCACTGGATCCAGCCGATCTTCTCCGGGTGTTTGCCGTCGGAGGGGCGGCGGATGTGCCCGTCGTAGGGCCCGGTGGAGCACAAGATCCGCTCGAAATCCATGCTGGTGACCACGTTCTCCATGGTCCCGTAGCCGTAGTCGCCCCGCACCGCCGGATCGAAGATCTCGTAGCCGGGCGCCAGCACGATGGCGCCGACACGGAGTTGCAGGAACTGGGTCTCCTGATGCAGGTCGATGGCGTCGTGCTTGCACACCCCCTGGCAGATGGTGCACTTCCCGCCCTGCAGGTACAGACAGGTGTCCGGGTCCACGTAGGTGACCAACGGCACCGCCTGTGAAAAATAGATGTGAACCGCCTTGTTCTCCGACAGGTTCTGGTTGTAGGGGTCGGGGATCTTCGCCGGGCAGTACTCCACGCACACGCCGCAGCCGGTGCAGCGGTTCTCGATGATGTAGCGGGGCTTCCGGGCCAGGGTGACGGCAAAGTTCCCCGCCTGCCCGGAGACCCGGTCCACGTCGGTGTAGGTGAGGATCTCGATGTTGGGGTGCCGGCTGCACTCGATGAACTTGGGCGACTCGATGCACATCGAGCAGTCGTTGGTGGGAAAGGTCTTGTCCAGCTGCGCCATCTTCCCGCCGATGGCGGGGGACTTGTCCACCAGGTAGACGCGGAACCCGGCGTCGCCCAGGTCCAGGGCGGCCTGGATGCCGCTGATCCCCCCGCCCACGACCATCACGTCGGCGCGGTCGCTCGCCACGGGGGGGTCGATCTGCAGGCCTTCGATCGCTAGTTTTTCCACGATGGCTCATCCTTCTCGGGGGCTGGATACCCCGCATGGCTGCTGCATGCTCCCCTGCCGGTGTGCTTCGGCTCCGGCGTCGCGGGGAATCTCCTTCGGAACCTCGCCCGGTGGGCACTCTCGCTGCCCCCGCCGGGGGCGCCCTGCCCGGGGGACGCGTCCGGAACCCGGGATCCGACAGGCCCCTAGAGGGATGCCTGCACCAGTTCCATGACGTCCTTGACCTCCAAAGCATCCGCATCGGCCATGGCCAAGCGGCTGTCCTCGAAGTTGGCGATGCAGTAGGGACAGGCGGTGGCCAGCACGCTGGCGCCGAGTGCCGCGGCCTGCTCCACCCGCAGGTCGGAGAAGCGCTCCCCCTTCGGGGTGTCCATCCAGATCCGGCCCCCGCCACCGCCGCAGCACAGGCTGTCCTGGCGGTTGTCGGGGAGTTCCACGAGCTGCAGCCCCGGGATACTGCGCAAGATCTCCCGCGGCGCGTCGTAGATGCCGTTGTGGCGACCCAGGTAGCAGGGGTCGTGGTAGGCCACCGTGGCGGCGAGTTCCCGGCTGGGGGTGATCCGCCCATCGCGGATCAGCTCCAAGACATACTCGGTGGCGTGTACGACCTCGAAGTTGACCATGAACTCCGGGTACTCGTTCTTGAAGGTGTGGTAGCAGTGCGGTGAGGACACCAACACCCGCTTTACGCCGTTGTCGATGAACGCCTTGATGTTCTCCTTGGCCAGACGCCGGAACATGTCCTCGTCACCGGTCTTGCGGATGCTCTCGCCGCAACAACTCTCACTGGCACCCAGGGTCCCAAACTTGACTCCCGCCCGGTCGAGGACCCTGGCCGTGGCGGCCGCGACCTTGCGCAGCCTGCGGTCGTAACTGAGGTAGCAGCACGAGAAGTACAGCACCTCCGCCTCCTCGGTGAACCGCGGGACCGGCAGGTCCTTCGCCCAATCCGCCCGTTTCGTGCGATCCTCCCCCAGGGGGTTGCCCTCGGCTCCCAGGTTGCCGCTGGCCGCGCGCACGGGCTTCACGTTCTCGGGGAACACCCCGTACTCGGTGGCGATCCGCCGCAGGGCCACGCCCGAGTCGATCTGCCGCACGTCCCGCGGGCAGGCCTCCGGGCAGCGCCCGCAGGTGGTGCAACGCCAGATCTCCTCGTTCTCGATCTCGGTCAGCCCGAACACCGCCTGCCGCACGATCTTCCGCATACTGAATGGGCGCACGCGGTTCCACGGGCACACGGTGTCGCACAGGCCGCACTGGTAACAGTACTTGAATGCGTCACCGCCGCTGTCTTTTACGATCTCGATGATGTCTTGAAATGGCGCAACCGTTTCCACGCGAATCCCCTATCCTGTGCGGTGTACTTGCCTTGCTTCGGTCTGGAAGCTGTCAGCCATCAGCGGCCAGCTCAAGAGTTTGAATCCGTGGGCCTCAGGCTGAACGCTGAGTGCTGACAGCTGAAAGCGCCTCAGCGGAAACTAGCTCGCCTTCTTCAGCATCCGGGCAACCGTCTCCGCGACGTCTTTCAGGCCGTAGCGCTTGACCAGGTACTCCAGCCCGATCTCCTTCTCCCCGTGGGGCTTCGCCTCGGCCGCATCCACCACTTCCACCTGGCGCTCCACGTAGCTCAGCGCCCCCGGGTGGCAAACCTGCACGCACATCGGCTCGTCGAGCGACAGGCTCTCGCACATGTCGCACTTCACCGGCAGCCCGGAGTCGGGCTCGGTGAAGCGGTCGCGGGAGGGGCACGATGCCGGGCAGAAACTGCACTCGGTGTACTCCTTGCCCTCGATCACGTACAGGTTGCGGCCGCTGCACTCCGCCTGGGCGTAGTCACCGGCGCGGATGGGCACGTACGCGTCCGTGGTCTCGTCGATGATGACCGCGATCCGGGAGCGCGCCGGGTTGACGCTGCTGTAGGGCGGCATGGCGTGGGCCGCCGAGCAGGACATCTCGCAGCTCAGACAGCCGTTGCATTTGTTCACATCCACCCGGATTTCCTTGATCGTCTTCATCTTCTTCGCTTCCGTCATGGCACCCTCTCCGTCACCATCGGGCAGGCCGTTGCCGCACCGCTACTGCCCGGCGCCACCCTCGGTGGCCGTGAGAATTCCCCGCTCCCGCAGATCCTTGCCGACCTCGCTCATGGACAGCTCTTCCAGGGTCTCCTGGGTGGGAATCCCGTCCTGGGTCCAGCCCTTGAACTCGTAGTAGGCGCTGAGCAACTTCTGCTCGAACTCCTCGTCGCGCACCGCCCAGTGGTCCTCGGGCGGCCGCTCGTCGGCGCGCCGCATGCCCCGCCGGACGTTCAGTGCCCGCACCAGGTTGCGGTTGCGCCGGTAGACCTCCCAGAGCTTCTCCTTGTCGAACTCCATCCCCGTCGCCAGATTGATCACGGTGGGGATGTTGTGGATGTGGAACTGGGTCTTGCCGCCGAACTGGCCCCGAAACGAGGAGACGAACGCACACAGCCCCACGGCGTCGTCGATGTAGTGCATCGCCTCGTTCCAGTCGACGATCGAGCAGACCGCGTCGGTGGGCATGTCGTTGCGCTTCTCCCACTCCATGAAGTACTGCTTGAACTTCTCGTCGGGCACCGCCTCCCAGGCGTCCACGAACTTCTGGCGCTCCTCGACGGTGGGCAGGGGGTCCTGGGGGAAGGAGCCCTCGATCTGGGTGATGTTCATCTTCTCCCCGGTGGCGATCATCAGGAAGAACATGGGGTTCACCTTCCCCAGTTTGATGGGCACCTGCTCGAACTTTTTGGTGGTGTTGTGGTCGTAGGCCTCGGCGCCGTTGCCGATCTGGCGGGCGGCCCAGTACACACCGTTGGCCAGCACGTCTCCGATGCCCTCGCGCCGGACGATCTTCTCCAGCAGGTAGAAGAAGCGCCCACGGACGTCCTCGGGCATCCCCGGGAAGTCCTCGTCGGTGAGGATCCCCGCCTCCAGCAGTTCCAGGGCGAACGCGATCACCTGGGGGGTGGAATAGGAGTCCAGCCCGTACTCCTGGGCCACGCCGAGGATCTCGTAGCTGAAATCCAGCTCCTGCATGGCCGCCATGTGGTAGGTGTCCTTGCCGTAGCACTTGTAGCTGAAGCGCTTCTGCCCCGGCCAGGAGATCACGTTGTGGCACTTCTTGGGGCAGTTGTAGCACCCCGTCTGCCGGTCCATGTGGTCGTACTTCCAGTCGGTCCAGCGCTGTTGGAGCTCTTCGCTCCAGTAGCCCTTGCGCCGCGTGCGGGCGTTGCCCCAGGAGAAGTTGTCGTGGTGGAAGCTGTCGTCCTCGTCCACCGCCATCCAGTCCCCGGCGCCGGGGTTGTCGGCCATCTCCTTGCGGAGGTCCTTGCACAGGTGGAAGAGCTTCTCCGGCTCCGCCATGTGGAGGTCCTTGGTGCCGCGGATCGCGATGGCCTTCACGCGCTTGTCGCCCATCACCGGCCCCACCCCCCGGGCGGCGCTGCAATGGCTGTGGTCGATGGAGGCCATGTACACCCGGTTCTCACCGGCCAGCCCGATCGCCGCCACCTGGACCTTGTCGTCCCCCAGTTCCTTCTTCAGGGCCGCCTGGGTCTCCTGGCAGCCCATCCCGTGCAGGTGGCTCGCGTCCCGGATCTCCACCTTGTCGTTGTGGATGTACAGGTACACCAGGTTGGGGGCCTTGCCGCTCAGGATGATCTTGTCGTACCCGGCGTGCTTCATCTCCACGCCGAAGTAGCCCCCCATCATCGAGTGGGCGTGGAGGTTCGTCTGGGGCGAGAAGGTGTTCACCATGGTCCGGTTGGCACCCGGCACGAAGGTGCCGTTGAGCAGCCCGCTGCTGAAGATCAGCAGGTTCTCCGGGGAAAACGGCTCCACCTCCGGGGGCACCCGGTCCCAGAGGATCTTGTCCGCGGTGCCCTGCCCCCCGAGGTACAGCTCGGTGAGCCTGGGGTCCGTCGCCACCCTCTCGATGTTCCCGGTCGACAGATCCACTTCCAGATTGAACCCGGTTTCTGCGTACCGCATCGTGTCTGCCTTTGTGCAAGTGTTGTAGACCTAGCAAGGAACCCGAAATCGTGGTACTGGCTCCTTGCCCGCATGCTCCGTCACGCAACGAACCCGGTGTGCGACGGCGACAGAGCTGGCGCCGAGGGAGCACACCTTCTCAAGAAACAGGCTGAGCACACGCTGTCGTTTCATCTAATAAAATGTCATTTCAACGAATGATACGGATATACCGCCTGAACATCTCTTCGTCAAGACAAAAAATGTGGTTACTGGGTGTCACCCGCGGGGCTGCGGTGCGCCTCTCCGGTGGGCCGACCCGTTCGACCGGCCCGGCGTTACCCACTGCCGACTACAGGGCGGGATGGGTGAC
Organism: Deferrisomatales bacterium; assembly: GCA_029211085.1. GTDB lineage: Bacteria > Desulfobacterota > Deferrisomatia > Deferrisomatales > JARGFW01 > JARGFW01. The sequence continues at coordinate 16,029 of JARGFW010000022.1, read as the reverse complement.
CTTTCATCGGCCACACGGGACCATTGCCCGTTCCCTCGAGCCCGGGACGCAGGTCCCCCCGGGACCGCAGTTTTGTGTTGACTCTTGGGCGCAGCCTTGTATTCTGTGCCCAGAGCTGAAATGAAACCGCATTTCACGGAGCGAAACGCCATGGCCTGCGCACCTGCCCCCTACACCGACCTCGCCCACCTCTCTGTCTGGGAGCTCCTGCAAGGGACTGCACAGCGGCTTCCCGACAAGACTGCGTTTGTGGACGGAGACAAACGCATTACGTTCGGTGAGTTGCTCCGCAGCGCGGGGGAGCTGGCCGCGGGCATGGCCAGGCTGGGCCTGCGCAAGGGCGACATGGCGGCGATCTACATGCCCAACTCCATGGAGCTCGTGACATCCTTTTACGCCCTGCAGAAGCTGGGAGTGGCTGTGGCCTGGATCAACCCCGCCTACCGCGAGAAGGAAGCGGGGTACATCTTGAAGGACTCCCGCGCCAAGGCTGTGTTGGCGCCCGAGAAGCGGCAGGATTTCGGATACCTCGAGGCGCTGCGGACCATGCAGCCCGAGCTGCCGCATCTGGAGCACATCATTGTGACCTCTGCGGGTTCAAAAGCCCCCGTGGACATGCCGTCGGTCCACCTGCTCAAGGACCTCGCCGTCGGCGCCGGGAGCAGTTCCAGCGGCGGGGAACCGGCGGTCGGGCCGGACGACCTGTGCATGCTGCTCTACACTTCCGGCACCACGGGCCAACCCAAGGGCGCCATGATCGGCCAGTCACAGACGGTCCGCGCCGGCATGTCCTACGCGCTGGTTGTGGACGCCCAGGAGGACGACGTGTTTCTCGCCTTCCTCTCCATGGGCCACTCCTACGGCTGCGGCGCCCTGTTGATTCAGCCGGTGGTGCTCGGTGCCACGGCGGTCATCATGGAGACCTTCCGCCCCAAGGAGGCGTTCCGGCTGATCCAGGAGGAGAGGGTCACCCTGCAGCCGGGTGCTCCGGCCCACTATCTGATGGAGCTGAGTTCACCGGACCGACAGAACTACGATCTGAGTTCCCTGCGCGCCGGCATGATCGCCGGCCAGATCGCCCCCGCGGGATTGATCCGTCGCGTCGAGGACGAGATGGGCGTGTACATCTCCTCTTTTCTGGGGTCTTCCGAAGTGGGGCCGGGCAACTCGATCCTGCTGCCCTACGGCTCCAGCATGGAGGATCGCGAATCGTCCATCGGCAAACCCATCCCCGGCACGCAGATCAAGATCATCGATCCCGTTTCCGGTGTGGAGTTGCCAGACGGTGAAACCGGGGAGCTGCTGTTGTCCGGGTGGCACGTGATGCGGGGGTACTGGCACAAGCCGGAGGAGACCCAGCGTCAGGTCAAGGACGGCTGGATGCACACCGGGGACCTGGCGGCGCGGGACGAACGCGGCAATGTGCGCATCCTCGGCCGCCTCAAGGAGTGGATCAACCGGGGCGGATTCAAGATCCTCCCGTCTGAACTGGAAGCGTTGCTCGTCCACCACCCTGACGTGGCGGAAGCCTGCGTGGTGAATACGCCCAACCCGGTGCTGGGCGAGTCCATCTGCGCCTGCCTCAAACTCAAGGATGGGACCAAGACACTCGCCCTGAATGACGTGCGGGAGTATCTCGCCGACAAGGTCGCCAAGTTCAAACTGCCGGACGAACTCGTCATTTTTGAGGAGTTCCCCCGCATGCCCGGTGGCCTGAAGGTCAACCGGTTCGGCGGCGGCGGCGTGATTGATCTGGCGAAGATCGATCCGAAGAGACAAACCCTGCACCCCGCTTGAGACGCCTTTCAGGGTCACCTGGCGCACACGACCCACTTCACCCCCTCCCTCCCGGGGGGGTACGACGAGTTCAAGGCCCTAACCGGTCAAGACAAGAGGCAGGAGGTTTCGAGATGGCGGAATCCACCAGCACCACCCAGGAAATCATCACCGACTGCACCCTCTGCTACCACAGCTGCGGGTGCCGCGTGACGGTACAAGACGGCAAGGCGATCGATATCAAGGGCCTCGCGTCCCACCCGATCAACCACGGCGAGCTGTGCCCGAAGGGCGAGGCGGCACTCCCCCATATCTACAGCCCCGCGCGGATCAAGACCCCCTTGAAGAAGGTCGACGGCGCGTTCGTGCCGATCTCCTGGGACCAGGCCCTGGACGAGATCTCCGCCAAGCTCAATCAGCTCAAAGCCGACCACGGTGCGCAGACCCTGGGCGTGTTCAGCGGCTCCATCGGCGTGGAGAACCTCGAGATGGCGGGTCTCACCCAGCGCTTCAAGGCGGCGTTCGGCTCCCCCAACTTCTTCTCCGTGGAGAGCGTATGCTACCGCATGCGCATCCGCACCCGGCAGATCACCTTCGGCAAGTACCCCACCGAAGAACTGGACTCCAAGCTCTACATTCTCTGGGGCCACAACCCCGACGCCAGCGACTTTCCCCTGAAGATGGCGATGGCAGAGAACCTCAAAAAAGGCGCCAAACTGGTGGTCATCGACCCGCGGCGCATCCCCATCGCCGATCAGGCCGACATGTACTTGAAGATCCGCCCGGGCACCGACGGCGCCATGGCCATGGCGATGATCCATGTGATCATCAACGAAGGGCTCGTGGACCGGGAGTTCATCGACAAGCACACCATCGGCTTCGAGCCGCTGGTGGAGCACGTGCAGCCGTTCACCCCGGAGTGGGCGGAGGAGATCACCTGGGTTCCGGCGGACAAGATCCGGGAACTGGCGCGGATGTTCGCGACCACCAAGGGGGCGAGCATCTACCAGGGCACCTGCACCCAGGACCAGACCGCCGGCGGCACCCAGAACAGCCGCGCGTTCTCGGTGCTGCAGATCATCACCGGCAACATCAACGTCCCCGGCGGATGGGTGATCAGCCCCCGGCCCTTCTTCGGCAACGTGGGTCTCAACGTCGAGGGCGATCCCCTGGGGATGGACGACTACCCCCTGTTCATCGAGGTGTGGGGCCGCAAGAGCCCCTACGGCGTGATCACCCAGGTGCCCGAGAGCATCCCGGACAAGCTCAAAGCGTTCTGGGTGGTGGGCGGCAACCCGCTGGTCTCCATGGCCGACTCCAACGCGTTCCGCGAAGCGTTCCGCCGCCTGGAGCTGCTCGTGGTGCACGACATGTTCCTCACCGAGACCGCGAAGGAGGCCCACTACGTGCTGCCGGCCTGCTCCCACCTGGAAAAGTGGGGCCTGGCCTACACCTACAACGTTTGCCACTGCCTGCCCTATCTGATGCTGCGCAAGAAGTGCATCGAGCCCCTGGGCGAGTCCCGTTCGGAGTGGTGGGTGTTCACCGAGATGGCCAAGCGGCTGGGCATCGGCGAGCAGTTCCCCTGGAAGAGCGAGCAGGAGTTGGTGGAGTTCGAACTGGGGCCGTCAGGGCTCACCTTCGACGGCCTACTCAACGACACCCCGGAAGGCACCTACTACAACCAGAAGCGCTACTCCATTCCGCCGGACGGTTACTTCAAGACGCCGTCTGGCAAGATCGAGATCTACAGCGAGGCCATGGAGCAGGTGGGGGCCAATCCCCTGCCGGAGTATATCGAGCCGGCGCGGAGCCCCAAGAGTGCGGATCCGGAGTTCCTGAAGAAGTACCCCCTGATCCTCGGGACGGGACACCGCAACTACTACTACACCCACAGCCAGTTCCGGGCGGTGGATGCGTTGCGCGGCGAGAGTCCGGAGCCGTTCGCCGAACTCGGCGTGGACACCGGGCGTCAGTACGGTTTGGAGGACGGGGACACGGCGAAGATCGAGACCAACCGGGGCCAGATCACCATGAAGGTCAAACTGGACGAGCGCGTGAGCGAAGGCATCGTGCTCGTGCCCCACGGCTGGGAAGGCGAGCAGAACGCCAACCTGCTGACGGACACCGACTGCCGTGAGGCGATCCTTGGTTACCCGGACATGAAGTCGCTGTTGTGTGCCATAAGCAAGGCGTAGGGCCCTGATCCTGGCCGGCCCCGACGCGAACACGCGGGGCACGGCGATCGCCGTGGAACCCCGGGCGAGAACGGAAGTCCGGCGTTGTTCGCCGGGGGCGCGCCCCCGCCCCGGCGGCAACGCCGTTACGGCGCGGCGCCACCTTCCAGGGCACTCCTCTCCGAACGGCTCGGCGGAACCATGCCCAGCAGTTCGGCCGCGTTCCCGCCGGTGATTCGTTCCCGCGCCCGGTCCGGCAGGAAATCCAAGGAAGACAGGAACGCCAAATCCTGCCCCGGGTGGGACCAGGGGCTATCGGACCCGAACAGGATGCGCTCGGCGGGGTGCTTGCGCAGCATCCTCTTCAGTACGGCAACGGACATCTTGCGCAGCACGAACGAGGTGTCCAGGTAGATGTCCCGGCCCAGCAGGCAGCGTTCCGTCTCTTCGTAGAGATCCTCGCCGCCCATGTGGGCGGCGACGATCCGCAGGCCGGGCACGGCTTCATGGACCCGCAGCAGGCGCTCCGGCGGGGCGTGCACCTCGCGGCCCGGCAGCCCCCGGTCCAACCCGGCGTGAAACAAAAGCCACATCCCCGCGTCGCGGGCCGCTTCGTAGAACGGGAACATCCGTTCCTCGTCGACGAAAAAGCCCTGGTAGTCGGGGTGCAGCTTGAACCCCGGGAACCCCCGCTCCGCGAGTCGACCGACCTCGTCGCACAGGGAGGGCAAGCCGGGGTGCATCGTCGCCAGGCTGCGGATCCTCGGCCCCTGCAGGCTCGCCAGCCAATCGTTCACCGGGCCCACCTGCTCGGGGCGGGTGGTGATCCGCGAGATGACCGAGAGATCGACCCCCGACGCATCCATGGACTGCAGCAACCCGTCCAGGGTACCGTCTGCGAACGACGGAATCCGCGCCCGCTGCGCCATGTCCAGCATGATCCGCGGGGCGTTGTGCCGTTCGAAGACGTGGGTGTGGGAATCAATGACCATGGGACCTGCCCCCGCGCCCTTCCCGCACCCCGCCGCACGCGTCCCGGCTCACCGGTTCGTCCGCTCCACCAACTGATCCAGCTTGGCCCGCGCCGCGCCGGAGTCGATCACCTGGGCCGCCAGCTCCACCCCGGCGGCCATGTCCTCCACCACATCGGCGGCCAACAGCGCGGCAGCGGCGTTGAGCAGCACCACATCCCTCCGGGGGCCTCGCGCCCCGTCCAACACCGCCCGTACGATCGCGGCGTTCTCGGCCGCGTCGCCCCCGGCAATCTCCGCGGCCGGGGCGCACGCCAGTCCCAGCTGCTCGGGGCGGATGTCGTACTCCACCACCACGCCGTCGCGCCACTCCGCCACATGGGTGGGGCCGGTGATGGTGATCTCGTCCAACCCGTCGCCGCCGTGCACCACCAGGGCACGGCGGCTGCCCAGGCGACCGAGCACCGCGGCGAGCTTGCCGGTGAGATCCTCACGGTACACGCCGAGCACCTGACACGGCGCGGCGGCCGGGTTGGTGAGCGGACCGAGGATGTTGAATATGGTGCGGATCCCCATCTCACGGCGCACCGGCGCCACATGTTTCATCGCCGAGTGCAGCAGGGGCGCGTACAAGAAGCCGATGCCGACCTCGGCGATGCACTGTTCCACCACCTCTGCGGTGACGTCCAGATTCACCCCCAGCCGCTCCAACACGTCGGCGCTGCCGCAGCGGCTCGACACCGCGCGGTTGCCATGTTTGGCCACCGGCACCCCGGCACCGGCGATGACGAACGCGGTGGTGGTGGAGATATTGAAGGTGTGGGTCTGGTCGCCGCCGGTGCCGCAGGTATCGACGATGGTCTCCAGATCGATGTTGATCTCCTCACGGTCCACCGTCACCACGGGCCGGGGGCTGCGCGGCACCCGGATGGGGGTGGCGTGCTCCCGCATCACCCGGGCGGCCCCGGTGATCTCGGCCACCGTCTCCCCCTTGATGCGCAGGGCCGTGAGGAACGCGGCCATCTGGGCGTGGGTGGCTTCCCCCCCCATGATCGCCTCCATCGCGTCCACCGTCTCACCCTCGGACAGATCGATTCCGTCCACCAGCTTGTGGATCAGTTCCTTCAACACGCGGCACCTCCTTGCGGCTGGCCGGTTAGACAGCGGGTCGACTGGTCACTCACCACTCATAGCTCACGACTCATCACTCACAACGCATAACCGCCTTTCACGTCATCTCCACGAAATTCTTCAGGATTCCCATGCCCTCCGTGGTGAGGATAGACTCGGGGTGGTACTGGATGCCATAGAGCCGGGCCGCGTCGTCGGAGATCGCCATGATCTCGTCGTCGTCGGTGGTGCGGGCCGTCACCCGAAAGCACCCCGGCAGGCTCTCCGGGCGGATCACCAGGGAGTGGTAGCGGGTGGCCTCGAACGGGTTGGGTACGCCCCGGTGCACGCCGGTGTCGTCATGCTGCACCGGCGAGACCTTGCCGTGCATGATGCGCTTGGCACGCACGATCTCGCCGCCGAAGGCGTAACCCAGGGACTGGTGCCCCAGGCACACCCCGAGGATCGGCACCTCCCCGGCGAAGCGCCGGATCAGCGGCACACTGACCCCCGCGTCGGTGGGATCCCCGGGCCCTGGGGAGATGACGATGCGGCGGGGGTTGAGGGCCGCCACTTCCTCCACCGAGATCCTGTCGTTGCGGACCACCCGCACTTCCACCCCCAGCACCCCGAAGTACTGCACCAGGTTGTAGGTGAAGGAGTCGTAGTTGTCGATCATCAGCAGCATGGGGTGAAGCCTCGTAATCCGTGATCGGTGACCCGTGGTCAGCCGGCGGTCACCGACACGAAGGTGAGTCGCGATCCGGCGCGCATGCCGTGCACCTCCCCTGCCGGGGCGAAGACCATGGACCCGACCGCCACCGGGTGTTCGTCCCCACCGGAAAGGAACCACCCGGCCCCGGCATGGACCACCCACACGTGATCCCCGGCGTGGGCGTGGGGATGGATCTCCTGCCCCGGTTCCAGGCACCACAGGGTGACCCGGCAGTGCTCCCCATCGGCGAGGGAGACCTTGTTCGCCTTCGCGGCAGTGAAAGCGACGGCGTCATCGATACCATGGATTTCCATTGCAGCTCCTATCTCCAGTAATGGGGGTCTGGCCCTCACCGGGCCCCACCCCTCGTTCGCTTCACACCGTTACTACAGGGCGGGGGGCCCTGCCGCAGCGCGGGACGCGGCCACTCCCGACGGGGAGTAGCCGCATCGCGACCCGCCGTAGGGAGGGCCCTTCGCCCGACTTACCCCGCCGCCAACCCCGCGGCCGCCACCTCCAGCGCACGGCGCAGGGCCCGGGCTTTGTGCAGGGTCTCCTCGTACTCCCGGGTGGGTTCGGAGTCGGCGACGATACCAGCCCCCGCCTGCAGCCGCACCATGCCCTTGTGGAACAGCATGGTGCGAATGGCGATGCAGGTGTCCAGGTTGCCGTCAAACCCCAGATAGCCAACCGCCCCGGCGTAGTAACCGCGCTCCCGCGGTTCCAGCTCGGCAATCAACTCCATGGCCCGCACCTTGGGGGCACCGGACACCGTGCCGGCGGGGAAGGTGGCCGCCAGCACGTCGATCTCGTCCACCCCGTCGCGCAACTCCCCCGAGACCGTGGACACCATGTGCATCACGTGGCTGTACCGCTCCACCACGAACGACTCCTCCAGTTGCACGGTACCGGACTTCGCCACCCGCCCCAGGTCGTTGCGACCCAAGTCCACCAACATCACGTGCTCGGCGATCTCCTTCTGGTCGACGAGCATTTCCTGCTCCAGAGCCAGGTCCTCAGCGGTGTCCGCCCCCCGGGGCCGAGTGCCGGCGATGGGTCGCACCAGCCCGCGGCGGCCCTCCACCCGCACCAGCACCTCGGGGCTGGCACCCACCAGGGTCTCCTCCCCCATGGCCACGTGGAACATGTACGGGCTGGGGTTGAGCGCCCGCAGGGCCCGGTAGGCGGTAAACGGGTCGAGCCCCGTCTCACCTTCGAACGGTTGGGAGAGCACCACCTGGATCGCCTCCCCGGCGTGGATCTCGTCTCGCACCCGCGACACCATGGCCTCGAAGCGCGCTTGTGGAATCACCGGCTCGATGACCGGCGGCTCGGTGGGCGCCGGGAACACCTCGTTCTCATCCAAGGGGCGCCGCAACCGCTCCAGCACCCGGCGGATCTCGGCCTGGGCGCCGTCAAAATCATCCCCCCGTGCCGGCCGCGCCAGTACGATGATGTCCAGCGTCTTGCTGACGTTGTCGAACGCCAGCAGGGTGCGGGGCGCAAACAGGCGTATGTCCGGCAAACCGGTGGGATCGTCCCCGGCCAAAGGGATCTCCTCGAACAGGCGCACCGTGCCGTAGCCCAGGTATCCCACCAACCCCCCGGCCAGGCGCGGAAACCCCGGGAGCCGGGGCATGCGGCACTCTGCCAGCACCCGGCGCAGCACCGCCAGGGGTTCCCCCCTGTCGCTGACCGCTCCGTCACAGTGCACCACCGCCTCCCCGCCGCGGCTTTCCACCACCAGGAACGGATCGAACCCGATCAGGGAGTAGCGTCCCCACTGGGTACCACCTTCCACACTCTCCAGCAGGAACGACCACGGACCCTTGGCCGCCTTCAGGTAGGTGCTGACCGGCGTCTCGGTGTCGGCGGGCACCCGGCGCACCACCGGCACCAGGGAATACCCGGCGGCCAGGCGCTGGAACTCGTTGTGGTCGCTGGCGATCACGGGATCTCTCCGGGCTTGTCCTCTGCAATAAAACAAAGGCCGCGGACTCTCCGCGGCCTGGTTCGATAGCAGACACGCCGCGGGCGGTGGGGGCCGTCCGCGGCAGGCTCTCTCTGAAAGCGCCGACGGTCAGCCCATTAGTTGGGCCACCACCACGCGCCGGTGAACTGCATCGGGTCGGACAGGTTTCGGTCCATCAGGTCTTGCCTCCAGGTTGGCCCAGACTGTAGCAAGGGACGGGCCAGAGCGTCAACCAACGGCCGTGGGGTGGAGCGAATCCAGATCATGGAGGTCCGTCCCATGTCACCAGGCCGAGGTCCCAGGGGTGGACCAGGTTGGGGTGGTGCGGCAGCACGCGCACCGTGTAACCCTGTTTGCCGCTGCGCGGGCACGGCACCTCTCCTGCGAAGCGATGGCCGTCTTTGCCCACCCCCTCGCTGCGCATGCCCCGGCGGGCCGCCTGAGCGAGGCCCCCGAGCGGGTCCACAGCCCCGTAGTAGAGCTCGACCACCACGTCATTGGTCTCCAGCCCGTTGAGCTCGACGGTGCAGTGCACCGGGAACTCGTCCCCCACCTCCACCGTATCGGCGGCGGCGGCCACCACGGCGCGCACCCGCACCCCGGGCCACGCCGCCCGCACCTTCTGTTTCCAGCGCGCCAACGCCCGCGCCGCCTGGAAGTTGTTGCTGCGCAGTTTGTTCCAATGCTGCAGGGCCGGCAGGTAGTACTGCTCGGCATACTGGCGCACCATGCGGTTGGTTCCGTACACAGGGGTGAGCTGCTCCATCGAAGCCTTGATCCGGGCAATCCAGCCCCGGGGCAGAGAGTCCTCCCCCCGGGTGTAGTAGAGAGGCACCACCTCGTCGGTCAGCAGATCGTAGAGTACGCTGCTCTCCACGTCGTCCTGCAGGTCCTGGTCGTCATACTCCTCCCCCTGCCCGATCGCCCAACCGACTTCGTTCGTGTACGCCTCGTCCCACCAGCCGTCCAGCACGCTGAGGTGCAAGCCGCCGTTGGGCGGCACCTTCATGCCGCTGGTGCCACACGCCTCCAGGGGCCGGCGGGGGTTGTTGAGCCACACGTCGACCCCCTGCACCAGGTAGCGCGCCACCTGCAGGTCGTAGTCCTCCAGGAACACGACCCGTTTGCGGAACTCCGGGCGTCGGCAGTGATGGACGATCTCCTGGATCAGGTGTTTACCCCCGTTGTCCGCCGGGTGTGCCTTGCCGGCAAAGATCAGCTGCACCGGCCGCTGGGGGTGGTTGAGGATCGCAGCCAGCCGCTCGGGGTCCTTAAACAGCAAGGTGGCGCGTTTGTAGGTGGCGAAGCGGCGCGCGAAGCCGATGGTGAGGGCATCGGGGTCCAGCACCTCCTGGGCGGCCTGCAGCTCCTGACTACCGGCTCCGCGACGGCGCAGCTGTTCCTGCAGGCGGCGACGGGCGAACCCCACCAGGCGCTCCTTGAGGCGCTCCTGGCTGCGCCACAGCTCGTTGTCGGGGATTTCGCGCACCCGCTTCCAGATCTCCTGGTCCAGGGGCTCGTCGATCCACTGGGGCCCCAGGTAGCGGTCGAACAGGCGGCCCATCTCGTCGGACAGCCAGCTGCGCACGTGGACTCCGTTGGTGACGTGCCCGATCGGCACCTCGTCCTCGGGGATTCCCTGCCAGATCCCCGCCCACATGCGCCGCGACACCGCCCCGTGCAGACGACTGACGCCGTTGCGATAGCCGCTGAGGTGGATCGCCAGCACCGCCATCGACACCTGTTCCTGGGCATCGGCGGGGTTCATGCGACCCAAGCCGAGCAGCGCTTCCAGGGAAATACCCAAACCGGCGGCGCAGGGGGCCAGGTAGCGTTTCACCAGCTCTGGTGGAAACAGGTCGATACCGGCGGGCACCGGGGTATGGGTCGTGAACAGGGTGCCGGCCCGCACCGCCTCCAGGGCCTCGGGGAACCCCAGGCTGTCGGCCTCCATCAGCAGGCGGATGCGCTCCAACCCCAGGAACGCCGAATGCCCCTCGTTCATGTGGCACACGTCCGGGGCGATGCCCAGGGCCCGCAGGAAGCGCACCCCGCCGATGCCCAACACGATCTCCTGGCGGATGCGCATCTCCAAACCCGGAGCGTAGAGTTGATGGGTGATGGAGCGGTCGGCGTCGGAGTTGGCTTCCAGGTTCGTATCCAGCAGGTAGAGGGGCGCCCGGCCCACCTGCACCTTCCAACCCTGCACCAGCACCGATCGCCCGTCCATTTCCACTTCCACCTGCACGGGCGCGCCGTCGGCTGCACGCACCCGGCGCACCGGCATGTTGTAGAAGTCGTTTTCCAGGTACATCTCCTGCTGCCAGCCGTCTTGATTGAGGTACTGATGGAAGTAGCCCCGACGGTAGAGCAGCCCCACACCCACGGCGGGAAGCCCCAACTCGCTGACACTTTTGAAATGGTCGCCGGCCAGCACCCCGAGGCCCCCGGAGTACACCGGCAGACACTCGGCGAGGCCGAACTCCATGGAGAAGTAGGCCACCTTGGCGGTGGCGAACTCCGGGTGCGTCCTAACCGCCCAGGTGGGCATCTCCATATAGCGGGTCAGAGCCTCGTGGACCCGGTCCATGTGGGACAGGAAGACCACATCTTCCGCCAGCTGCCGCAGCCGGTCCTGGTCCACGCCGCCCAACAGCTTCACCGGGTTGTGCCCGGTTTGGAGCCACAGATCTTGGTCCAGGCGCCGGAACAGCTCAACCGCCTCGGGGTTCCAGGCCCACCAGAGGTTGTGGGCAATCTCCAACAGGGGCTGCAGCCGTTCGGGCAGAGACGGGGTCACGGTGAAAGTGTGCAGGTGTTGCATGTCAGAGTTCCTCGGGCTCAGGGCGATCCATGGTTGCGGGTACTGGACGGTCGCATTGGTACCACCGCCGACCCAAGCGCGCAACGCGCGTCGCCCAACCGGGGACACGGGGTGGGCGACCGTACCGGGGGATGGTATAACGGGTCCACGGAGGCGCCCCCATGAAGCGCATCATCATCGGCATCACCGGCGCCAGTGGCGTCATCTACGGCGTGCGGCTACTGCAAGTACTGCGGGCACTGCCCGGGTTGGAGACCCATCTGATTCTCAGCCGCGACGCCCGGGACACCCTGTCGCGGGAGACCGAGTGGCCGGTGGCGGCGGTGGAAGCGCTGGCGGACGCCTGCCACCCTCCGGAGAACCTGGCCGCGCCCCCGGCCAGCGGCTCGTTCCTCACCGACGGCATGGCGGTGGTGCCCTGTTCCATGAAGACCCTCTCGGCGATCGCCCACTCCTACAACGCCGACCTGCTGGTGCGGGCCGCCGACGTCACCCTCAAGGAACGGCGCCGGCTGGTGCTGGTACCGCGGGAGACCCCCTTGCACCGGGGCCATTTGCGCCTGCTGTGGGAGACCGCGGAGCTGGGAGCGGTGATCCTGCCGCCCCTGGCGGCGTTCTACCATCAGCCGCGCAGCGTCGCCGAGGTGATCGACCAGACCGTGGGCAAGGTTCTCGACCAACTGGGCGTGGACCATGACCTGTTCCGCCGCTGGACCGGCCGGTGAGCCCGTCTCGCCTGACCCCCTGGCCGGTGTTGGCAACCACCGTGGAGGGGGACTATCCGGTGTTCCGCCTGCTGCGCGAGCGGGCCCGCAGTCCCCGCACCGGGGCGTGCCTGGATTTCTTCGTGTTGGAGACCCGGGACTGGGTGACCGTGCTCCCCCTCACCGAAGACGAGCAAGTGGTTCTAGTCCGCCAGTACCGCCACGGGGTCAAGCAGCTCACCCTGGAGATCCCGGGCGGCCTGATCGACCCCGGGGAGACCCCCGCCGCCGCGGCCCTGCGGGAACTGCAGGAGGAGACCGGATACACGGCCCGGGAAGTGATACCCCTGGGCAGAGTGCAGCCCCAACCCGCCATCCAGAACAACATCTGTCACACCTTCCTGGCCCGAGGCGTCACCCGTGTGGCCGCCCCGACCCCCGACGACGGCGAGGATATGGAGGTGGTCACCGTGCCCCTGACGGAGTTGGAAGACCGGGTGCGCAGTGGCGAAATCGCCCACGGGTTGGTGCTTGCTGCCCTGTACCGGTTCGAGCTGTGGCGACGCGATCACCCCGGAACCCCATAGCGGGCTCCCTGGAGGCTGCCGCGATGAATCCCTGGTGACCGGAGACGGCGTCAGGCCGGGGGGGTCTCAGGGGGAGCATCGGTCGGCTCCGGGTCGGCGACCCACTGGGGCAGGATCAGGTCCAGCTCACCGAACTTCTTCTGCTGGCGCGCCAGCAAGCGCTGGTAGCGGCGGGTGCCGAGCAGTTTGCGGGACGGTTGCAGCCAGCGTTCCACCCGTTTGCAGTGGGGACAGCGGCGCACCGTCTCGTCCGCCTCGCACTGCATGCGGGCGCCCGAGCAGGAGGGGCAACGGACCCCGCGGGGCTCGGGGTTGAAGGGGTCATGTTGTGCTTTGTGTTTACCCATGGAAACGCCTCGGAGCTAGGGATGACCATCTAGCGCACGGCCCGGCCCAACCGCCACGCCGGCGCCCTCGCCTCGCCAACGAACGCGGGGCCGATCCGCTGCCGCAGCCAGCCCCGCGGCCGAGATCCTAAGCCGGGGCCGCCCCCCTGTCAACGACACCCCCCACCAGCCCCACCAGGTCGGCGGCCCGGCGCACGTGCCGGTGTTCCCCCTGGGGCTCCGGCCCCACCAGCACCGTGGTCATGCCCAACTCGCGGCCGGTGTCCAGGTTCGCCGTGAGGTCGTCCACCATCCAGCACGAGGCCGGTGCAACGGCCAGTTCCAGCAGCAGTTTCCGGTAGCCGTGAAAAAACGGTTTGGGCACGTAATCCATGAACGCGATGTCGAAGATGCCGTCGATCTGGGCGTTGAGCCCCAGGCGGGCGAGCACCGCCCGGGCGTGGCCGGTAGACCCGTTGGTGAACACCACCTTGCGTCCGGCCAACGCCTCCAGGGCCGCCACCAGCGCCGGATCGGGGTCCAGGTAGCGCGCCACCGGCACGTCGTGCACATAACGCAGGTACTGCTCCGGGTCCACCCGGTGTTCGGCGATGAGACCACCCAGGGTGACGCCGAAGCGCCGACGGTAGTCTTCACGGAGCTTGGGGATCACTGCCCCGGGGAGCCCCATCTGGTGCTCCATGTAGCGGTCGATGCGCTGGTTGATCCGGGCAAAAAAACCCGAGTTGCGGGGGTACAGGGTGTTGTCCAGGTCGAGCACCCAGGTGCGGCTCACGGCTGCGGTGCTCCCGCCAGGGCCAGGTCGGCCCAAGTGCGCCCGGAGTACTCCCGCTCCAGGGTCGCGGCCAGTTCCAGGCAGGCACCCTCCCCCTGCGGATCCACTTCGGCCAGGCGGCCCACCCGGTGGATCAGCTCGGCCACCGGGGTGCGGTCGGGAGACCGGGCCGGCAGCAGGCACGGCGGCTCGTCCTGGGTCCAGATGAGCAGGCCGTCCTGTACCAGCCGCGAGACGATGCCGTCGGCCTGGCCCGGGTGCAGGCCCACCTCGGTGACCACGTCGCTGACGCTGGGGGCGGCCTGGCCCCGTTCGAAGCGACGCGCCACGACCAGCAGCATCCCCAGGGCCACGTCCAGCCGCGGCACCCACAATCCCCCTCGGGCCTTCAGGAAACGGCCCTTCCCCGGCAACTGGCACACGAACGCCAGCTCTGCCCCCAGTAGCACCAGGCACCAACTCAGGTATACCCACACCAGCAGCATGGGCAGTTGGGCCATGGCTCCGTAGATGGCATTGTACCCGGCCATGCCGAACTGAAACTGGATGTAGAGCCCCTCTGCCACCTTCCACAGGGTACCCGCCACCACTCCTCCGAGCACCGCCGAGCCCAGGGGCACCCGGCGGTTGGGCATCAACATGTAGACCAGTGCCAGGGCCACCCAGATGGAGACATAGGGCGTAGCGCGCAGCAGGAGTTTCTGCACCGGACCGAGCAGGGCCAGGTTCGCGGCAACTCCCGAGGTCTGCAGCAAGGTGCCCATGCTCAAGCTGGCCAGCAACAAGACCGGCCCCACCACCAGCATGGCGATGTAGTCGGCCACCTTGCGCAATAGGTTGCGGCCGCGGCGCACCTGCCAGATATCGTTGAAACTCATCTCGATGTTGCCGAGCACACTCACCGCGGTGAACAGCAGCGCGACCAGCCCGAAAGCCCCCAGGGCACCGATCTTGGTGTTGTCCACGTACTCGATGATCTGGCGCACCACCTCCTGGTTGCCGATGGCCAGGCGCTCCAGGAGCAGCGGCTCCAGTCGCCGCTGCACTCCGAAGCCCTTTAACACCGAGAACATCAGGGCCAGCAGGGGCACCAGGCTGAGCAGGGTGCTGTAGGTCAGCGCCGAAGCGCGCAGGAAGCCCTTGTCCACCCCGTTGAACTTCCACAGGGTGAGCGCCACCACCCGCAACACGGTGCCCAGGGGCCCGGGAGACTCGGCGTCCCAGAGCAGGGCTTGGAACCGCTCGCGGAGCCGGTTCACCCAGCCGCCCACACCCGCAACCACGCTATCCATCCGCTCCTCCTCCGGATCGTGCCCCCCACCCGACCAGGGCGAGAAACTCCTCTTCACTGAGGATCGGCACCCCGAGGGACCGGGCCTTGTCGGCCTTGGACCCGGGGTCCGCCCCCATCACAACATACCCGGTCTTGCGGGAGACGGAAGCAACGGTCTTTCCGCCCAAGGCCACCACCCGCGCCTGGGCCGCCTCCCGGGTCAAGCCCTGGAGGGTGCCGGTGAACACGAAGGTCTTGTTCTCCAACACCTGCTCCCCCGGGTCCGGTGCCATCGGCTCCGGCGCCCGCAGGGTGACCCCGGCTTCCAGCATGCGGGCGATGGCCTGGCGGTTGTGCGGTTCGCTGAAGAATGCCAGCAGGCTGCCGGCGACCTCCGGGCCCACGTCGGGCACGGTGAGAAGCTGCTCTTCGTCCGCCGCCTGCAGGGCATCCAGGGACCCGAACACAGCCGCCAGGGCCGCGGCGGTGGCCTCTCCCACGTGGCGGATTCCCAGGCCGTACAGGAACCGGCCCAGCTCGGCGGCCTTGGCCCGCTCCAGGGCCATCACGAGATTGTCGGCGCTCTTCTGCCCCATGCGCTCGAGGCCCGCCAGGGTCCCGGCGTCGAGGCGGAACAGCCCGGAAAGGTCCTGCACCAGGCCGCGGTCCACCAACTGCTCCACCAACTTGGTGCCCAGGCCGTCCACGTCCATGGCGCGGCGCGAGGCGAAGTGGCGGATGCGCCCCTTGAGCTGGGCCGGGCAGTTCAGGCCGCTGCAGCGGGGGATCACCTCTTCC
>JARGFW010000291.1 GCA_029211085.1 Deferrisomatales bacterium | reverse complement strand
CCGCGCCGGAACACGGCTTGGCAGTTCTATGAAGGATCGGCGGCACTGGGCCGCACGCGACGCCACACCTCGAGACGGGAGAGGAAAGACATGAAGCAACTGAGAGTCGTCCTGATCGGCATCCTGGTACTGGCCGCCCTCGGGTCGGGCAGCCCCTGCGCCGCGGCGGACGATGCCGCGAGCTTCTACAAGGGCAACACCGTGGAGTTCATCGTGCCCAACAAGGCCGGGGGTGGCTACGACACCTACGCCCGGCTGATGGCTCCGTACCTGGAGAAGTACACCGGAGCCACCGTGGTGGTCTTGAACAAGCCCGGGGGCGGCGGTGTGGTGGGTGCCAACATGGTCTACCGCGCGGAGCCCGACGGGAAGACCCTCGGCATCATGAACATGACCGGGGGCATCCCCGCACAGCTCGCGGGGGCCAAAGGGATCGACTTCGACCTTCGCAAGTTCGGCTGGCTGGGCCGGGTCGCGAACGAACCCCAAGTGTTCGTGGTGGGTGCCGAGTCGAAGTACAAGACCTGGGACGAAATCCTCCAGAGCAAGGAGACCGTCAAGGTCTCCTCCACCGGCACCACGGGGGCCACCTACCTCAGCCTGCTGGTGCTGAAGATGGTCTTCAACATGGACCACCTAGACATCATCACCGGCTTCAAGGGCACCACGGATGCCGATCTCTCCGTCCTCCGAGGCGAGGTCGCCGGGTCCGCGTCTTCCGTCGGGTCGAAGCTCCCCAAGATCAAGGATGGGGACTTCCGGCCACTGCTGCTGATCTCAGACGAAAAGCTGAAGGAACTGCCGGACACCCCGCTGATCTACGACTACCCGCTCTCCGCGGACGGCAAGGCGATCGTGGACGCGTACGTAGGCATGATGGCCGTGGCCCGGGCCGTGATGACCTCCCCCGAAGTACCGGCCGAGCGGCTCGCGTTCCTGCGCGAAGCCTACCGGAAGACGTTCGCTGACCCCGACTTCCTGGAAAAAGCGGCCAAGATGAAACGGGAAATCTCCTGGATGAGCGGCGAACGGGTGCAGGAACTGACCGCGAAGAGCCTTGAAAACGCCCCCGCGGTGTTTGTCACGGAACTCAAGAACGTGATGAAGAAGTAGTCCGAGAGGAAGCGGAGACCATGCTGGAAGCGATGCTGGACGGTTTGATGCTGGTGCTCGCCTGGCCGGCCGCGGGCTACATGTGCGCGGGGGTGCTGTTCGGGCTGTTCATGGGGTTCACCCCGGGGGTCGGGGGGCCGGTCACCCTGGCCCTGGCGCTGCCCTTCGTCTACGACCTCGACGGGGTGAGCGCCGTGGCCTTCCTGCTGGGAGCCCACTCGGTGGTGGTGACCGGCGGCTCGGTCTCGGCAATCCTCTTCGGCGTTCCCGGGGCTGGCCCCAACGCCGCCACCCTCCTGGACGGCTACCCCCTGGCCCAGAAGGGGGAGGCGGGGCGAGCGATCGGTGCGGCGTTGGCGTCCTCGGCCATGGGCGGGCTGCTCGGCGCCGTGGTCCTGGCCTGCCTGATCCCGGTGCTGCGACCGATCGTCCTGGTCTTCGGCCCCCCCGAGTTCCTCATGCTCTCCGTGCTCGGGGTGCTGTTCCTGGCGACCCTGAGCGGCAAGGACCCCGCCAAGGGCATGCTCGCGGGGCTGCTGGGGCTGATGATCTCCCTCATCGGGGAAGAACTCCTGATGGGCACCAAACGCTACAGCTTCGGCCAGATGTACCTGTGGGAGGGCATCCATCTGGTTCCGGCGGTGATCGGCCTGTTCGCCCTCGCCGAGATGGTGGACCTGGTGGTCCGGGGCGGCTCCATCGCGAAACCGAACCAGGCAGCTCCCCAGAGCGGACCCTGGACCGGCGTGCTGGACGTCTTCCGCCACTGGGGTCTGTTCCTGCGCTCCAGCATCCTCGGGGTGGTGATCGGCATCATCCCGGGCCTCGGCGGCGACGTGGCTTGTTTCCTAGCCTACGGTCAGGCGGCCCAGACCCGCCGCAAGGGCGAAGTGGAATACGGCCAGGGCAACATCGGCGGTGTCATCGCGCCGGAAGCGGCCAACAACGCCAAGGAGGGCGGCGCCCTGGTTCCCACCATCGCCTTCGGCATCCCCGGCAGCGGCTCCATGGCGATCCTGATGGGGGCACTGCTGATCGTAGGCATCACCCCCGGGGCGGAACTCCTGGACGAAAAGCTCAACATCACCTTCGCCATGGTCTGGACCCTGGTCCTCGCCAACGTGTTCGGGGCAGGACTCATGATGCTCATGGCCAAGCGACTGGCCCGCATCACCCTCCTCGACGGGGCCCTGCTGGCGCCGATGGTCATCGTGGTCTGCTTCATCGGCGCCTACATGACCAGTGGCAGCATGGGGGACATCATCGTGGCGATCGTCATCGGGATCCTCGGCTACGCCATGAAACGCCTCGACTACTCCCGGGCCGCCCTGCTGCTCGGGCTGGTCCTCGGCAGGCTGGTGGAGCAGAACCTGTTTCTCTCCCTGCGCATCTTCGGGGGCGGGTTCGTGTTCCGCCCCATCACCATGGGACTGATCGTGCTGTGCACCGCGGTCCTCGTCTGGTCGTTCCTGAAACCCTGGCTGCTGAAGCGGAACCCGGAACCGGCGTAGCCCGGCACAGGGACCCAGCGCTGGAGCGGTAGAGAACCCCCTTTTCGGGAGAGCGCAATGAAGCAAGCAGAAGAAATCGGATTCGCGGCGGTCCTGTTCATCATCTTTGCCGTGTTCGTCGGGCTCGGTTGGGGCTACAACGCCACGGCGAGGATCGTCCCCCTCACCGTATCGATCCCGGGCCTCGCCATCAGCGCCATCCACCTGGCGCGCCTGGCGCTGCGCTGGAGGTCCGCAGCCGCTGGGGCAGCCTCCCCCGAAACCGGGAGAGAGCTGCTTGAGGCGGTCGATGCGGAACCCGCCCAGACCGAGGGACCGGGGCCATTCCTCACCCCCAGGACCCGCAAGATGTTGGGGATGTGGGCCTGGATCATCGTCCTGGCGGCCGGGATCGACCTGTTCGGCTTCCTGGTCACCACGCCCTGCTTCCTGCTGACCTTCATGCGCTTCTTCGCCAAGCGCTCGTGGGCCCAAAGCGTCGGGGTCGCGGCGTCGTTCACCGTCTGTATGTACCTCATCTTCTACGTCGGGTTGAAGGCCCAGCTGTAGGCGGTCCCTGTCCCCGAAGCAATCCCCCCCGACGAACGGTGCAACACTACCGAAAAACAGAGGAATAACAAGCATGAAGGCAGCAGAAGCTCTAGTCGATTGTCTGATCCAGGAAGGCGTCGACACGGTGTTCGGCATCCCGGGCTCCAAATTCCTGGAAACCCTGGACGCCATGTGGTTCCGGCGGGAGGAGATCCGCTTCATCACCACCCGCCACGAACAGGGTGCGGCGTTCATGGCCATGGGCTACGCCATGGCCCGTGGGGGCGTGGGCGTGTGCTACGCCACCCTCGGCCCCGGGACGACGAACCTGGTCACCGGGGTCGCCGACGCCTACAAGAACGCCGTGCCGGTGCTCGCCCTGGGGGGGATGATGGCGTCGGAGTCCCTGGGCCGGGACGGCTGGCAGGAGATCGACCAGGCCGCGGTGCTGCGGCCGGTGACCAAGGAGAGCGTCTCGGTGCCGGTGGCCCGCAACCTTCCCCTCTATCTGCGCCGGGCCTTCCGCACGGCGACGGGACAGCTCCCGGGTCCCGTGTATCTCGGCATTCCCATGGAACTGCTCGCCGAAGAGATTGCGCATGAACCCCTGGCGCGGGAGAGCTACCGGGGGGCGCCCTGTTCACAGGTCGTGATCCCCCCGGGGCCGCTCGAGGAGATCGTCGAGCGCCTCCGCGCCGCCAAGGCCCCCGTGATCCTCACGGGACGGGAACTGCGCGGGGCACGGATGGATCGCGAGATCCTCGAGTTCGCCGAGAAACTGCAGATCCCCCTGGTCACCACCTCGGAAGGCCACGGCGGTCTGCCCACCACCCACCCCCTGGTGCTGGGCTCCACGGGAAAGTCGGGCTGTCCCGTGGCCAACGAGTGCCTGCGCGGCGCCGACCTCATCCTCGCCCTCGGCGTCAAGTTCGACCTCCACGGCACCGGGTTCGGCCACGCATTCGTGCCCAAAGATGCAGCCCTCGTCCACGTCAGCCGATTCGCGCAGTACATCGGAGCCAACTTCCCGGTGACCGTGGGGTTACAGGCGCCCATTGGCAGCTTCCTCAGGGCCCTCGCGTCCCGCATCGCCCACTCCCCTGCCCCGCAACGGGACCCCAGCCCCTGGACGCGCAAACTCGAGGCCTGGCGCAAATCCCGGGGCGAGGCAACGGGGGTCCTCCGCCAGGCCCGGCCGCTGAAGCCCCAGTGGGTCGCAGCGGCGCTGCAGCCCCACGCCGTGGCCGGTGCGTTCTTCACCTTTGACGGCGGGAACTTCAAGAAATTCCTGATGAAGGGGTTGGACCTCCCGGAAAGCGGAATGCTGTTCAAGGACGACGGCTACGGCTGCGTCGGTTCCGCCCTGCCCACGGCACTGGGATACCAGGCCGGCCGGCCGGAGGCGCGGGTGTTCTGCATCACCGGAGACATGGGCTATCTCCTCAACAGCGCGGAGCTCGAAACCGCGGTGCGCGAAAACCTTCCCGTGGTCACGGTCATCTTCAACGACCGGGGACTGGGGAACATCCGCGAGTACCAGGACCGCAACTACGCAGGACGCCACCTCGGCGTGGACTACACCCCTGCCGATTACGCCGCCGCCGCCCGGGCGTTCGGCGCCCACGGCGAGACCGTGACGGACCCGGACCAGGTGGAACCGGCCATTCAGCGCGCCCTCGCCTCCGGCAAACCGGCCGTGCTCGACATGCTGGTGGACCCGACCGAACTGGCCCCGAAGTAGGGAAACGGCTAACGGAGACCTGTTGTGAGTTATGCGTTATGAGTTTTGGGTCTTCTGCAGGCCCCAACCTGCCAACCTATCCCGTGCTCGAAACGTCGCACCCCGGCGCAGGCAACCCTACGGGGCTTTAGACAGTACCCGCCGTGTTCACCCCCCCCGATCGTCTGGTAGGCCTCGGTCATCTCCTCCCCGTCCCTGAGGTCCCTAGGCGGCCGTTGACGGCATCTTCCGAAGCACCCGGGGGCGCGCTGCGTGGCCCTCGCCCCGAGGGGCGTTCCGCGCCGGTTGCCGAGACGGGGGACATGCCTGCGTCCTTGCACGGATGCAAGGGAGTGCTTCCAGGTTTGGAAGCGGAGCGGAAGCCCAGACGCGCCTGCAGGCGATGGTTCTCCCTGGGCGGCGCCCTGGGGCCAGGCAAACCGATACAACGTTTGGCACGCGCCTTGCTAATTACCTAGGCCTATCGGGAAGCGCGTTCACGCGTCTTCGAGCCCCAGGATGTTTCGAAAGAACGCCGTTTGTGTGTAGTGCGGGAGAAGGCCAGACCACGGCAGCAGTGGAGAGGACAGTCGCCGTTGGAGGCGTCTGTCTGCACGCCCCCGGGAGGTGGCGCCCCAACGAGAACTCTCCGGCACGAAGCGTTTCGTGAGGGGTCAACGGGGTCGCCCCC
>JARGFW010000290.1 GCA_029211085.1 Deferrisomatales bacterium | reverse complement strand
TCGGTGCGGGTCACCGAGAGGATGTTGCCGAACAGGTAGCCGTAGAGCCGCGCGTCGTAGGTCTTCATCAGGCCCACGAAGAGGATGGCCAGGGCCATGGTGAGCGCGTAGAAGATGCCGATGGAGGCGTCCATCTTGATGCGGCCGGCCTGGCTGGTGGCGTGGATCGCGCCGGTGGTGGCCAGGCAGAACCCCACCGCGGTGACCAGCGGGTTCCAGCCCACCAGGAAGCCCAGAGCCACCCCACCGAACGCGGCGTGGGCGATGCCGGCGCCGATGAACGCCAGCCCCCGCAACACCACGTAGACCCCGATCAAGGAACACGACGTCCCCACCAGCAGGCTGGCCAGCAGGGCCCGCTGCACGAACGCGAACGCGAACATCTCACCCACCGTGGGTATCCCCGGCGATGACGAACGGCCGGCCGTGGGCCTCGTGCACATGGATCGCGGCGCCGTACATCGCCTCCAGGGTCTCCTTGACCAGGGCCTCGTTGGGCGGCCCGTAGGCGAACACCCGGCGGTTCAGGGCCAGTACCAGATCCAGGTGGGGCAGTACCAGGTTCACGTCGTGGGTCACCATCAGGGTGGTGAGGCCGCGCTGCTCGTGGGTGTTCGCGATCAGCTCCATCACCGAGCACTGGCTCTGCACGTCCAGGCCGGAGTAGGGCTCGTCCAGCAACAATATCTTCGGGTCGCGCACCAGGGCCCGGGCGATCGACACGCGCTGACGCTGCCCCCCGGACAGGTGGCCGATGGGCCGGCGGGCCAGGTCGGCCATGCCCACCGCCTCCAGGCACTCCATGGCCTTGGCGCGGTGGGGCCGGCCGGGGCGTCGCAGCAGGCCCAAGCCCGGGTACAGCCCCATCAGCACCACGTCCAGCACCCGGGCGGGAAAATGGGGGTCCACGTGGGAGGACTGGGGAACGTAGCCGATCTCCAGCCGCACCTTGGCGAGCTCGTGGCAGCACAGGTCGCCGACGAAGATGCGCCCCCGGCTCGGGGTGAGCAGCCCGAGGATGCCCCGCAACAGGGTGCTCTTGCCCGAACCGTTGGGACCCAGGACGCCGACGAACGCCCCTGCGGGCACGTCCAGGGACGCGTGCTCCACCGCCGGGACGCCGTCGTAGGCAAGGGTGACCTCCTCGAAGCGGATCAGCACCGGGGAGACCATGGGCAGGGGCTTCACCGTAACGGAGCCCCCAGGGCGCGGAGCAGGGTGTCGGCGTTGGCCTGGAGCTGGCCCAGGTAGTCCTGGGCAGGACCGGAGCCGACGATGGGAGAGAGGGTTACCACAGCGATGCCGGTCTCCTCGGCGAGCAGGTCGGGAATCTCCGAGGGCAGCTGGGGTTCGGTGACCAGCACCCGCAGGTTCTGGCCGCGGACCTGTTTCACCAGCTCGGCCACCCGCCGGGCGGAGGGCTCCTGGCCGGGGATCGACGTCACTACAGCCGCTACCTCGAAGCCCAGGGCCCGGGCGAAGTAGGGCCAGGCCGGGTGGTAGGAGATGAAGCGCCGGTCGTCCAGACGCTGCACCCGCTCGCGAATCGCCGCGGCCGCGGCCGCCAGCCGCTCCTGGTAGGCCTTGAGGTTCTGCTGGTAGAAGGCCCCGCCGGGGGGATCGGCCACCTCCAGCGTGGCGGCGATGCGGGCGCACATACGCGCGGCGTTGGCGGGGTCGAGCCACACATGGGGATTGCCCCTGGGGTGGTGGGCGCCGTCGACCTGGCCCTCCCCGGGCTGCTCCAGCGCCAGTCCGTCCCCTGCCTCCACCACCAGCAACTGGGAGTTGCGGGCGTTCTCCACCAGTCCGGAGACCCACTCCTCCAGGCCCAGGCCCACCTCCACCAGCACCCGAGCACCGGCCAGGGCCTTCACGTCACTGACCTGGGATTCGTAGGTGTGGGGGTCTTCCGTCCCGTGCAGCAGGCTCACCACTTCCACCCGCACGCCGCCGATCTGCCGCACCCAGTCCGCCAGGTCCGGCAGGGTGGTCACCACCCGCAGGGCGGTCCCTGCCCAGGCCGGAGTGGCGACCAGCAGCACAAACAACAGGATCAGTCGCACCATCCGAGCCACCTCAACGCGTTTCGAAACGTCGGCATTGCCGAATTCTAGGAGAGCCCCCGTAGCGGGTCAAGCCGGCTTGACCGGGGAGAGGACCCGCCGCGGAGGTCCCGCGCGCCGCGCCCCCGGGGAGGGGAGAGGTCCCCCGGGCGACCTCGACAGCGCACCTGGAATGCCATCCGCCTACCGGAACACGCCTCCGGTGCGTCCGCATTCCCCAAGGACCCGTCGCGCAACGGCCGTGAAAGGATCGACCCTGTGTCAGAACTTCAGCTCGCCCTTCAGGTCCACCGCGGCAGCCGCGTAGGCGTCCAGCAGGGCAACGAGCTCGGAATCGCCGTGTTCGCTGCTCAGGCTGCCGCCGCCGTGGACCGCGAACACCCCGTGGTTCAACAGCGCCACCCGCAGCTCCCGGTCCTTGATTTCCGCCCGGGTCTTGACTGCGATATCGGCGGGACTGGCAATCCCCCGATCCTCGCCCTTGAGCAGGTGGGTCATGAACAGGCTGCCCTTGCCGGTGCACACCGCCGGGACCCCGGCTGCCGCGAAGCGCTCCTCCACCCCCTGGCGCAGGGCGGCACCGCGGCGTTCCAGGTCCGTGTACAGGGCCTCCCCCCGCTCTTTCAGCCCGTCCAGGGTGGCGATCGCCCCGGCAAGACTCAGGGGGTTGCAGGAAAACGTGCCGCCCCCGACGAGCACCGGGCGGTCCGGGGGCGCTGCCAGGGCCGGATTGGCAACCTCCATGATCTCCCGTCTTCCTCCGTACACGCCGATGGGCAGCCCGCCGCCGACGACCTTTCCCAGCGCGGTGAGGTCGGGGGTCACGCCGTACGCGTCGGCCAGGGTCCCGTAGCGGAAGCGGAACCCGGTGATGATCTCGTCGAAGATCAGCACGGCCCCCTGTTCGTCACACACCTCCCGCAGCAGCGCCAGGTACGCTCGGTCTGCGGGCAGAAACCCGCCGGCGCCGATCATCGGCTCGACGATGATGCCGGCGATCTTGCCGCGGTGGGCCTCCACCACCCGAAGGGTAGCCTCAGGATCGTTGAACGATATGAGATCTACCCCCTGCTCCCGTTGGGTCAACAGCCCGGGGCCCTCGGCCCCCTGAAACGGCGACTTCACCGCAAACGAGAGGTCGCTGCTGGCCCCGTGCCAGCCCCCCGCAGCCTTGAGCACCACCGGCCGCCCGGTGAACCCCCGGGCCAGGCGCACGGCATACATCGTGGCCTCGGTGCCGGTGGAGCAGATACGCAGCTCCTCCATGGACGGCACCGCGTCGCAGATGCGCCGCGCCAGTTCGACCTGGGCAGGGGCCACCATGCCCCAGTGCCAGCCACCATCGAGGGCGGCCGCCAGGGCCGCGCGCACCGCCGGAAAAGCGTGGCCCAGGATCAGGGCGTAGTGTCCCATCCACAGGTCCAGGTAGGTGTGGCCGTCCACATCGGTAAAACGCGCGCCGGCGGCGGCGCGGGGGTACACCGGGTGGGGGAAGAAGCGCCGCAGGTTGTGGCTCACTCCGCCCGGGAACAGGGCGGAGGCGTCCCGGTACAGCTCTGCCGACCGGGGGGTAGCGTTGCGGTAGGTCTCGAAGATGCTCACGGGAGGTCCTCGTGGGGAACAGGTGCAGGGGTGCCGCGGCGGGCTCCGTCCGGGGGGCGTTTGTAGCACCGGCGGACACCCCGTGCAACAGCGGTATCCGGCAACCGGTACCCCGGGACCACTGCCAGTGCACCGCGAGCCACCGATTGCCTCGGTTACGCAGCGTGGGGTACAACGCAGTCGGATCAGGCCAGTTTCGCCAACCCACCGCCCCGAGAGACTGCTCCATGGCACGACGCCTTCCCGCCGAGTGGGAACCCCAGGACGGGGTGCTCCTGTGCTGGCCCCACCCGGACACCGACTGGGGCCCTCGCCTCGATTGGGTGGAACCGGTGTTCACCGAACTGGTGCGCCAGATCAGCCGTTTCGCCAGCGTCCTGCTGGTGGCCCGGGACGAACCCCTGGTCGCCGATATTCTGCACCGGGCGGGGGTGCCCCGCCCTCGGGTGCAGCTCTACCCGCTGCCCAGCGACGACACCTGGGCCCGGGACTGTGGGCCCCTGACGGTGCTGGACGACGGTTCCCCGCGGCTCATGGACTTCACCTTCAACGGCTGGGGCGGCAAGTACCCGGCACAGCGGGATGACCGCCTCACCGCCGAGCTGCACCGCGCCGGGGCGTTCGGGACCACCCCCCTGGAGACCCCCGGGTTGGTGCTGGAGGGGGGCAGCGTCGACAGCGACGGCGCCGGCACCCTGCTCACCACAACCCGGTGTCTGCTGCACCCCGGGCGCAACCCCCAGCTGGACCGGGCGGGGGTGGAGGCGGCCCTGGGGCGCTGGCTCGGCGCCGAGCGGGTGCTGTGGCTGGAACACGGTGAGTTGCAGGGCGACGACACAGACGCCCACGTGGACACCCTGGCGCGCTTCGCCCCCGGGGACACCATCGTGTACCAGGGCTGCGCCGACCCGGCAGACCCCCACTTCGGCCCCCTGGAGCGAATGGCGGCGGAGCTGGCGGAGTTCCGCAATCGGGAGGGAAGAGCGTACCGGTTGCTGCCCCTGCCCTGGCCCAAACCTCGCTTCGATGATGACGGCATCCGCCTGCCGGCCACCTACGCGAACTTCCTGGTGGTGAACGATGCGGTGCTGCTGCCCACCTACGGTGACCCGGCGGACGCGCCAGCGGCAGAGATACTCGCCGACGCCTTCCCCGGCCGCGAGGTCGTGGCCGTGCCCTGCGCCCCCCTGCTGGAGCAGCACGGGTCGCTGCATTGCCTGACCATGCAGATCCCCAGAGGAGTGCTGCCGTGAACACGACCTCCCCCCTCGCCGTCGGCCTGGTGCAGCAGCGTTGCGGCACCGACCGGGAACAGAACCTGGCCCGCAGCATCGAACAGGTCCGCACAGCCGCAGACCGTGGTGCGCGGCTGGTGGTGCTGCAGGAACTGCACGCCACCCCCTACTTCTGCCAGACCGAGGACACCACCCGCTTCGACTGGGCCGAGCCGGTGCCAGGCCCCACCAGCGCCCGCCTGGGGTCGCTGGCCGCGGAGCTGGGGGTGGTGCTGGTGGCGTCGCTGTTCGAGCGCCGGGCCCCCGGGCTGTACCACAACACCGCGGTGGTACTGGAGCGCGACGGCAGCTTGGCAGGCACCTATCGCAAGATGCACATTCCCGACGACCCCGGCTTCTATGAGAAGTTCTACTTCACCCCGGGAGATCTGGGCTTCCAGCCAATCCCCACCTCGGTGGGCACCCTCGGGGTGCTGGTGTGCTGGGACCAGTGGTACCCCGAAGCGGCGCGCCTGATGGCCCTGGCCGGGGCCGACCTGCTGATCTACCCCACCGCCATCGGCTGGGACCCCTCCGACCCGGCCGACGAACAGCAGCGCCAGCTCGACGCTTGGCTCACCGTGCAGCGGGGCCACGCGGTGGCCAACGGGGTGCCGGTGCTGGCCGCCAACCGGGTGGGCTTCG
>JARGFW010000289.1 GCA_029211085.1 Deferrisomatales bacterium | reverse complement strand
ACGGCCCGGTGCTGCTCGGCAGCGGGCAGGACCGAACCGGGGGGACCGTTACCGGGGCGCGCCGGACGCCGGGGGGGTGCACGGCCCGGCTCGTCAAGCAGGAGATCCCGGGGCCGGCCGGTTACCACGGGATGCGCAGTCTCAGGCCGCTGCGCCGCTCTCCGGCGAGGGGGTCGCCGCCGAGGGAGAGGGATGCAGGGGCCCAGCGCATCTCGAGATCCAGGGAAGCTCCTCCGCCCAGGTTGCAGCTCAGGCACCCTCCCACCCAGGCGCCCAGTTCGACTCCGCCGAGGGACCCACGGGTGGCGGCGTCTGCGGCACCTCCCGACGGCCGCTCCAGCGACACGCCGGCGCCAACGTACGACCACACGCCGCGCTCGGCCCCGAGACTCAAGTCCCGCGCCGCCCCCAGACACCACTCCCCGCGTTTGCGGAGGGAGGAGAACGGCATCAGGCCGAAGCGGTACTCTCCTTCCGCCGGCGCCCACGTGGTGAGGGCAGCCTCTGCCGCTGGTTCCGCGGTCGCGGTTTCTCCCCACGCCAAGCCAATGGCCAACAGGGCACACGCACCCCCCAACAGCAAGCCAACCCTCTTCCTGCATGCCCTAGGCCGTCGCGCAACTCCCTTGCTCGACCGTTCCATGCGTCTCCCTATGTGCCGTTAGTCACATACCATGGTGTAATTGTAACAAAAGCAGTCAGCATTGCAAGCGGGCCTTGGCACCTGGCCGACTGGGCGGCTCGCGGAGAAGAGCGCTCGATTGTTGACTGCGGTGATCGGCGTCGTCTGTGGAGATCCAAGTCACATGCCGCGGCGGCAGTGCCGAGACATCGGCGCTCCCCGGGTTGGCGGATCGGCCACGTGTTGAAGGGTGCGGAGCGGCTCCGCCGAAAAGCCCGACCCACTGCAACGCGGTTCTGGGGTAGGATCGGCGCCGTCGGGGGGCAACTCGGAACCCGTGGTGGCACAGCCAGAGGGGATCGAACGGACGTGCGACTCTCCATCACCCACCGAACGACCTACATGTACTCCAGGCCGGTGTTCCTGGACCCCCACTTCCTGCGGCTGCGCCCCCGATCCGACCCCGCACAGGAGATTGCGGAGTACGTTCTCACCGTTTCTCCCGAGCCCGCCGGTCGATCGCACGGCCTGGATCCGGAAGGCAACTGGCTGACCTGCCTCTGGTTCAACGACCTGGTCGAGAAACTGGAACTCACGGCAGGGTTCGCGGTGGAGACCCGGCGGAGCGATCCCTTCGATTTCCTTCTCACCACCCCGGGGTTCTCGGCAGTGACCTCCCCATACCCCGAGCACCTGCGCGCGCGGCTCGGCCCCACCCTGGTTCCCCTCGGGTGTGACGCAACCGTCGAGCTGGTGCGGACGGTTCTCCCTTGCGAATCCCTGGTGGATTTCCTCTGGGGCCTGAACCGGACGGTGCACGAACGCTGCCGGGTCATCGTGCGAGAGTGGGGCGATCCCTGGCCTCCGGCCCGAACCCTTGCGGAGGGCTGTGGGGCCTGTCGCGACCTGGCCGTGGTGTTCATCGAAGGGTGCCGCAGCGTCGGAATCGCGGCCCGCTTCGCCAGCGGGTTCGTGGGGGGTGACACCGGTGGGCATTCCCACTTCCTCCACGCCTGGGCCGAGGCGTACCTTCCCGGTGCCGGATGGCGCGGCTTCGACCCCACCCACGGCCTCGCCGTGACGGACCAACACGTTTGCGTGGCGGCCAGCAGCTCCCACCATGGGGCGATCCCCGTGAGCGGAACCTTCCGGGGCACGGACGCCACATCGACGTTGGAGACAGAGATCCGGGTGGACTGCTCGTGACACGGCAGGAACCGGGATCTTGCTTGGCCGGAACCTGCCGGGAGGGGGCCACCGCTGGGGTTGCCTTGCCGCCGCCGGAGGGCTTGCTAAGCTCGTCGCCAACGGGTTCCGGGGCGGGCCGGGAGAGGAGGGCAGACCATGGGCCAGGTGAAGACCATCGCGATCCTGACCGGCGGCGGCGACGTGCCGGGACTGAACCCGTGTATCAAGACCCTGGCGTACCGCGGTTTCGAGGAGGGGCTGCGGGTGTTGGGGGTGCGCCGGGGTTGGGCGGGGTTGCTCAACCACAACCCCGACGACCCCGCGAGCTTCGGCGGCAACCTGGTTTGGATCGACAAGAACATGGTGCGCACCATCGACCGCACCGGGGGCACCTTCCTGCACACCAGCCGCACCAACCCGGCGGCGGTGCGCGCCAAGGAGGTGCCCGAGTTCCTCCGCCACCGCTACCCCCAGGGTGCCGCAACGGCCGACTTCACCGACCACGTGCTCAACAACCTGGCGCGCCTGGGGGTGGACGTGCTTTTCCCCATCGGCGGGGACGACACCCTGAGCTTCGGGGAACGGCTGCACCGGGAAGGGTTCCCGGTGATCGCCATCCCCAAGACCATGGACAACGACGTGTTCGGCACCGACTACTGCATCGGGTTCTCCACCGCGGTGACCCGCAGCGTGATCTTCCTCAACTCCCTGCGCACCGCCACCGGGTCCCACGAGCGCATCGCCGTGGTCGAGCTGTTCGGCCGCTACTGCGGGGAGACGGCCCTGGTGGCGGCGTACCTGGCCAACACCGACCGCGCGCTGATCTCGGAGGTGCCGTTCGAGCCGGAGAAGCTGGCCCGGCTGGTGATGGAGGACAAGCGCAGCAACCCCAGCAACTACGCGATGATCGCCATCAGCGAGGGGGCCACCATGGTGGGCGGCGGGCTGTCCCTGAGCGGCGAGGCCGACGCCTACGGGCACCGCAAGCTGGGGGGGATCGGCCAGGCCACCGGGCAGGTGCTCAAGGAACTCACCGGGGAGGACATCGTGTTCCAGCAGCTCTCCTACCTGATGCGCTGCGGCACCCCGGACTCCCTGGACCTAATGGTGGCGTTCAACTACTCGAACATGGCGGTGAGTCTCGCCCTCGAGGGGCTCTCCGGGCGCCTGGTGGCGCTGAGCCACGGCACCTACACGGACATTCCTCTGAGCACGGTGATGGCGGGGAAGAAGCGGGTGGACGTTGATGAGTTGTACGATGTGGACCAGTACAAGCCCAAGGTGCGCCACGTGCTCGGCAAACCGATGTTCCTGTACTGACGGACCAGGCCTCCGGCTGCTCCCCTCCTCGGAGCCGGTGTCCGGTACCACACCCCGGATCGGCAGAGAGTGGTGAACCCCATGGACATGCCCACCTTGCCCCTCGTTGTGGGCCTGTTCCTTGGCGGTGGGTTGGCGGGGTTCATGGACTCGATCGCGGGCGGGGGCGGACTGATTTCGTTGCCCATTCTGCTGGCGGTGGGGTTGAGCCCGGCCCAGGCGCTCGCCACCAACAAACTGCAGAGCAGTTTCGGCAGCTTCTCGGCTACCCTCAACTACGCATCTCGGGGCCTGGTGGATCTGCGCCCCATGCGCGGGGCGGTGGCGTGCACCTTCGCGGGCGCCGCGTTGGGCGCGACGCTGGTGCAGGTTCTGGATCCCCAGTTCCTGTCCCAGGTGCTGCCGTTCCTGCTGATCGGCATCGCGCTCTACTTCCTGCTTTCCCCGCGGGTCGGTGCGTTCGACGCCCGGCAGCGGATCAGCAATCCGCTGTTCGCGGCCACGGCGGGCTTCGGGATCGGGTTCTACGACGGGTTCTTCGGCCCCGGGACGGGGTCGTTCTTCGCCCTGTGTTTCGTCACCCTGCTCGGGTTCAACCTGGTCCGGGCCACGGCCCACACCAAGCTGCTGAACTTCACCAGCAACATCGCCGCACTGCTGTTCTTCGTGTTCGGGGGCAAGGTGGTGCTGCTGGCCGGTCTACCCATGGCCGGTGGGCAGTTTCTGGGTGCCCGCCTGGGGTCGAACCTGGTGATGAGCCGCGGGGCCCGGCTGGTTCGCCCCTTGCTCGTGGTGGTGTCGCTGGCGATCACCGCACGGCTGATCATGAGCGACGAGGGACACATCCTGCGGCAGGCGTGGCGGTTTGTGTTCGGGCGTTGAGCTGCGCCGTGGGCGCGGTGCCGCGAGACGCCGGGCGGCGGGTCAGTCCAGGTCCGTGACCTGGTAGAGGGCGGTCTCGCGGAACTCGGTCTTGGCGTTCTTCTCGGCCAGCCAGTTCATCGCCCACTCGCTCTTGAACAGCACCACCGGGTTGCCCAGGCGGTCTTCACACCACATGGAGCTGGGATCCCGGTCCACCGCGGGTCCGTCCAGGGGCGCGCCGGCGATCCAGCGGGCCAGCTCGAACGGCATGCGCTCCAACTGCACCACCGCGCCGTACTCGTGCTCCAGCCGGTACTGCAACACCTCGAACTGCAGCACCCCCACCGCCCCGACGATCGGATCCTTGTCCCCCAGGGGCTGGTAGAACACCTGGATCGCGCCCTCCTCGCTGAGTTGCTGCAGGCCCTTCTGCAGTTGCTTGGACTTCAGGGCGTTCTTTACCCGCACCCGGCAGAAGTGCTCGGGGGAGAAGAGGGGAATCCCCTCGAACTGCAGGGTTTCCCCCTCGGCCAGGGTGTCGCCGATGCAGAAGGTGCCGCGGTCGTGCAGGCCGACCACGTCCCCGGGGAACGCCTCTTCCACCAGCTTGCGCTCCTGGGCCATGAACTCCAGGGGTAGGGCCAGGGTCACCTCGCGCCCCAACCGGGCGTGTCGCACCTTCATGCCCTTGCGGAAGTGGCCCGAGCACACCCGCAGGAACGCGATGCGGTCCCGGTGCTGGGGGTTCATGTTCGCCTGGATCTTGAACACGAAGCCGCTGAAGCGTTCCTGTTCCGGCGTCACCAAGCCGTGGTCGCTGAGCCGCGGGGCCGGGGGTGGCGCCAGTTCCAGGAACCGGCGCAGGAACGGTTCGACGCCGAAGTTGGTCATGGCACTGCCGAAGAACACCGGGGTGAGCTCCCCGGTGCTGATGCGTTCCCGGGCGAACACCTCGCCGGCCCCCTCCAACAGTTCCACCTCGTCAAGGAACGCCTGGCGGTCGGCGGGGTTGAGAATGTCGGCGATGCGCGGGTCGGTGGGGTCCATCTCGGTGGCTGCCACCCGGTGCTTGCCGTGATCCCCGGTCGCGAACAGGATGAGGCCGCGGGCCAGCAGGTCGTACACCCCGCCGAAGCGTTTGCCCATGCCCAGGGGCCAGTTCATCGGCACCGCGGAGATCCCCAGTACATCCTCGATCTCGGTGAGCAGGTCCAGGGGCGGGCGCCCCTCCCGGTCGAGCTTGTTGACGAAGGTGAAGATGGGGATGCCGCGCATGCGGCACACCTTGAACAGCTTCTTGGTCTGGGTCTCCACCCCCTTGGCGCAGTCGATCAGCATGACCGCGGCGTCGGCGGCGGTCAGGGTGCGGTAGGTGTCCTCGGAGAAGTCCTGGTGCCCCGGGGTGTCGAGGATGTTGATCTTGGTGCCCTGGTATTCGAACTGCAGCACGCTGGAGGTCACCGAGATGCCGCGTTGCTTTTCCAGTTCCATCCAGTCGGAGGTGGCGTGATGGGCCGCGCGGCGGGCCTTCACCGCGCCGGCCAGGTGGATCGCGCCGCCGTAGAGCAACAGCTTCTCGGTGAGCGTGGTCTTGCCGGCGTCGGGGTGGGAGATGATGGCGAAGGTGCGCC
>JARGFW010000288.1 GCA_029211085.1 Deferrisomatales bacterium | reverse complement strand
GCGTCGGCGGCGAACGGCGCCGGCACGAAGATCATGGTGGTGTCGGCGCCCTCCTGTTTCACGGCATCGGCCACGGTGTTGAACACCGGCACGCCCAGGATCTCCTGGCCGCCCTTGCCGGGGGTGACCCCACCGACGAGTTTGGTGCCGTACTTCAGGCACTGTTCCGAGTGGAACTTGCCGTTGCCGCCGGTGATGCCCTGGCAGATCACCCGACTGTCTCTATTGACCAAGATGCTCATAGCTCTCTCCTTTGAAACCAGAAAAACCTCTATTTGGAAAGGATTAACAGGATTTACAGGATTGGAACTGCAAAACCGGAAACCCCTTTTTTTTAGACAGGATCACACGGATCTCACGGATTCCTAAAAACAAGTCCGGAAAGCCCTTGATCTTTCATCCTGTAAATCCTGTTGATCCTGTCCAGGAAAATCCTTTGTCTTTGACTCTAAATCCGTGCGATCCGTGTGATCCCGTCAAAAACAGCCCTTGACCTGCTCTTAGCCTTTCGCCGCGGCCACCACGCGTTCGGCGGCTTCGGTCATGGTTTCGGCGGTGATGATGGGGAGCCCGCTGTCGGCGAGCATCTTGCGGCCCAGTTCCACGTTGGTGCCCTGCAGGCGCACCACCAGTGGCACGTTGATCTCCACCGCCTTGGCGGCGGCGATGACGCCCTCGGCGATGGTGTCGCAGCGCATGATGCCGCCGAAGATGTTCACCAGCACGGCTTCCACCTTCGGGTCGGAGAGGATCAGCCGGAACGCGTTGGTCACCTGCTCGGCGTTGGCTCCGCCCCCCACGTCCAGGAAGTTGGCCGGTTCGGCGCCGTGGAGCTTGATGATGTCCATGGTGGCCATGGCCAGTCCCGCGCCGTTGACCATGCAGCCGATGGTGCCGTCCAGGCTGATGTAGTTGAGATCGAACTCGGAGGCCGCCAGCTCCCGGGGGTCCTCCTCGGTGGTGTCCCGCAGCTCCAGCAGATCCTTGTGGCGGTACAGGGCGTTGTTGTCGAAGTTCATCTTGGCGTCCAGGGCCACCACCTCGCCGGCCTTGGTCACCATCAGCGGATTGATCTCCGCCAGGCTGGCGTCGGTGGCGAGGAACGCCTTGTACAGCCCCGACATGAACTTCATGGCGCTCTTCTGCGTATCGCCGGTGAGACCCAGGCCGAACGCCAGGTTGCGCAGGTGGAACGGCATCAGGCCCGCGACCGGGTCGATGGACGCCTTGAGGATCTTCTCGGGAGTCTTCGCGGCGACCTCCTCGATCTCCATACCGCCCTCGGTGGAGGCCATGATCGTCACGAAGCCGCTGGCGCGGTCGATCACCATGCCCAGGTACAGCTCGCGGTCGATCTCGCAGCCCTCTTCCACATAGACCTTGAGCACTTCCTTGCCCTCGGGGCCGGTCTGGTGGGTGACCAGCTTCTTGCCGAGGATGCCGGCAGCGGCTGCCTTCGCCTCGGCCGGGCTCTTGACCACCTTGACGCCACCCGCCTTGCCGCGGCCCCCGGCGTGGATCTGCGCCTTCACCACGGTGACCGGGGTGCCGAGCTCCGTAGCGGCAGCCTCGGCCTCCTCCGGGGTGGTGGCCACGATGCCCCGGGGCACGGCCACGCCGAAACCCTTCAGTACCTGCTTCGCCTGGTACTCGTGAATGTTCATTTGATTCCTCCGGAATCGCTAGGCGGCTAGGAAGCTAGGACGCTAGGAAGCTTACAAGCCGAAACCCTTAAGAACCTACAACGTCAGATCGAACTCCCCGCTGGTTTCCTTCCAGCTTCCCAGCCTCCAAGCTTCCCAGCGCGGGCCTCCGGCCCGCTAGCGCATCGTCCCGTAGTAGTGGGCCGTCAACTGGTGCTTGCGCACGTCGTCGGTGGTGTAGTCCGGGAGCAGCATCGGGGCGATACGGGTGCGTTCCACGCCGATCTCCTCCAGTTCGGCCACGTAGGCCCGCACGTGGTCCATGTTGGGCTCGCCCGGTTCGCCCTCCAGGCCCCGGATGTACTCGGCGGCGTTGGCTCCGGCGCGGCGGCCGAACACGGTGACGTCCAGCAGCGAGTTGCCCATCAGGCGGTTTTCCCCGTGCACTCCGCCGGTGGTCTCGCCGGCGGCGAACAACCCGGGCACGCCGGTCTCGGCGTTCGGATCGATCTTGATGCCGCCGTTCTGGTAGTGGAGCGTCGGGTAGATGAGCATCGGCTCCTTGGCGATGTCGATGCCGTAGCGCTTGAACTGCACGAACTTGGCGGGCAGTTCGCGCTCCACGGTGCCGGGGCCCTCCAGCATGTCGATCATCGGCGAGTCGAGCCAGCAGCCCAGGCGACCCACCGGAGTGGTTATGCCGTTGCCGCGCTCCACGCACTCGCGGATGATCGAGGCACTCTCCACGTCGCGGGGCTCGCGTTCGAACACGAACTGCTCGCCGTGGATGTTGAGCACGTTGGCGCCCAGGCCGCGCACCTTCTCGGTGATCAGCAGCCCCACGTTCTGCTCCGGGTACGCCGCGCCGGTGGGGTGGTACTGGGTGGAGTGCAGGAGGTCCATGGGCACGCCGGCGCGGTAGGCCATCACCAGACCGTCGGCGGTGGCTCCGTAGTGGTTGGTGGTGGCGAACCCCTGGATGTGCAGGCGGCCGTTGCCACCGGTGGCCAGCACCACCGCCTTGGAGCGGACGACGAAGTACTCCTCGGTTTCGAGGTTGTAGAACAGGCACCCGCAGGCGCGGCCCTGGGCGTCCTTGAGCACCTCGATCGCGGCCGCGAACTCGATCACCTCGATCCGATCGCCGCGGTTGCGCACCTCGTCGCGCAGCACCCGCATGATCTCGGAGCCGGTCATGTCCCCGGCGGAGTGCATGCGTTTGCGGCTGGTGCCGCCACCGTGGCGCACCAGCATGCGGCCGTCGGGGAGTTTGTCGAACATCATGCCCAGTTTCTCGAGCCAGGCGATCACCAGGGGCGCGTCGTGGGCCAGGGCCGCCACCAGGGGCGCGCGGTTGGTGAAGTGGCCGCCGCCCACGGTGTCGATGAAGTGGAAGTAGGGGCTGTCCACCTCGTGGTCCGCGCCCTGGATGCCGCCCTCGGCCATCACCGTGTTGGCGTCGCCGTGGCGCAGCTTGGTGGCCAGGATCACGCTGCAGCCGGCCTCGGCGGCGAGCAGCGCGGCCGAGCTGCCGCCCCCCCCTCCCCCCACCACCAGCACGTCGGCGGTCTGGGTGGGCAGG
The DNA here is from genome assembly GCA_029211085.1 of Deferrisomatales bacterium. GTDB lineage: Bacteria > Desulfobacterota > Deferrisomatia > Deferrisomatales > JARGFW01 > JARGFW01. Next base: position 2,427 of record JARGFW010000288.1, on the reverse strand, counting down.
GCCCCGAGATCCACCTGGTCGGGGTGGATGCGCGGGTAGGACTCCAGCACGTCGGCCACCTCCTCGGGGTAGACGTCGCCTTTGTTGGGGCCCACCCGCATGGGGCGGCGGCCGTCGGGCATGTAGTCGGGGTGAAACTTCTCCAGCACCTGGGCACGCTCGTCCAGGGTCATGGGGGTGAAGTCCTCGCCCCGTTTGGAGCGCTCCACGCGCTCGGCCCGGGTGGCCTCGACGCGTTTGATGAGCTCTTGCATCTCCGGTGTGTAACCCATGGTTCAACTCCTTCTGGCTGTCAGCCGTCAGCGCTCAGCTGTCAGCTAAAGACAAACCCGTTTTGGCATTGGTGTGCATCGGTCCCAGCTGGCCGCTGAACGCTGACGGCTGACCGCCTACAGATACGTCTTGTCCCGGGGTTCCCAGCCGGTGGAGTCCTGGGGTTCGGGCTCGCGCCCCACGTAGAGCTTGCGCAGTTCGTCCTCGCTCTTCCCCTTCAACTCCTCCAGGAAGCCGTCGTACCGGCCGGAGGTGATCTCCTCGACCCGGCTCTCAAGATGAGCGGCCGGGGGCAGCACGTAGCGTCCGAATATCCGGCGGCACAGCTGGGCCACGTGGTAGTGGGCGATCTGCGCCGGGCAGCGTGCCGAGCACAGGCCGCACTGAATGCAGTCGAAGGAGGTCTTGGCGGCCCGGGCAACGTCGCCCCGCATGGCCGAGTTGATGTAGCCCATGACGTCGATCTCCATGGGACAGGCGCGGGTGCAGGTGTTGCAGCCGACGCACTTCATCACCTCGGGGTACAGGGAGGCGATCGCCTCGCCGGCCGCTGTCAGCTCGTCCAGGTTGTAGGTCGCCCGATTGGCCGGGAAGAACGGCAGCTGTGCCAGCACCATGTCCGCTTCGATCACGGTCTGGCAGGCCAACCCGAACTGCAGCTGGTAGTTCCCCTTGACCCGCCACACGGTGGGGCAGGCCCCGCAGATACCACCGCGGCAGCCGCAGGCGCGGATGAACTGGTAGCCCGCGTACTCGATCGCCTTCTGGATCGTCAGGGTCTCGGGCAACATGTACTTCTTGCCCATGATGTACACCGGGATCATCTTGGTGCCCTCGGGGAGGATGGTGCGGTCCCCGCTGGCAATCACTTTCACTCGGGTGGTGGTCTTTTCACTCATGGATGGAACCTCCTATTGGGAGCCTTCAGCTGTCAGCGCTCAGCCGTCAGCTTGAACCTTGCAAAGCCTTGTCTTCGTTCCCAGCTGACAGCCGACCGCTTATCGCTGAGTGCTGTCCCTAATCTTTCGCCCCCGCCTCCGCCTGCAGTTCGTCTTCCCGGAACACGGTGAGCGGGATCGGGTCGTCCAGGCTGCGGCCGGGCTGGTACTCGAGCATGCCCTGCACCCCCTGGGCGGCGGAGCGGAACAGGCTGGCCACCGGCAGGCCCATGGGGCAGGCGGTGTCGCACAGACCGCAGCCGATGCACGAGGTGCTCATGTGGTTCAACCGGGTGAGGTGGAACAGGGTGGTCTCGGCCAGCATCGGTTGGGCACCCTTGCGTTGGGCCCAGCGGGTGTACATCTCGCCCGGGTGATCGAAGGTGGGGGACTTGAAGATGCACAGCTTGCAGTAGCAGATGGGGCAGTTCTCCATGCAGTTGTAGCAGCGGATGCAGGTTGAGAACGCCTTCCTCAATCCATCGAGGCCACCGGCGTCGCCCTGGAACTGGGCCAGCAACGCGTCCCGAGCCGCCACCCGCTCACTGCAGAGGCTTTTCACCACCCCGGCGCGGCCGTCCACGGTCGACTCGTCGAAGGTCGCCAGATCGGCCGCGGCCAAGGCGGCGGCGAACGCGTCCTCGGCCTGCAGCCCCAACGCGTTGCCCGCATCGGCGCCAAACACCTGGATCCGCAGAGCACCCCACTCGGCGGAGGGGAACTCGCAGATGGAGCATGCGGTGCGGAAGGCGAGCCCGTCGGTGGCGGCCGGCGTACCGGACTGCATGCCGCCGAGCAGGCCCTTGCTCACCTCCGCGGCGTCCACGCCGCTCTCGGCAAACGAGGTCAGCTCGTACGTGCCGGGGCAGTCGACGGTGATGAAGGTGAGCTGCTCGGGCTTGATCTGCTTGAGCTTGATCAGCTCTATCACCGCACGGGCCTCACAGGGGCGCAGCACCGCGGCGACCCGCCTCCCCGGATCGGTGAACGCCAGATTCGACACCGCTCGGGCGCCCTGCACCGGCATCACCGGGGCCCAGGGGTTCACCCCCTGCATCAACTCGGCATCGGCGAACAGGCTCAGTTGGGTGCCGCCGGACGGCACCCGGGCCGGCACCAGCACCTCGTCCACCACACCCCGTTCCAGGAACCCCTTGAGCAGAGCCTCCACGGCGGCCAACGCATCGCCGTTCGTTTGCAGAAGACCAGTTTTCAT
>JARGFW010000021.1:26937-38414 GCA_029211085.1 Deferrisomatales bacterium | reverse complement strand
GGAACAGGTTCAGGCACAGGGTGATCACGGTGGCGTCGAGGCTGAGGAGCTTGTGACGGAACCGAAACTTCCGCCGGCCGCCCATCCCGGACTGATGCAGTTGGGTGGAGAGTTGGAAGAACAGCGTGCGGAACAACACTGCGCAGCGATGCTCGTTGGCGTAGGCCAGGGTGGATTTCTTGGCCAGATTGCGGATGCCGAGGTGGGCGGCCTTGCCCACGGCCGAGCCCAGCCCATCGCAGGTTTCGCGCAGACTCTTGGCCTGGGCCAGTTGGCAGAACACCATGGTGACGAAGTGGTCCCACGCCGTAAACCGTTTGGTGTAGCGATTGGACTGGTGCTGCCGGGCCAGACGGGTGAAGTGAACGCGGTCTACGAGACGTAGGATTTGACTGAAAATGCTGGCGGTGCGTACCATTCGACTGCCCTTCTCGTGGGTGGTGGTTTGGTGCCTGGCAGCCCATACCATACCCATCTTGAGGGGCATTTTTCATGGTGGAGGTTGTCGGTTCGGCGTATGCGCCGGAAATCCCCATCAACTCAGCGTTTCATCCATTTTGAAGTTCGCGTTCTTGGACAGGAGTGGGGACTGCCCATCTTCCAAAAGCATCTACCCAATTTCAGAACTGTAGCGACAGACTTTTGAGATAGACTCCTTTTGGACGCCTGGGCGCCCCCTTACCGTCTCAAGATATAGCCTTTCTGAAGGCGCCGCACCTTCCGGCCCCTGCTCTTCTGGGTCTCGGTGTCCCGGGAGATGGCGACCATGCTTCAGTGCGGCCCATCGTTGATATCCTCATTAATCGACACCACCAAGGCTCGCGGCAAGGGGACACGATGGAAGGAGCGGCATGAAGAACGGTAGCGAAGCAAGCGCAGGTACCATCCGTATTCCGCCTGCCAGTATTGGTGATGGCGGTGGCGTACCGGAGGATCATGAAAGGCTTGGGCTCAAGGATTTCTACCTTCGGAATGGCGTTAGCCCTGGTGTCGATCTCTTCATCATCGGTGATGGTGCCTTCGGACGGGCCGGCGAACACGCAGCGCTGCTGACGGCGCTCGCGAGGGAGGAAGGGCCCGCAGTCGCTCGGGTCGTGATAATTATGCCCCCCGGCTCTGGTCTGACCACCCGCAAGAACGTTGAGGATGGGTACCACCGCTGCGTCGCGCAGCTTGCGGGCAGTTCGCAAGGCTCCGGCGTACGAGGTGAGCTGTCGCCACGTATCCAATTCTTCGTTGCAGACAGCCTGGACGCCGGGCACATAGTGGCTCTGGTTGGTAGAGGAAGCGAAAAAGCGGCGTTCGTGGTGCCTGCGGCGACACGCTACCGCACGCCGTTGCCCCTCCCGGACGTGATGGAAGCTTACGAAGACGTGTGGGCGCCGCAGCTTGCTCGCCTCGCAAGTATGGTGGCTCCGGTCGCCGTCGGGAACGGCAGCTACGTCGCGTTGGATGCCGACGACTGGTGGCCAGAAAGGGAAGAACATCGCGAATTGCTCCAGAGTATCGATCATTGCGGGTTGGTATGCGCAGTATCCGAACGCCTAACCCAACTTCAGCTGACGGCTCTAAGGGAGAGGTGGCATGGACTCGCCATCGCGGGCGCAACCAACCAGGCGCTAGCCGAGATCGACCAGGTTACAGATCTATCTACTGAGCGTAGGGTGCTCGAACGTATGAAAGCGTTCGCCGCAGCCGGCTTGATCCCCCTCGTTGAATCCGAGTTTCGGAACGCAGCGGAGATCATCGAGGCCCAGACTGCGGAAGCGGCTTTGGCGTTCGGTGGCGTGGCCCAAGAAGCGGGCCTCGATGTCATAGCGAAAGAACTGCTGGAACGGGCGATTCCAGACCTCAGTCATGCCGAATTCCTGCAAGAGGCCCTGCAGCGCGCCGACAGGCTCGGCGATGACGCATTGAGTGCGGCTGTCGAAAAGACGCTGCGGAAAAGGTTGCCCCGGTGCAGCCTGCTCGCCAAGCGGGACGCGTACAACCTAATCGAAGATGGTCGCCACGATGAGGCGGCCACGGTCCTCGAAACCGCCGGCGGCGAGGAATTCTCAGAAGAGGCACGTTTTCAGCGATGGCTGAGTGACCGGTTAGCGGTCACGCCATTCGATCCGAGAGCTACACTCGATGAGTCTCGCGCTGAGTGGCCGACGCGAGCAGAGCAAGCACTCCACGCCGTCGCAGCCCACATGGAGCGACGCGGCAATCGGGGGGTCGCGATCGAATTCCTCCTGGCCGGCCCCCAAGCCGATGGCCAATTCGACGACCTGACGCTGTGGAAGGCGCTTGACATGTTCGAGCGCGGCACTCTCACCCTAGACCCCAACTGCAATAAGGATATGGCTATCGCAGTCGTAAGCGCGGCGGTGCAATGGCTTTCGCGACACCCTTTCGATGGCCGGACACGGATACGCCTGGCAGGGCTGCTCTCACCGCAAATGCTCGGCGGCGCAAGCTCTGTCGCGGTGATGGCGATGGTCGTCATACGCTTCGGCGAGCGCGAGATTAGCGTGCGGCCGAGCAAGCCTCTCAAGGAGCGGGCGCAGCCATGTGACCTCGACCTTCTAGTGCCAATTATGGAGGCCGGTCTCGAGCACTTCTCCCAGCAGCCGGGCATTGTGCTCGGGCGGGCGAAGTTTCCCGCCGAGAAGCTGACCGCCCCCGCCGAAGAGGTTGTCGCCGGGATCGTCAAGATGACAGAGCACGCCGGGAAGAACTTCGGTGATGAGTTAGATGCCAGGGCCATCGAGAACTGCCTGCTCCTCGCTACGTCGATCGCGCCGCTCGGAAACCAGCCGGATGATGACCTCGTCGTGCTTAAGTTGGCGGCAGGATGTTTCGCGACCTTCGGTCGGAACCAACGCGCGCGGGACTTGGCGGAACAGGCCTTAGAATGTGCCGGCGACGATCCGCACCGCGTGCGCATCGCCTGGTACACATTCGCCGACATCTACGCGCGAATGGGCAATGTTCTAGAAGGATTGATCGGTCTCGCCTGCGCATTTGCTGCTGACGAGGAGGCAGACTGGTACCAGGTCTGGTACGAGAGCTATCTGTCCGTGCGCCTCTTGAGGGATGTTGGACTGATCACCCTCGCCCCACCGTCCCTCAAGAAGGCTCGCACCGCGCTCGAGCAAGTCGGACTCGCCGAGAGTCGTGCCCATTGGCTAGACACAATTGACCTGTAACTTCGGCTGGCGGGACTCGACCACAATGGCCTTGACCACGACGAACTCATTGACCTCCTTACAAGCACAGCCAACAACGTCACGCAGGTTCTCGAAGCGGATGACGACCCAACACCGGCCACGATCCTGCTGGCATCGCTCACTCGAATAGCTCGCGATGCCCATGTGGAGGTTCCGAATGCGGCCATGGTGGCCCTCGCTTCTGGCACGGACCGCGTCGGCGACGCGGCGAAGTCGCTGATACGAATTTCAGCCGATGCCGCGCCAACACCAGAGGGATTGACTGCGCTCGCTGGCAAGATCGAAGCGGCCCGGTACGCCGACGACGTGGGATTCGATCTTCGACACCTAGTGCTCGGCGCCAAGCACATGCTTGCCTCCGGCCTGGCTGGCAGTCCCGACGCCGCGACGCTCGCCATCGAAATTATGGCGGACCATGCTCTTAAGCCGCTCGGCGAGACGAAAGCTGGAGAGCTGCTTTTCACGTCTGTCAAGGGACCGGTGGACGTCGCCCATTCAATCGCGAAAGGCGGTTTGCCGGTGGTCATGCTGGGCGTGGCCGAGAATGGACTCACTCGAGTCGACTTCACTGACGAGAATGTCACAGCGCACGTCGAGGCGGTTGCGACCTTCTCCACGGACGCTCTACGGGAATGGCGAGGCAAGTACCCGTACGAGTACCAGGACCCGAGGCACGACACATCGCACGACTTCTACACCAGCACTGAACATCTTGGCGTAACTGCGCTACCGGAACGTGCGGTGATTGTCGCCGGTACCGAACTGCAGGCGTTTCCTCCGAATCTACTGCAAATCGATGGGGCATTGGCGGGCGAGACCCGCCGCCTCGCGCTCGCCCCGTCGTTAGGGTGGCTAGAGGCCGCTCGCCGGACCCCATGGCTCGGAGACGGGCGCATCCAGGCCTGGATACCGGATGCGTTGCCTGCCGAGGGTCTGCCAGCGCTGGCAGTCCTGGCAGAGCGGCTACGGGAGAGTTTTGAGCACCACGGCGTGTCACTGTCCAGCGGCGGCCGCCCGCCCTCGGACCTCGAAGGATCAGACATGGTGATCGTGGCTGCACACGGCGGCCTGGGTGAGGACAAACGCTTCTTCCGCGTTGTGGCCGATGATGTGGACCTCGCGCTGGCAGCATCGACGCTCTCCGGCGCCCTCTCCAGGGTCGGCGTGGTCGTGCTGTTTGTCTGCTCTGGGGGACGCATTGACAAACATCCCGGCGCAAGCACGACGGTCGGCCTCGCGAAGCAACTGCTCCACCGTGGCTGTCGCGCGGTTGTTGCTCCACCTTGGCCACTAAGCACGTCGGTCCCACCCCATTGGCTGCCGGTTTTCCTCGACCGGTGGATGTTGGGCGCGGCCATCATCGACGCGTGTTTCGAGGCGAATGCCGCAGTCAGGGAATCTTTCGGGGCCTCTCCCGACGACGACCTCGCCATGGCCGTCTACGGCGATCCGCTCGCGTCGCGGACCGCATAGTCGGCAGTGGCGGCGAATCTCCTGCGGCGGCAACACCCGAGGGGTAACCAAGTCGGTCGCTGCAAAAGGTCCCACTTACCTTCGGGACGCTCCCGAAGATGCCTGGCAAAATCCTTGAAACGATGGCGGCTGGCAACAGCGCTCTTCCTTGCTTCGATCACCCGCCGAAGACCACTGACGGTTGCACAGTCCCCGGCAACCCACGGCCCAAGGAGCTCGACTCCCCCAGGTAACGAGAGCACTCTCATCTCGGCGCACGGGCTAGGTGGAGACGGGTCTTGGTGCCAGGCTGAGAGAGGGGCTTCCTCGAAGGCGGCCTTCAACCGTGCCTCCCCGGACGTGAAGAAAAGTGGGGTGCCCACCGGGGCACCCCACAGTCACGTCTACTCCTCGTCCGTCGCCTGATCCGCGACGGTCTCGCTGGCCAGTCGAAGCACGCCGTCTCCCAGGTGGCTGTAGCGCTGGGTCATGGTCGGGCTCTCGTGTCCCAGGAGCTTCTGGACGACGTAGAGGCTGGTGCCGTTCTGGACCAGACTGCTGGCGAAGCTGTGGCGGAGGTCGTGGAGGCGCAGACTATCCTCCAGGCCGCAGGCCTTCTTCGTCTGCCCCCAGAGCCACCGCAGGTCCCACACGTGGCCGAGGTCGTTGTCCCGGGGGAACACGTGGGGGTTTCCCTTGACCCCACACTTCAGCATCTTCCGGAGCACCTGGATGGCGGCGCTGTTCAGGGGCACCGTGCGCGGCCGGCCCGACTTCGTCTGCCGCAGGTAGAGGCTCGGGGCCTCTCCCTCGAGGGTGACGTCCTCCCAGAGCAGTCCGGTCGCCTCGCCGCGGCGCATCCCCGTCCAGAGCAGCAGCCGCACCGCGCCCGCGGCCACGGCGTTCTTCTGCGCCCTCAGGGCCGCGTCCAGCCGGCGGACCTCCTCGGGGCTCAGGAACCGCTCCTTGCGCTGCTGTTCGCGGAACTTCTTCACACCCCGGGCCACGTTCTCCGGCACGAAGCCCCACTGCTGGGCCAGGCTCAACAGCCTCGCCAGGCACGTGAGGTGGCGGTTCGCGGTGGTCTGGGTCCGCACGGCAGCCACGGAGTTGAGGAGCTGCACGGCGTCGTGGCGGGTCACATCCCGGAGCTTCTTCTTTCCGAGCACGGGGAGGATCCGGCGGTTCAGCATGAAGACGTCGGTCTCCCAGCTCCGCTTGGAGGCCTTCTGGTGGGGGACGAAATGCTCCTCGCAGAACTCGGCGACCGTCAGATCCGCGCGGCGCTGCCGGGACTCGTCCATGGGGTCACGCCCCTCCGCCAGCTCGGCCTGAGCCGCCAGGGCCTTCTTGCGGGCATCGGGGAGTCCCACAGCTGGGTAGGGCCCGAGCGGCATCACGCACTTTCGGCTGCCGTGGGTGTAGCGGAACTCCCAGCGCCTCTTCCCTCCCGCGGTCACCACGTGCTTGAGCCCCGTGCAGCCCGCGTCGCTCCACTGGGCCTTGGCCCGTCCATCGTCCGGCACCGGCAGCGCCTGGACCGCCTTCTCCGTGAACCGGAAAGTCCGGTTCGTCGTAGTCGCCATCTCTGCCACCTCCTCTCTTCTCGTCCTGTTCGGTTGCGGCGGTCACGGGGTCCGGGCGCGTCTGCCCGTTTTGGCCACCTCACTGGACGATTTGTCCGGTGAGGTACCGTCCGTTTTCCCGCCGGGGACAATGATCTGTTCGTTTTGCGGGTTAGGTGGCTGTCCGTGGGCGTTCCGCCGGGCTGTCTTTCAGGGTGGATTCTCCCCTCTCGCGGGTGTCGCTGCGGCCGTCGGACGGGTCTGCCGGCCGGCAGGATCTGGGGGTGCGGTCAGCACTCCTCCGGGTCCAGGGGGTGCCCCAGGTCGTTACTGAAGGGCTGAAGGCTCACCTCCGTGGGCCAGCCCGGGTTCACGCTGACCGGGAGCCCCAGGTCACCGAGCAGGTCCAACACCGCCGGCTCGAACAGGGCGAGGAGGGACCCGGCGCGCACGACCCCGCAGCGCTCGAAGTCGTCGCAGGCGGCCCGGTGGTGTGGACCCTGGACGATCTCGCGGAGCACCGGCGGAGAGTGCTCCCCACCTGCACCGTGGACAGCGACCTCCAGGGTCAGGTCCAGGTCGGAGGGGCAGTCGCGGACCAGCCGGACGTGGATCGCAGAGAGGTCTCGCCGCAGGTCCTCGTCAGCCTCGGTGAAGGCGGCCTCGAGGGCGGCCAGGGTGACCGCAGGTTCCGTTTGCATCGTGTCTTGCCTCCTTGTCGCAGGGGAGCCTCCGAGCTCTTCGCCCGGAGTCCCGTGGGTTCCTCCTTCTTCCGTGTCGGGGCCGGTGTGGTCCTACCGGTCGGGACCCTCGTAGCCCAGGTACCTCTCGCCCAGCTCTCTGCGCAGCTCGACGTCCATCGCCTCCAGGTTCCCCGCGGGGATGCTCCCCCCGACGTCCCGGACCGCGGTCTCCAGCCAGGTGCCGGCGCCGCTCTGACGGAACCCGTGACTCCTGGCCACCGGGTCGAGCGCGGCGTGGACCTCGAGCAGGTCGAAGCCGGGCCCGAGCTGGAAGTTGAAGCTGACGGTGACGGTGTTTTTCTTCTCCATTCGCGTGTTCCTTTCGGGCGTTCGCCTCAGGTGACTCTCCGGTAGTTGAAGCAGGTGCGGTCGTTCCCGAGCCTGCCGCGATACGTCTTGCCCTTACGGCGGAAGGTGACCGAGGCGCCGCGCACGGTGACGTCCTCGGAGACAACGGTCCCGACGAAAGTCGTGATTTTCCCGTCCCCCAGGTAGGCGTAGCCGCCCTGGCCGACCGCGCAGTTCCGGTCCAACCCCTCCAGCAGCGCCTGGTCCAGCGCCGCGTTGTGGGCCGCTGCTTCCTCCCGGGTCAGGGGCAGCTTCCCCCGGCTCGGGTCGTAGGCGCCGTGGCCCTCGAAGTAGGCTAGGTCGCCGACGCAGGTCTCGGCCCCATCGGTCCCTGTATAGGTGATGAGCGACCCGACGTTGCGCAGGTCCTCTCGTTGCAGTGGTCTGGTGGTTCCCATCGGTATCCTCCGTTTTCCAGGTGTCGTTGGTGTCTGGCCGCCGTTCCTGCGGCCCCTGGTTGGCGCTCCTTACCAACCAGGTCTTGCCGTCTCCCAGGCGTCGAGGAAAGCATCGCCGTCAGCCCCGCGGGCCGCGGAGCAGCTCGCCTCGAAGCCCAGCAGATGGGTCACGATGTCCTCGCTGAGGATGTAGCCGTCAGTCCAGCCTCCGGGACCCTGGCAACAGGTCCGGCACCGCGGGGCCACAGCCGACACCCGCCAGCGGAATCCCTCGATCTCGTGCCCCGCCAGCGCCGTTCCGCCGAAGCCGGGCCCGAAGCTGGAGCTCGCGTGGGCCAGACCTTTCTCCCCCAGGTGTGGCCTCGCACCGCAGTCCACGTGCCGCACCGCGCCGAAGGCCACCTGCACCGACAGCCACGGCGCGCCCAGGCTGTCGCCCGGGAACCGTGCGATCCGGACGGGGTGCCCGTCCACCCTGCCCTCCCAGGCCGTGTCCTCGTTGCCGTGGGGTTCGACTTCTCTCAGGTGGTGCACGGAGCTGAGCATTTCTAGCTCCAGCGCCACGATCTCCTCCCTGTTCTCGTCCATCGGGTGTTCTCCTTCTTGCGTTGTGCTCCGTTGACCGACCGTCTCTCCTCCGTGGCGCCACCGGGATGCGACCTACTCCGGCGGGAACTCTCCGGCATCGGCGAAGGAGTAGTGCTGCCCCGGGCCTCCCACGATCACGTGATCGAGGAAGCGGATGCCCAAGATCTTCCCCGCCTCGCGCAGCCGGTGGGTCAGCTCCCGGTCTTCCCGGCTCGGCTCGGTATCTCCGGAAGGGTGGTTGTGAACCCCGATCACGGCCGATGCCGATGCCGAGATGGCTGGTTTGAAAATTTCTCTTGGGTGCACCAGCGAGGCGGTCAGCGTCCCCACGCTCGCGACGTTGAGACCGATCAGTCGGTTCCGCGCGTCAAGGAGCAGAACGAGGAAGACTTCTCGGTCGTAGTCGTCGAGGATCTTGCGGGCCGTCTCGGCCACCGAGGCGCTGGTGCGATAGGGCTCCGCGTCTACGGTGCCTTCTCTCACCAAAGTGCAGCGGTAGACCGGGACCTTGGAGGTCCTCGGGGGTGCAGCGGGCTTGTCCATGGGTCTGTCTCCTCTTGCGTGCTGGGGGGGAGTGTTCTCCGCCGGCTCTTGGGTTTAGGTGATCGACTCCCGGTGACGCCTGGAGCGTCGTGGCTACTCCGGTTCCGGGGGGTCGGGCGTGGGCGTCAGGGCGTAGGTGTCGGTCGCTTGCCGGCGGAAGCGCAGGCGTTCGGAGCGGCCCTCGGGTTCGAGGGAGCCAGCGAGTTCTTTGAGCGCTGTGGAGAGGAGCGCCCGCGCGGGGAGCGTCGTCAGTTCCTCCCGCTCATCCGGCGTGAGGGCGCCGCAGGCCAACGCCTCCCCGGCGTACCCGGCGAGCCAGGGGCCGAAGCTCCGGATGTAGCCCTCGATGGTCTTCTCCAGGTGCGTTGGATCGCGCCCCCCGACGGCGTGGGAGTTCCAGCCGTGTCCGTTCGGGCAGCGCAGCCGGAAGGCGCCCCAGGGGCCTCTCACCGGTGCCTGCGAGTTCCAGTCGACCACGGTCTCGCCGGCGTAGTGGAAGCCCTGCGGGTCCTGGTCGTCGGGCGTCAGCCCTGCGTCACCGAAGAGGGTCTCCAGGACGCTCTCGGCGAGTTCGGTGCACTCGAGGCACCGGGGTGTGGCGAGGCACAGGTCGGGTTGCTTGTCGGGTTGGCTCATGGTTGTGTCTCCCTGCCCCGGGGTTGCCGGGGCGCTGTGTCGTGGCAGGTGCGGCGCTTCGGTAGTGGTTCGGTGGCGCCCTCATGGCCCCTCCACCACCTCGACGGTGTAGGTGCCCATCCGGTGGTAGGCGCAGAAGTTCGACTGCCAGAGCTGAAACAGCTCCCTGCCACGGGCGATCGGGAACTCCCGCCCCATGTGTTGGAAGAGCTCCAGGCCGAAATCGAAGTCGATCTCCTTCCCCAGCTCCGCGAAGGGCCCAGAGCCGTAGAAGGCGAAATCCGTCAAGTATTGGATGGTCCCGTCCGCCGCGACCGAGACCTCCACGGGATGGAAGCCACCGGTCTCAGGGGAGTAATCGGGGTCGCGGAAGTGGACGATGGCCGGTGTGCCCGGGGCGACGCCGGCCCGGTCGAGTTCCTGTTGCAGGATGGCGATCAGGGCCCTGCTGACCGGGAACGGATAGCCCTTGGGGGCCACCGTCAGGGTTGCTGTTTTCTCCATGGCGTTTCTCCAGAGCAAAGAGGCCCCTGCCGGGTGGGCAGGGGCCGTCAGGTGGGTGGTGGACGGTTCCGGGTTCAGGGGGGTGGCAGGCGCAGTCGGCTCCGGCACCGTGCCGGCAGGCGGCTCTCCACCTCCGCCTCGATCTCGCGCGTGACGTAGAGTTCGACTTCGGAAAGGGCGAGAGCCATCACGACCAGGTCGTCAGAGAAGCCGCCGGGCAGCAGGTCGGGATAGAAATCCAACGGCAGGATCAAATATCCCAGGGCTCCCGTGATCAGGGCCTTGGCCCAGAGGGGTGTCGAGTCCGCCGCCAGCACGGACCAGAGCGTCAGCGCCTTGCGGGCGACGTCGCAGCCGGCGGAGACGGGCAGGTTGGCCAGCTTCTCCCAGAACGACCGCTCGTCGTAGTGCTGGGCGTGGTCCTCACCCATCGGCGCACCCGTCGAGCAGCCCGTCCTCCAGGACCTGCCGAGTGGCCGGGTCCATGCCCTCGTGGTCGACGATGACCAGGCTCAGGCCGGCCTCGTTGTTCCACAATACGCAGGACACGTAGCAGCCGTCCTCCCGGGTCACGCCCTCCAGGGGTGCGTCCGCCAGGCGGTATCCGATGGCCTCCTCCACGGCGTCGTCCCCGTCCCCGGGTTCGATGATGAGCACGTGGCCGTCCAACTCCGGGTCCCACTGCCCACCGCCTTCGTTTGAGTAAATGTGGATCAGATCCTCCACCAGTCGCCGGGTCAGGTCCCGCACCGGGGCGGCCAAGCCGGAGGTCTCGGCGTCTTCAAGTGACTTGATGACCTTCATGGCTGTCTCCTCCTGGATCACAGAAAGGGCCGGTACCCGCGCTGGGTACCGGCCCTTGTGGTGGGACTCGTCTCGCCGCCCGAGGTGGACGGCCGTCCTGGCTACGGGTTCACGCGCTCGGCGAGGCGCTTGCCCGCCTTGAAGCGCACCGAGTTCGACGCCGGGATCTGGAGCGCCTCGCCAGTGCGCGGGTTGCGGCCGGCGCGTGCGTTGCGATGGGTCACGTCGAAGATCCCGAAACCGGCGATCAACACCTTGCCCTTCAGGGCGAGCGCTTCGCCCATCGCCTCGAGTGCTCCGTTCAGCGCCGCCTCGGCGGCCGCCTTCGTGATGCTGGCCTCCGAGGCCATGCGAGAGATCAGGTCGCTCTTTGTCAGACTCACTGTGGCTCTCCTCTTCGTTGGGGGTTCACTCCGCTCGACCGCGCAGGGCACGTGTCCCTCACCAGAGCTTCGCGGGGTCCAGCTCGTAGACGCGCTCGCCGTTCTCGGCCTTCGTCCAACGCAGGAACTTCCGGTTGCGGTTCGGCGTCCACGGGGCGTCGGGGTCGCGCACGGTGGCGTTGCTGAGTAGGGTCGCGCAGTCCTTGGTGAAGGGCTCGCCGTTGCTCTTCCGGGGGTCCTCCTCCTGCTTCCAGCGCTCCATGTCGCGGACCGTGAACTTCCGGGGGAGGCGTCCCTC
>JARGFW010000021.1:0-26837 GCA_029211085.1 Deferrisomatales bacterium | reverse complement strand
CCTGCTTCCAGCGCTCCATGTCGCGGACCGTGAACTTCCGGGGGAGGCGTCCCTCCAGGACGGCGTGCTTCAGGCGTGTGGCCAGTGGGGGGTACTGTTCTCTTTGCATGGTCGGGGTCTCCTCTTGGTTGGGGGTTCGTCCGGGTTGTGGTCGCTCACCCCTTGTCCGGGAAGGCCGGGGCCTTGACCGGGGGTTTCACCGGCCGGTTCGCGGGGCGCTGCCGCGGCCCGAGGGTCCGCAGTGGCACGGGGGCCTCAGGTACCTCACGGGCTTCCGTGGCTTCCAGGGCTTCCGTGGCTTCCGGGACCTCCGGGTTCAGACGCTTGGCGAGGCTCCTCGCCGCGGAGAACTTCGCCACCCGGCAGGCCGGGATCACCAGTGACTCTCCCGTGCGCAGGTCGCGGCCCTTGCGGGGCTTGCGGTCGGCCCGGGTGAAGGTGCCGAGGCCGGGGATCACCACCCGGTCCCCCTCCTCCACCGCGGCGGCCACCCGCCCCACCAGGGCGTCGAGGGCCACCGCGGCCTTCTCCTTGGCGACGCCCATGGCCTGGGACATCGCCACCACCAGATCGGTCTTCGATACGGACATGCTCTCTTCCTCCTTCTTGTGCGTTCTCGGTCTCCCGAGGTACGCCGTGGCCATCGGGGGCTCGTGGCGCACGGCGCGGTGTGAGAGGGACGCCCCCGACAATGGGATGTTCCGGAACGGGGGCACCCAAATGGTGCAGTGGGAAAGGGCTAGCTGCGGATCGGCCAACGGGGCCAGGGACCGCGGTGGGGCTCAATGCACCAGGGACAGCACGTCTCCCCCCACGCGCTCCAGGCGGTAGCTCGACTCCACGGGGAGGCCGGGGCGCTGGGCGCCCTTGGTGTAGGCGTTGACCACGTGGAACATGGTCGGGCCGGGCTCGTGGTCCCAGCCCCAGGACGTGGCGTCCTGCTCCTCGGGGGTGAGCAGGAAGCGTCGACCCAGGGAGCGGAAGGTGGCGTCGGGGTCGTGGACGGGGCTGTCGAGGGACACCCAGAACTGGGAACTCCTCGTCTCCAGGGCCTCGCCCACGCGGGAGAGCGCCGAAGGGAACTCGTCGAGGACCTTCCGGCTCAGGTGACGGTAGCTCGCCCCCACCTCGGTGCGGGTCACCATGCCGTTGGTGCAGACGAGTCGAAGGAAGAAGGCGGCCAGGGTGAGGCTCGAAAGGCCAACCTCCGAGTTCCCGATGCTCAGGCCCGGGGTGACCCGGTCCTCCGGCCTGACGGTGAAGGTACGGGACTCGTCGGGGATGGTGAGATGCATGAACCCATCGTCCAGGCGGAGGCGCACCGGGGTCTCCGGCGCGTAGCCCAGGCCCGCCAGGCGGTCGAGCACGGCGGGGTTGTCCACCGGCACGTAGCGGGTGGTGAACACCGCGCGCACCTCGGGGCCGTCGAAGCGCAGGAAGAGTTCCTCGTTGGGCTCTTTCTCGAGCCAGTGGTTGAGGTTGAAGGCCTGGACGTCGGGGGGGCACTTGCGCAGGTAGGAGAGGGGGACGCCAAGGCGGGAGGCCACCGCAGCCTGGGCGGTGGGGCGCAGTCGGTGCTCTTCACCGGAGATGCGCACGGTGGAGAGGTCATCGAAGCGGATCTCGGGCACGGGGACGGCGGCATCGTGGTGGCGGTGGGAGAGTTCTCGGACCCGGTCGTCCGCCCCACCCAGGGTGGTGTTCGTCATGGTCGGCTCCTCCTCGATCGTGGTGGACCGGTCCGGTATGGAACGGTCGTGTCACGATCTTGATATCTGCTTGAGGAGGCCGTTTCTCGCGTTTGGGGGATGGAAGGCGGGCGCGGGAGAGCCAACGACCCAGGTGTTTGGCCGCGGTTGACCTCTGGCCCAAACCAAGTGGCCGTGCGGCTTGTGTTGCAGGAAATCGAATCCTGCTCCCACGGCCGCAGGTGGCCCATGTAGGTGGCCACTTCTCCAGCGCAGTCGGTGAGGTACCATCTCGTTCATCGGCCCTTTGCGGCCGGGTGGGCGCTAAGGCCCAGTGGGTGCGGTCTCCGTGGGCCGCAGACGCGGCCACGGGCACGGCGGAGCGTCCTGTTCCGCCCAGCCCGCCAGGCGCCCAGGGCGCCGCGCCGCGTCGTCGTTCGACGAACTCGCCCCCCTTTGAGCGCCAGGTGTGTTGGGAACACGGGCCACAGGGAGTCGTCACATCCGGGACAAGGACAGACCGACCAGCTAGACACCTTCCGGAGAGTCGCCGTTTCGCCTCGCGTCGAAAGGTCTGGTTTGGTAAGGTTTGGCCGTCCTTGAGGGCCAGGGCACGGGAGGCACCCATGGAGACATTCCGGGACTACCTGAAGGTGAAGGAGGCCGCCGAGTTCCTCGGCGTGTCCGAGAACACCGTGAGGAACTGGAGCCGGGCGGGCAAGCTGCCGACCTTCCGGCATCCCGTGAACGGCTACCGGCTGTACCGCAAGGAGGACCTGTCGGCTCTGCTGCAGCAATTGTCGAAACAGGTCACCCGGTAAGGGGGGCAGCCTTGCTTACGGCTTATCACGCCAAGTACTACGCGCACGACCTCACACGGCAGGGGGGCGCCGGCCTCGACCGCCTGTCGATGTCCCTCTTTGATGCGGCGGTGGATCTGAACCCTCACCAGATCGAAGCGGCTCTTTTCGCCCTCCAATCACCGCTCTCCAAGGGGGTGCTACTTGCCGATGAGGTCGGGCTCGGGAAGACCATCGAGGCGGGCATCGTGCTCTGTCAGTTCTGGGCGGAGCGCAAGCGCCGGTTGCTGGTGCTCTGTCCCGCGTCGCTTCGTAAGCAGTGGGCGCTCGAGCTCGAAGAGAAGTTCAACCTCCCAACGTTCATCTTGGATGCCAAGGCCTATCGCGATGCGCGGCGCAAAGCCGAGCACCCGCTCGACCGCCGCGCGGTGGTTATCCTCTCGTACCACTACGCCAACCGGATTCGCGACGAGATCAAGGCCCTCGCCTGGGACCTCGTCGTCATAGACGAGGCCCACAAGCTCCGCAACGCCTACCGCCCGAGCAACAAGGTGGGCCAGGGCCTGCGCTGGGCCACCGAGGATTGCCGCAAACTCCTGCTGACTGCGACGCCTCTCCAGAACTCCCTTCTCGAACTATACGGTCTATCAACTCTGATCGACGAGCATCTGTTCGGCGATGTAAACGCGTTCCGCACCCAGTACGCGACCGCGGGCGCCAATCCCGCTGACCTGCGCCAACGCCTGGCAGGCTTCTGCAAGCGCACGCTCCGGAACCAGGTCACCGAGTATATTCAGTACACCGAGCGCCGACCGATCACGCGGCCCTTCACCCCGACCGACGACGAGCATGCGCTCTATCAAGCAGTTTCGGCTTTCCTGCAGCGCCCCGACAGCTACGCCCTCCCCGAGCGCCAGCGACACCTGATCGCGCTCATTCTGCGAAAACTCCTGGCATCTTCTCCTCAGGCAATCGCCGCGACCCTGGACACGTTGCGGCTGCGCCTCGAGTCCTTGCGCGACGAACGCGCCGCGAGCGACCCGGAATTCGCGGAAGCGCTGATCGGGGCGGAGGACATCGAGGAGGAGCTGCTCGACGAGATCCTTTCCAACGAAGAGGAGGAGGCGCCCCAGGTCACGGTCACAGCCGGCGTCGATCGCCGGAAGCTCCAAGCCGAGATCGACGAGCTTCGCCGCTTGGCCGACTCGGCGCGCAGCATCGGCACCGACACGAAGACCCGGGCTCTCCTCACCGCGCTCGAGATCGGTTTCGAGCAGATGGCGGCCATCGGCGGGCAGCGCAAGGCGCTCGTGTTCACCGAGTCGCGACGCACGCAGGATCACCTCAAGACCTTCCTCGAAAGCCACGGCTATCGCGGCAAGGTCGTGCTCTTCAACGGCACCAACGCAGGTCCTGAAACCACCGCGATCTACGAGGGTTGGCGAGCGCGCAACGTGGAAACCGGTCGGGCGAGCGGCTCGCGCGCCATCGATGTGCGCACCGCGCTCATCGAGCATTTCCGCGACGAGGCCGCCATCATGATCGCCACCGAGGCGGGAGCAGAGGGCGTCAACCTGCAGTTCTGCTCCTTGGTCATCAATCACGACCTGCCGTGGAACCCGCAGCGCATCGAGCAGCGGATCGGGCGCTGCCACCGCTATGGCCAGAAGCACGATGTGGTGGTGATCAACTTCCTCAACGAGCGCAACGAGGCCGACCGCCGGGTGCTTGAGCTGCTCACGGAGAAGTTCCAGCTCTTCAGCGGGGTCTTTGGGGCATCGGACGAGGTGCTCGGCAGCATCGAGTCGGGGGTCGATTTCGAGAAGCGCATCTTGGCCATCTACCAGGAGTGCCGGACGCCCGTGGAGATCGCCGCAGCGTTCGAGGCCCTGCAAGCCGAGATGGATGAGCAAATCCGCACCCGCCTCGACGAGACCCGCAAGGCGCTCTTCGAACACTTCGACGAGGACGTGCACGAGCGGCTGCGACTCAAGCTCGCCGACGCACAGGCCCAGCTCGATCGCGTCGGGCGCCGTTTCTGGTCGCTGACCCGCTTCCTGCTCGAAGGTCGGGCGCGCTTCGACGACGCGGCGCTGGCGTTTCACTTGGAGCGTCCGCCGCGGGAGGACATCCCGCCCGGCCGCTACCACCTGATCTCCAAGGCTGCCCCCCGCGTTGCCGGTGAGGATGGGGACGGGCACGACGCTTTCCTCTACCGCCTCTCCCACCCCCTCGGTGAGCATGTTTTAGTGGAAGCGAGAGGCCTGCCCACGCCCCTCGCACGGCTCTCCTTCGACGTCACCGGCCACCCGACGCGGGTGCACGCCGTTGAAGCGCTACGCGGAAGAAGCGGCTACCTGACCCTGGCCCGTCTCGTCATCGACTCGTACGAGCGCGAGGAGCACCTGCTTTTCTCCGGCTTCGACGACGCGGGCCGGGCACTCGACCAGGAGACCCTGGAGAAGCTCTTTGGCGTGTCCGCGCGGTGCGCCGGGGATGGGGCGGTTTCCGCCGCCATCGAGCAACGCCTCGCCGCCGAGGTGGACCGCCACAGCGAGGCCACGGTCAGCCGCTCCCTGGAGCAGAACAGCCGGCACTTCCAGGAGGCCCGCGAGAAGCTCGAGAAGTGGGCCGACGACATGGTGCTCGCGGCTGAGAAGGCGCTCAGAGATACCAAGGAACAAATCAAGGCCTTGCGCCGGGAGGCCCGGCAGGCTGCGACCCTGGAGGCCCAGCACGAGATCCAGCAGAAGATGCAGAAGCTCGAGCGGCAGCAGCGCCGCCAGCGGCAGGAGATCTTCCAGGCGGAAGATGAGATCATGGAGAAACGCGACGCGCTGATCGTCCAACTCGAGAAGCGGTTGGCCCAGAAGACCGAGATCGAGCGCCTGTTCACCGTCCGGTGGTCGGCGCAGTAGCAGACCCAGCGTAATCAAACACAGACGGGAGTCCCATGAGCCAACGATTTGAGAAACTAAAGGCCCTGCTCCAGGAGCTGTTCCAACTCGACCAGCCCGACCTGGACTTCGGCTTCTACCGCGTCATGCACGCCAAGAGCGCCGAGGTGTCGCAGTTCCTCGACAAGGATCTGTTGCCCCAGGTGAAGACGGCCTTCGCTCAGTACCAGCCGGCGGACAAGGCAGCGCTGGAAAAGGAACTCGCGGCCCTGAAGGCCGGGATCGAACGGGCCGGCATGGACCCCGCCCAGTCGCCCAAGGTCCAGGAGCTCGAAAAACACCTACGGGAAGACGCGGTGGACCTGAACGCCCTCGAAGCCGAGGTCTACGATCATCTCTTCCGCTTCTTTCGCCGCTACTACTCCGAGGGTGACTTCCTCTCGAAGCGCGTCTACAAGGCCGGCGTCTACGCCATCCCCTACGAGGGAGAAGAGGTCAAGCTCCACTGGGCCAATGCGGACCAGTACTACATCAAGACCAGCGAGTACCTGCGCGACTACGCCTTCCGGCTCCGGCCCGACGACGACAAAGACCCCATGCGGGTGCACTTCCGCCTGGTGGACGCTGCCGAGGGCGAGCACGGCAATGTCAAGGAGGCCGAGGGCAAGGGGCGGGTGTTCGTGCTCGCGGCAGCAGACTTCATCAGCGAGGAGGACGGGGAGCAGGGGAAGGAACTGATCCTTCGCTTCGAGTACCGGCCCGCGACCCTCAGCGACTGGCCCGAGGCGGAACGTAGGGGGATGAAGAAACCACCCGCGCAGAAAGACCTGCTTGCACTGGCCGAGAAGCAGGTTCTGGCGGTGGCGGATGCCCCGCTCGCTCCCTGGATCGAGGCGTTGAAGAAGCCCCACGTCAAAAGCGACGGCGAGCGGGCCGACTACTCCCGCCTGCGCGCCCACCTCAACCGCTACGCCGCGCGCAATACCTTCGACTACTTCATCCACAAGGATCTGGGCGGGTTCTTGCGCCGCGAGCTCGACTTCTACATCAAGAACGAGGTCATGCACCTCGACGACATTGAGAGCGAGAC
Source organism: Deferrisomatales bacterium (assembly GCA_029211085.1). Classification (GTDB taxonomy): domain Bacteria; phylum Desulfobacterota; class Deferrisomatia; order Deferrisomatales; family JARGFW01; genus JARGFW01. The sequence goes on along the minus strand of JARGFW010000021.1, from coordinate 20,362 downwards.
CGCGGCCCGTGTGGAGCAGTACCTGTCGAAGATCAAGGTGATCCGCCGCATCGCCGGAAAGATCATCGAGTTCTTGGCTCAGCTCGAAGAGTTCCAGAAGAAGTTGTGGCTGAAGAAGAAGTTTGTGGTGGAGACCTCGTGGTGCATCCGTATGGGTTGCATCCCGGAGGAGTTCTACCCGGAGATTGCGGCAAACGATGCACAGCGGGAGGAATGGGTGCGGCTGTTTGCGGTCGACGAGATCAAAGGTGACATGGTGACGCCGGGGTATAGCAAGAAGCTGAAGCCGGCGTTCCTGAAGGCACATCCGATGCTGGTGGTGGATACTCGGCACTTCGATGCGGGGTTCACCGCGCGACTGCTGGATGCGAGCGGCGACGTGGGCGAGCAGGCCGACGGCGTGTTGTTCCACAGTGAGAACTTCCAGGCGCTCAGTCTTATGCAGGCGCGGTATCGCAAGCAGGTGAGGTGCATTTACATCGATCCGCCGTACAACACTGGAAAGGATGACTTCCCCTACAAGGACAGCTATCAGCACTCCAGTTGGATGAGTATGATGCTTGATCGGGCGTCGCTGGCCAGTGTTCTGCTTGCTACAGACGGTCTCTTTTCTGTCCAGATCGGTGATGAGGAGATGGCTCATCTCCGCGTTCTGTTCGACGAGATCTTCGCCGAACGCAAGAACACCTCTGTTGTTCGACGGGGAATTAAGAACGTTCAAGCGCAATTCGCAGACATCGACCGCCTATCACTGGGACACGATGTCGTGCACTCCTACGCGACGCGCACTGGCGTGCGGTTAGCCCACCTTCGACAGGCTCTCGAGGACGAGAAGCCCGGCAAGTGGGACACTTTTTGGCGAGGGACGGATCGCCATACAATGCGGTACGAGTTGTTTGGAAGGACCCCTGAAACCGGGCAATGGCGATGGGAAGAAGGCCGAGCAAAGCGCGCGGCTCAGGCCTATGAACACTATCTGCGCTCGGAATCGGCGACCAAGAAACTTGATGAGTGGTATGCCGAGAATCTTCAGTGTGGTGTCGATCTCGATTTCGTCCGCATGAATGACGAAGGCGTCGTCCAGTACTACGTCCCACCCCAAAACTTTCGCCTGGTAAGTGACAACTGGCTGGACATACCGGCTTCAGGAAGCCTAACCGAGTTTGCGCATGAGAAGTCCCTGGCCCTTTTGCAGCGAGTGATCTCCTGGTCTACACAGCCCGGAGACTACGTCTTGGACTATTTCGGTGGATCTGGTTCCACAGGGCACGCGGCGTTTTCCATGCCGTCGGCTGGCAAAGGCAGGCGCCGGTTCATTCTCGTTGAGATGGGTCACTACTTCGATACTGAACTGCTGCCCCGCATCAAGAGATTCACCTTCACCCCCGCGTGGAAAGACGGCAAACCCAAACGCCTCGCCACGGCCGAGGAGGCCGAACGATCCCCCCGCATCCTGAAGATCGTGCGCCTCGAATCCTACGAGGACACCCTCAACAACCTGGAGACCCGCCGCAGCAAAGGGCAGCAATCCCTGCTCGATCGCCCGGAGGCCGGCGGGCCAGACGGGCTGAAGGAGCAGTATCTGCTCCGCTACATGCTCGACGTAGAGACCCGCGGCAACGCGTCACTGTTGAACATATCCGCCTTCACCGACCCCACCGCCTACAAACTCAAGGTGAAGCGCCCCGGCTCGGACGAGAGCCGCGAGGTGAACGTCGATCTGCTGGAGACCTTCAACTGGCTGATCGGTCTGACGGTCCAGCACATAGCGGCGCCGCAGACCTTCAGCGCTGGGTTCAAGCGTGACGACGACCACGATCTGCCCAAAGACGCGCAGCGCCGACTGTCGCTCAACGGCCGACTCAAGCAGGATGCCACCGGTCCCTGGTGGTTCCGCACGGTCACCGGCACCACCCCCGACGGCCGCAAGACCCTCGTCATCTGGCGCAAACGTCCGGGCGGCGAGGCGGCCGAAGGCATCGAGCAGGACAACCTCGTTCTTGACGAGTGGTTCAAGAAGCAGGGGTACTCGAGCAAGGACAGCGAGTTCGACTTGATCTTCGTGAACGGCGACAACAACCTGGAGAACCTGAAGGCCCCCGACGACACCTGGAAGGTGCGCCTGATCGAGGAAGACTTCCACCGGCTGATGTTCGAAGCGGAGGGCGTGTGATGCCCCCTGTCCGCTACCACCAAGGCCGCTTTCCGCCGTCCGAACTGGCCTGGCCCGACTTGATCCCCCTGATCGGACCGGCAGCCGCCGCGGTCGCGCGCTACGACGGCATGCTGGCGGCGATCCCGAACCCGTCTGTGCTGCTTTCTCCCCTCACGACCCAGGAGGCGGTGCTCTCCTCGCGCATCGAGGGCACCCAGGCCACCATGGGCGAGGTGCTGGAGTTCGAGGCGGGGCAGGAAGCCTCCACACCCGAGCGGCGCAACGACATCTTCGAGGTCTTGAACTACCGCGCCGCCATGCGCGAGGCGGAGAAGCTGCTGGCTACCTTGCCGTTGTCGCAACGGGTGATTCGGGAAGCCCACAAAGTGCTGCTCTCGGGCGTGCGTGGGCAAAACAAGTCCCCGGGGGAATACCGCCGGATTCCCAACTGGATCGGTCCGCCCGGCTGCACCATCGAGGAAGCCCACTTCGTGCCGATCGACGCGGCCAAGCTGCCCGACGCGATGAGTGCATGGGAGCGCCACGTCCACGAAGACGTGCCCGACCGGTTGGTCCAGCTTGCTACCCTGCACGTCGAGTTCGAAGCGCTGCACCCCTTTCTGGATGGGAACGGGCGACTGGGCCGGATGCTGGTGCCGCTCTTCCTTTGGCAGGTAGGACTGATCCAGCGCCCCATGTTCTATGTCAGCGCCTTTTTCGAGGCGCGGCGTGACGAGTATTACGAACGGTTGCTTGCCGTCTCGAGAGACGACGACTGGACCGGATGGTGCCGCTTTTTCCTGGAAGCGGTGAGGGCACAGGCGGAGGACAATCTCGCGAAGACCAAGGCCATTCTCGATCTTTACGAGGATCTGAAGCGCCGCGTGCCCGAGATGACCCGTTCCCAGTACGCGATCCGCGCGCTCGACTGGATCTTCGAGCATCCCATCTTCAGCAGCACCGACTTCATCGCCGCGGAGGGTATCCCAGGGCCGACGGCACGCCGATTCTTGGGCGTGTTGAAGGATGGAGGGGTCCTCATCGTGTTCCAGGCCGGGAGTGGGCGGCGAGCCACCATCCTTGCATTTCCAGACCTTCTGAACATCGCAGAAGGGAGGGCGGTGTTTTGAGACTCATTGGTGAGCGACAACGGATTTTGTCGATCATTTTCTGCCAATTATTGAGCGACAAGTGGGCTTGTATGCCATGGATGATCGACAACCGGTGCTGCTGCCGGCGGGAGATTCGCTGATGCCGCGAGGACGCCCCCGCAAGACTCCGGCGACCGCGACGCCGGTCGGCCGCGGCAGCCGCCGGGGCAGTCGAGTGGAGCTTCCCTTCGCCCGGAAGCTGGTTCTCCACCAGTGGTTCCTGGGTCTGTTCGGCGTCGAGCAGTTCGGCCAGCTCGCCGAGCACCTGCGCGACGAGAAGCTCGAAGGGTTGGATGAGAACAACATCCACTGCTTCCACCACGCGCTGTGCCTGCACCTGCCCGCGGAACGGCGGCCGGAGCTGACGGACGAGATCCTGTTGGAGCACGACCAGGCGATCGTCGCCGTCACGCAACGGTTGAACGAGCGCCGCATCACCCGGGGCGAGCCGGTTCTCGTTTGGAAGTACTTTCAGTACCTGGCCCTGGTCTTCACCGAGATCTACCTCGACCGCTACTTCCGCGATCCACAGGCGCTCCTGGCGGCACTGAACGAGCGCATGGTCGCGTTCAACGAAGGCCAGGAAGAGGGCGACCGCATCGCCCTGCTCGACGGGACCGCAGACGCCTGGCCACAGCTCAACAAGGTGGCTTTCTGGATGGCCACCGGCAGCGGTAAGACGCTGCTCATGCACGCCCACATCCTTCAGTACCAGCGCTTTCTCGAGACCCACGGCCGCACGCGAATCCTCAACCGCATCATTCTGCTGACCCCGAACGAGGGACTCTCGCAGCAGCACCTGCGCGAATTCGAGGCTGCGGGCATCCAGGCGGAGCTGTTCAACAAGAACAGCCGGGGGCTCTTCGCTGGGCACGCGGTCGAGATCCTGGAGGTCACCAAACTCAATGACGAGATGGGCGACAAGACCGTCGCCGTGGAGGCCTTCGAGGGGAACAACCTGGTGCTGGTCGACGAGGGCCACCGGGGCGCCTCGGCGGGTGGGGACGGCGCGTGGATGCGCTTTCGCAACGCCCTGTGCGAGAAAGGGTTCTCCTTCGAGTACTCGGCCACCTTCGGCCAGGCGGTGAAAGGCAACCCAGGGCTGACCGATCTTTACGCCCGCAATACCCTCTTCGACTACTCCTACCGCTGGTTCTATGGGGACGGCTTCGGCAAGGACTACCAGATCCTGAATCTCGAGGACGACAGCAAGGCGGATTGGATGGCCAAGTACCTGACCGCCTGCCTGCTCGCGTTCTTCCAGCAACAGAGACTCCACCGCGAGAACGAGGCCGACTTCCGCCCCTTCAACCTGGAGCGGCCCCTGTGGATCTTCGTAGGCGGCAGCGTAACCGCGACGCTGGCCACCCGCGACGCGTCGGATATCATCGAGATCCTGCGTTTTCTGGCGGGCTACGTGGCAACCCGTGCCCAAAGCATCGCGCGTATCCGGCAAGTTCTGCACGAAGGGCTCATCACCGCGAGCGGCAGGAATCTCTTCGCCGACCGCTTCACCTATCTCAACACCACCGGACTGACCCCCGAACAGCTGTTCGACGAGACCCTCGCCGTACTTTTCAACGCGCAAGGCGGGGGAGCGCTGCATGTGGAGAACCTGAAGGGGGCCACCGGCGAGGTGGCGCTGCGGGTGGGTGACAACGAGCCCTTCGGCGTCATCAACGTAGGCGACGATGCCAAGCTGGTGAAGCTCTGCGAACAGCACGGCCTCCTCGTGGCCGAGCGAGAGTTCTCGGGATCGTTGTTCCAAGAGCTCAATCAGCCGCAATCCACCGTCAACGTCCTCATCGGGTCGAAGAAGTTCACCGAGGGGTGGAGCAGTTGGCGCGTCAGCACCATGGGCCTGATGAACGTGGGGCGCGGCGAAGGGGCGCAGATCATCCAGCTCTTCGGACGGGGCGTGCGGCTCAAGGGCTATGGGATGAGCCTGAAGCGCAGCACGAAGGCGGCGCTGCCCGACGGCCTCGAGCGGCCCAAGCACATCGCATCGCTCGAAACGCTCAACATCTTCGGCATCCGCGCCGACTACATGGCCCAGTTCCGTGACTTCCTCGAGGAAGAGGGGCTGCCAACGAACGACGAACGGGTCGAGTTTCTGCTGCCGATCATTCGCAACCTCGGCACACGGCCGCTGAAGACGATCCGCCTCAAGAAGACCATCAACGGCGTCAGCACCGAGTTCGGCGACGCCTTCCGCAGGCTCGGCCCCATTCCGACCGTGCAGCAACCGGACCCGGAAGAGGACCCAGCGACCGATTACCTGCAGAGGAACCAGGTGGTCCTCAACTGGTACCCGAAGATACAGGCCATGAAGTCGACCGGGGCTGCAGGCGGCGACGCCGACGGGGCGCCCAACCAGGCCCACCTGCAGGCGGGTCACATCGCCTTTCTGGACCTGGACCGGCTGTTTTTTGAGTTGGAGCGATACAAGGCGGAGCGCGGCTGGTACAACCTGAACCTATCGCGCGACAGCATTCGCTCATTGCTGACGGACACGACCTGGTATTGCGTGCTGATTCCCGAGTCCGAGTTGGCCTTCGACTCCTTCGAGAAGGTTCGTAGCTGGCAAGAAATCGCCCTCGCCCTTCTGAAGAAATACACCGAGCGCTACTACACGTTCCGCAAACGCGAGTGGGAGCTGCCGCATCTCGAGTACCAGGACCTGACCGAAGACGACCCGAACTTCTCCGTCGTGAACGAGGAAGGGCCCGAGTACGGGTATCGAATTCTCCTGGAAGAATCCCAGCACGAAATCGTGGAGAAACTGAAGGAGTTGAAAACGGCGATCGAAGCCGGCGACCTCAGGCGGTGGGAGTTTCGGGGGATTAAGGCCGTCTGGTTCGGACCCCACCTCTACCAGCCGCTACTCTACCTGGAGCAGAAGGTCGTGGAGGTCACTCCCGTGCCGCTCAACAAAGGCGAACGGCAGTTTGTGGAAGATCTCAAGGCCTTCTATGAAAATGCCGCCGGATTCTTCGAGGGCACCGAGTTGTATCTCCTCCGCAACCTGAGCAAAGGACGAGGGGTCGGCTTTTTCGAGGCAGCGAATTTTCACCCGGACTTCATCCTGTGGCTGCTCATCGGGGACCGACAGCACGTCGTCTTCGTTGATCCAAAGGGCATCCGCAATCTGGATGGTGGCTTCGATGACCGGAAGATCATGTTCTACGAGGGCGTGAAGGAGATTGAGGCTCGTCTAGGTGACCCGAACGTGGATCTGAACTCGTTCATTGTCTCCAACACGCCATCGCACGTAACGGCAAAACAGTGGCGTGTGGACAAACCGGCGATGCAGGCGCGGCACATCCTGTTCCAAGAAGAGGACAGGGAGACCTACATTCGCAGCCTGCTCGGAAAAGTCGTGTCCTGAAAGATTGGCAGTCAGCGGGGGTCAACCTGATGATAGCCGTTCCGAGATGGGGGTCATTGATCTGGCCCCTGCTCCGGTCATGCACGTGTACTGCGCGGCTTGGGGTCTGCAGTCAATCGACGACGAAGATGTCGGATGCCGGACCTTGCTGTGATCGATGGGCGGCGATTCTAGCCAGGGCTTCCCGGTGGCAACTCCGGCATCCCTATCGTCTGCCGCTTTCGGCCCAAGACTGGCATTGGAGCTGAGCACAGATGCCACATGTGATCCGGCTTCCCACAAAGTGGGTGAATGCCTCGACACTGGAGAGGACGCTCCAGCTCGGACAAGGGCCACACGAGGTTCCGGACTCGGACGTGCGGTTCATTTTCCCCGCCGGCTGCAAGGTCATGATCGACGCGGCTGTTCGGCTCCTGTCATTGCTAAACCAGCTGGATCGGAGCAGCCGTCGCGTCAGGCTGGAGTTCGAGGACGGAGCCTCCGACGTCTTGGGCTATTTGAATCGGATGGGGTTCTTCGACCATCTCGCCAGAAACGTGGAAGTTGTACCGGAGCGCCCCCCAGTCTCCGCAGCAAAACAGTATGGAGGCCAGAACGCTGGACTGGTGGAGATCGCGGCTATCAACCCATCGTGCCGTGATGATTCTCTCCCTTCTCGCCTGTCCGATGCACTGGGGCGCGCCTGCTGTCAGCGGTCCGACGTGAAGGAGTTGGAGGGAGCGGCGTGGACTGTATTTGCCGAGTTGGTGGACAACGTGTTCTCCCACAGTGCAACGTCGCTGGACGGGTACGCGGCGCTTCAGGTGTACTCCCGAGGGAAGTCTCTGATGGTCGCCGTGTCGGACAGCGGTCTCGGCATCATGGAGACCCTGCGCCCTGCAATCAGTGCCGAATTTCCTACGCTCGCCGGGCATTCCGACATTGAGTTGCTCGTTGAGGTGTTTCGCCAAGGTCTTTCGCGACACGGTTCCGACCGCGGCTGTGGGCTCAAGGGCAGTGCTGCCAAAGCGATCAAATACAAGGCCGACCTGGATGTGCGGCTGCCGACCAACCGGGTCCTGCTGGTCCCTGGGGCGGGAGGGTATCGGCCGAGCACGGCGTACTGCTCCGGCCACCTCCCCCTCATCTGGGGCACCCACCTTTGTTTCACCTTTAGTCTTGACACCTGAGCCCCCGATCTGGTTCAATGCGTTCAATGAACGAGACGGTGGCGACCATCCGCCTGCGCGAATTCATGGAATCCACAGAGGGTTGGGGCCGAGCTCAAGGGCGCGTCGTCTACCAGCGCCTCATGGACTTCGTGGAGGCCAATCCCGGGAAGATGGTCTTCAAGGTGTCGCTCGAGGGCGTGCGGCGTCTCGACATCTCCTTCGCCTCCGAGACGATCGTGGAACTTGCGCGGCGCTATCGCGGTAGCAAGGGGTTCTGCTTCATCGATCTCACAGATCCAGATATGACGGAGAACTGGGAGGCGGCTGCCGCCCGGAAGAGCCAACCCCTCATGGTGTGGAACGGGGATGAAGGGCGAGTGATCGGCGTTGAGCCAAGCCAGGGAAACCTAGCGGCCTTCCGGTTCACCCTGGGTGGGGGACGAGCCAAGGCCGCAGAATTCGCCGCAGCCACACCCGGGATATCCATCACGAATGCGAGCACGAAATTCAAGCAACTGTGGCAACAGGGCTTCCTGTTGAGGCGCGAAGACATGGCAGGATCGGGCGGGGTTGAGTACTCGTACCACCGCATCGGGTAGCAGGCTTTTTTTTCCGTGGTCGTTCATCTCGTTCAATGAACGAGAAATGAGCCCTGGCGCCTGCCGAGACATACTGAGGAGTTGCAGATGGTGATCACTACGACGAATGACCTACTCAGGAAGGCCCAACTCGCCGGCATGCTGGAGCGGATCTGTCAAGAGCTCGAGCTGACAGAGACCCAGTTCACCACCGCGAAGGCGCGCTATGAGACGGTCGGACAGTGGCTTGCTGATGCAGAGAACCCGCTACTACGTGCCTCTGAGGTTTACCCGCAGGGGTCCATGGCACTGGGCACGACCGTGAAGCCGCTCGACGCCGACCACGACGTGGATCTCGTCTGCCACGTTCCGTGGCTATCCCACCAGGCTGCCCCGTCCTACTTGAAGCAACTGATCGGCGACCGGCTCCGCGCAAATGGGCGCTACACAGACATACTTGAGGAAAAGCCCCGCTGTTGGCGGATCAACTACGCCAACGAGTTTCACCTGGACATCACCCCCTCGATCCCGAACCCGGCGTGCAGCAACGGCGGCGAACTCGTGCCGGACCGCAAGCTCCGGGAGTGGAAGGGCTCCAACCCCAAGGGATATCGCGCCTGGTTCGAGGATTGCGCCAAAGAGGAACCCAGGCTGCGCCTCATGAAGGCACAATTCGCTGCGACTCGAGCGCAGATCGAGTCTCTGCCCGAGCCGACACACCTGAGGGGGGTTCTCCGGCGCTGCGTACAACTGTGTAAGCGTCACCGCGACCTATCGTTTACCAACGGAACGGCTGAGCTCGCCCCGATTTCCATCATCATCACGACCCTCGCGGCGAAGAGCTACGCCTATTGCATCTCGCAGTCGGAGTACGACACAGAGCTAGATGTCCTCCTGGACGTAGTGCGCCACATGCCTCTATTCATCCAGACAGCACCTAGCGGCGGAGAGACCCACTACTTCATTTGGAACGAGACGACGCAGGGTGAGAACTTTGCGGAAAAGTGGAACACCGACCCTCGGAGGGCAAGAGCCTTCTACGAGTGGCAGCGCGGGGCCGTCACCGCCTTGGAGGAATCGGAGGCCTTGCTCGGCCTTGATCGCCTCGCCAAGAGTCTTGGGGCTTCATTCGGTGAAGGCGTGGTGAACAAGGCCTTGGCCGGGCTTACCGCTGCCGTATCTGAAGCACGTGGCGGGCGACTCACCGTGGCCCCCAGTTTCGGCCTTGGATTTGCGGCACCGCTGGGCACCGAGGTTCGCCCGAACACGTTCTTTGGGGCCTAAACGAGGAGCGGGAACCTGTTGCGCCTTCGTCCACACAAGCTGACAGCTGCGGAGCAGTACTTCTCGTTGCAGAACAACCCCCTCACCTGCGGGGGGCAGGGGTCGCTTCGGAGGGGGCGCCTAGTCTGGACCCTGGAGGTGCAGCCCACTGTCCTGAGTCGGACCTACACGACACGGACGGTCTTTGAACAGGGCAACACCCCCCAGGTCACCGTGGTTGCCCCGGACTTGCGCGAACTTGCGGAAGGCCGGCGACTCCCCCACGTCTATCAACAAAGACCACCGCGTCTTTGCCTTTACCTGCCTGGCACTGGCGAGTGGTCGTGGGACCAGAAGATCGCCCGCACGATTGTGCCGTGGGCGACGTTGTGGCTCTTCTATTTCGAAGAGTGGCTTGCCTCCGATGCGTGGAAGGGCGGGGGCAAACACCCGGAGGTGACAGATGACGAACGGGAGACGACTCCTCGCCATCGACGGCGGAGGCATAAAGGGCGTGATCCCCGCTGCTTTCCTGGCAACGGTTGAGGACGCTACCGGAAAGCGCATCGCTGACCATTTCGACCTTATCGCCGGGACGTCGACCGGCGGGATCATCGCGCTCGGGCTTGGGCTAGGTCTGCCCGCACGCGACATCCTGGACTTCTATCTGGAGCACGGACCCCGGATCTTCGACCAGGAGCCTACTCTTCCGTCCCTGTTCAGCCGGATCACCTCACTTGCGAGGGGGCGAGCCAGGTCGGCGAAACAATTTTTCGGGCCGAAGTACAACGCGGCCGCCCTCGCGGCCTCACTCCAAGCTGTCTTCGGGGATCGGACGCTTGGCGACGCCGGAACCCGGCTCGTCATTCCTGCCTTCGACCGGCAGCGCCGCGAGCTCCACGTGTTCAAGACTGCTCACCACGAGAAGCTGGTGATGGACTGGAGAGAGCGTGCGGTCGACGTCGCCCTGGCGACGGCAGCCGCGCCGACATATCTTCCGGAGCACAAGCTCGGCAGCGGAGTCCCGTTGATCGACGGGGGCGTTTGGGCGAACAATCCTACGGGGCTGGTAGTCGTCGAGGCGATCGGGGTGCTGAATTGGTCACGGGAGGATCTCCACGTCTTGAGCCTCGGCTGCTCTGAGGAACTGTCTTCTTTCCCAGAGAACGGCGGCCGCGCTGCGCTTGCTTCGAAGGTCGCCGATCTCTTCATGGCGGGGCAGTCGCGGGCATCCCTGGGTACGGCCAAACTCCTTACCGGCCATACCGACGCCAATCGCAGGTTGTTCCGGTACACCGAGGTCGTCCCCGAGGGCATGTTTTGCCTCGATGCGGTCGGGCAGATCGAGAACCTGAAGGGCATCGGGACCAGCCTCGCGAGGCACGCTCTGCCAGAGATCACTCCCGTTTTCCTTGGGACACCCCGGGACCCATTCACTCCCTTCAGGCCAAGCGGGACAAGTAAAAGCTGACGTGGGAAAATCGGCAACCCGAGCCAGTACGCTCTCGGCTCCGGCCGCGCGCACGCCGGACAAGCAGGAGCCCCCGTCCATCGAAGGATCGGGGGCTCCCAGAAGACCGCCACTCCATTTCCGTCAATCCAGCGCGGGGCTGCCCGCCATCAGGCTGCGTACGCCTTCCAGTCGAGCAGGCACCACTTTTCGTCTACCGCGTCCAGGACGCCGGCCAGGAACGTCGCCTTCCGCCGGCTCGGCACGAGTGCCATGCACCGGGGGAAGGTCGTCCGGAACCAGCGCCAGAGGGCGTCCTCCGGGTACCGGGACCCCAGAATGGCTCCCAGGTCCCGGAACACCGAGGGTTCGACCTCACCGTCGAGGATCTCCAAGGCGTGGAGCGCCAGGTGGTACCCGGCGATGCGGTAGCCCTCGCGGCTGGTGCGGGAACTGGCCACGCAGCCGCGGAAGAAGCTCGGGCGAGCGTTGGTGTACTTCGGCAACACTACCTGATCGTTCATCTCTATCCTCCTCATTGGGATGGCAATCGTTGTTGTGCATCTGGGGCCTGGGCCCCTACCTGCCGCAATCCGCTTGCGGTGGGCGTCCTTGCCATGCCATGCCTCGCCGAGGGGGACGCTGGGCGTCGGGTCGTGTTGTGGCGGCCTCCTTTCTGGATTTCGGGCGGGTCTCCCCCAACGGATCGGCTCTCGGACCCGGTTTGTTGAGGGGCGAGGACTTCGCGCGGTCCCGACGTGGGCCCTCCCGCGGGTTGCCCGAGGCCCCGCCCCCTGTCCTCGACCACCTTCGCTTCTCGGGGCCCGTGCCCCCTACCCGGCGTGGATCCGGTCCAAGTAGGCCCCCGCAAGGGTGGCCGAGGCTTCCGTCGTCAGGTCCTGATACGTCTCCAGCCCGCAGCGGTGGCAGGGCAGCCTGTGCGCGGTTTCTTCGTGTTGGGGGTCCCGGGTGCGCAGTGCCCGCCGGAACGCCGCAGTGACCACCCCGTCCAGGGGCTCCGTAGTGTCGAGAACCTCCAGGGCCAGCGCACGGAACGTGTCGGAGGCTTCCCCGCGCGAATCACCTCCGTCGTTGAAATTGCCCATCGTCGTGTGCTCCTTTCAGCGGCCGCATCGGGGTGTCCCCGATGCGGCCGCGTGTTCAGTTGGCGCGGCAGTGGCCGCGCCAGACGTGTTCGTTCCCTTAACCGCAACGCCGGTCGGCCGCTGTCGGCCGAAGCGTAAGGCCCACTCTCCCCACGGCTGTCCATCAATAAGAGGGCTGACAGCGAAGGGCCGTCACCGGCCGCCGTCCCTGGGACTGCTAGCCCTCGCCAAGAACTCAAGGCCGCTGGCGCGTCGGAGCACCGTGCCCCCACGGCCGAAGGACCCCCAGGCCCGGGTTGAGGGCCTGGAGGCTGGCAGTTCGTCAACCGAGCCGGACCGCTGGGCCATGCCCCCCGATCCCCGGAAGCCTTGCCCGTCCCTCTGCTACTGGGGCGGTTCTCAAGGACGGCGCAGCTGCCGACCCCCCAACGGAAATCACCGTGGCGGCACCTCGTCCCACGTCCGGCCGTCCAGCAACCTCCCGGACTTCTTCTTGTTGACGCCACCCCACTGCTTGAAGAAGAACGGCACCCCGGCACGGACGCAGCGGTCGCGGAGCTGCGAGACCCACGCGGGGTCCATCGGCCGGGCCCCGGGCCCGGACTCGCCGCCCACGATCACCCAGTCGATGCCGGCGACCGGGAGCTCGGGGATCGGACCGAGGAGGGGCTCCACCGACAGGAACTTCACCGACGCCTCGGTGGTCAACAGGTGCTCGATTCGATCTGTGCAGTTGGCGTCCTCCACGCTCACGCCCATCCAGACGTTGGCCGGCCAGGTGATCTGGGGGCTCATCTCCGCCAGCCTCTCGGCCCGCTTTGTCAGCACCTGGAAGGTGTGCCGCGGCGTTGCGCGCATCGCCTCGAACACCCGCTGGATGAAGGCTTCTGGCACCTCCTCGTGGAAGAGGTCGCCCATGGAGTTCACGAACACCGACCGGGGATTCCTCCAGCGCCCCGGTCTCTCGAGTTCCTTCTCGTGGCATCGAACCGCGAAACCGTCGGCGTACTTCTCCTGCCCCATGGCCTGGAGCCGCGGCGCCATGCGCGCCGCATAGCAGTGCTTGCAGCCAGGGCTCACCTTCGTGCACCCCGTCACCGGATTCCAGGTTTCTTGCGTCCACTCAATCTTTGTCGACATCAGGTGTACCTCCCCCCCACGCTCGCAGTCTCGTTGACCAGGCCCTGCTGCGGGGGTACTGCGGGCCCGGCGTGCCCGTTGCAGCCGTTCTTGCACACCCAGTACCGGCGGGGCAGTTTGCCGCCGACGCGGGACCCCAACGGCCATGACGCCCTGCAGCGCCTGCATTGGAGGGACAGGTGGAAGCCGCGCCGGTCAAGGAGCCCGTTCAGCATGACCCCGACGCGGTGCAGCTCGTTCACTGTGAACCCCCTCGGTCTCGTCCTCTTGTCGCCCATCTTTTCTCTCCTCCATGGGGTGGCTGCGGCCGAGCGGTGGCCCGGCCGCAGCGCATAAGGTTCCGGGGTGCCTCTACGCCCAGCACTCGGAGCTCAGCTTCGCGTTTAGTCTGTCCAGCTGGCACCCGAACTCGGCGTCGAGGTGCTTGCGGAGCTCGTCCTCCCGGTCTGCCAAGGCCTCGTGGGCCCGCTCCCAGACCTCGTCGCACTCGGCCAGGTCCCGGCTGTCCAGGGCCCCCTCGATCTCCCGGACCAGCTCCCAAAGCAGAAGCGGCCGGCCCAGGATGAACGACCGGATTGCGGGCAGTTCGTCCACGCTGGGCAATCCGCACGGGAACTGGCCCATGCGGTCGTATCGGTCAAGATGTCTCATGGTGGTGAAGCGTTTCATCGTCTGGTTCTCCTCTTGCTCGCGTTGTTGCAGCGCCCATTGGCCGCCGCGCGTCGAGTGTGCGCGGCAGTGGCCGCGCTGATTGTGTTGATTCCGTTGACCCCAAGGCGCCTCGGCCGCTGTCGGCCGAATCGCAAGGCCTGTTTCCTCTCGAGGAATACCCACCACCAAGGGGCTGCAAATAAGGGCCGTCACCGCCCGCCGGGCCAAAGGCTGCATTACCCGCCAAGAAGTGAAAGCCGCTGGCGTAACGGAACGCCATGCGCCGCGGCCGAAGGGCCCCCAGGCCCGGATTTCGGCCTGGGGGTCAGGTGATTGGTTAGGCGTCGCTGCCCGGGGGCGTGAGCCGCACGTTGTCCATGGGAAAGGGGTTGTCGGGGTCCACCGAGGCCGTGTCGGCACCGGTGCCCGCCCCTCGGGTCGACGGCGCCTGGAACTCGCCGGCCTCGGCCGTGCTCGCCCACTTGACCTCGATCACCCGTTTCATGCCGCCAATATTGAGGTCAAAGTTGATTTCAACGCCCAGGGACAGGATTCCGGGGGCGTTTCTACGGAGGTGCAGGCTGAGCAGCCGCCCGTCCTTCGGCCACACCGACGACTTTCTCAGGTGGCGGGGCACCAGGCCCCGGAGTTCCTGGAGCAGGTCCGAGGCACGGCCGTGCCAGAAGCCCTCGCGCCGGGCCAGGGCGGCGATGCCCTGGGCCACTGGGTCGTCGTCGAGTGCCGAGGCAACGGCCAACAGGCGATTTTCCTCAAAAGCTCGCAAAAAAGTTCCTGGCTCCCAGTTCATCGCCCGCTCCAGGGCGACGCCGACCACTGCGAAATCGGCCATCCGCGGCGCGCTGTCGAGGTGCACGTTGGGAAGCTCGCGCAAGACCTTGCTGAGGATGTCGAGCAGGGCACCGAAGATCCGAGGCGCGGCCTCATGCACCCGGGCCCAAAACACCGCCTCCGGGAGCCGGTCGGCTTGGGAGATGGCCGGCAACGGGATCGTGACGCTTCGGTCCACGGCGTCTTGACTCACAAGAACCCGGGGGATGGCGGCGACGATCACGGGGCGGAGCAGTTGCAGGAGGATTTCATCAAGGTCTGTATAGAGTTTTCTCATCCTGAGGGAACCGCCTGTCGCCAAGCGGCACAGGAAATCGGAGGCGTCCTGCTTGATCTGGGAAACGTTGTCGACAGCGAAGATCCATCCGTTCCAGGCGCTGATGGCGAGGTCCCTCTCCGGACGACCGAGACTCTGGAAGAGCGCCGCCGCGGGGTCGATGAACAACCGGAGGATCTTAGCCAGCGTCGACTTGGAGCTCCCGTGCGGGCCGACGAGCTGCAAAATCGGATAAGGCCCTGTCGGCAGTAAACACGCCATAATGACCGCCAAAAGAAGAACTTGGTCGAAGAACGTCTGAATATTGATCAGTCCCCAGAGTTCCTGGATGGAACCGCCGGGCACCGGTTCGGGCAGCCGCCCGAGGCCTTGGGGGCGGCGGAAAAAGCCTTCCGGGAGGCCGGCCGACCAACCCTGAGGCGTCACGATGAAGGCTGCGCCGGCTTTGTCGCCGCTATCGATCTCGACGCCGCCGTCGGCCCGCCGACCCACGCGGACGTTGACCTCGTGGACGGGGCCATCGTGGACCGCGACACCGGCGATCTGCTCCAGGGCGAGCTTCATGTCCGGCGGCGGCGGCACGCAGCCCTCGGCCCTGTAGAAGAGAAGCGACAGCAACTGTTTGAACGGCTTGCTCAGGATCGCGTAGACCAGCTTGCCCACGCCGGGTCGCTGCAGACAGGCATAAGGGGTGCCGTCCTCCTCGCGGAACAGGAGAAACAACGAGCTCAAGGCCAAATTTATCAGCTTGTGGACCGGGTCAGCACCCGGCAACCCCGGTCGCTTCCCCTGGTTTTGGGAGTCCTCCTTCATCTTTCTTCCTCCGTGGTTTTGGGCCCGGCGGTGGGTTCGCCGGACAGTTCGTTGACGATCTTCCACACGCGGGGCCACATGGGGTGGCTTGCGCCCGCGAACACGTCCGGGTGCCGCGTGATCTTCACGTCCGTGCGCAGTCGATAACCGCGCAGGACCAGTTCCGATGCCTCGGCCATGGCCCCCTGGGCCGCGGCGACGGTCTCTTCGATGTCACCCACGTCAGCCTCGACGAGCACCGCGTCGTGGACCAACGCATCCACCTGGATGCCCCGCTCGGCCAGCAGACAGACCGCTACGCGAAGCATCTCCGCCCCCGCCGCCTGGACGGGGAAGTTTGCGATTGAGTTCGTCCTCCTTCCCGCTGCTACCTGCAGCTTCCAGCCAAAGATCGTGCGGAGTTCGCCCCGCAGCAGCGCCGCGTTGGTGACCTCCTCGACCCAGGCCCAATACCGGGCGAACACCCGGTGGTGCGTGGCCAACAACTGTCTCGCTGTGCCCAGTGGCACCTGCAGCCGTCGGGCAACTAACTCGGACCCGCCCCCAAATTGGGCGGCGAGAACACACTGCTTGAACTGCGCTCGTTCTTCGGGATGTGAGTCGACGGTCGCCCACTGAGGAATCGCCCCCGCGAGCTTCCCGAACTCCAAATAGATGTCTGGAGCCAGGTATGCCTGCCACATGGCTGGGTCCCTGCTGAGTGCCGCCGCCGTGCCGAACTCTTGCCGCGACCAGTCGATCAAGGCGAGGGCTCGGCCCTTGTGGGGACGGATCAACGCCCGGACCCACCGCGGCAGCCCGAAGATGAACCCAGTGGCGCTCGGCGCGTTCCGGGACGTGGTAGTGAGAAATGGCTTCACCTGGAACCGGTGACGACCATCCCTTCCGATCCCCAGGGCGGGCACCTTCACCTGGCCGAGCACGCGCCGCAGTTCGCAGACCTCCCGCAGTTCCGGGTGAAGGTCTGCCATTTCCTCGAAGGTCTCCCGATCGGTCTTGGGCTTTCCCGTTGCGGTGCGGGGCCACTGGACCCCCAACCGCACCAACAGGGCCTCGAACCGGTGCATCCGAAAGGAACGCCCCTCGAATACCCCCGAGCCCCCGCCGGCCTGCTCGGCGAGGCGCAGGCGCATCGCCTCCCAATGCCGGAACAGGAGTTCCGCTGCCCGGCTGTCGACCGGTATGCCGGCCAGTTCGATGCCACTGACCGCCTTCACGTACCGCCCCCGGAAGAGTGCCCGGGGCCCGTCGATGAGCGGCAGCATGGCCCGAAAGAGTGCTGTCTCGAAGGCCACGTCGGCGCGACAGTACTCGACCAGTGCATCCCGCTCCGCTGCCGAGTACGGCCCACCTCTCACGGCAAGCTGCTGGAGGCGCTGCTTCTGGACGGGGTCTGGAGCATCCAGCCCGAAGTGGCGAAGTGCATGCACCAGCCCCGAGTTCTTGGCCGTCAGAAGACCGTTGGTTAGGCAACGAAACTCCGCGTGTAGATCGAGGTGGTAGGCCGGCTGAGGCCAGCCCAGTTGAGTGAGACAGGCTAGGTCGCCGCTGCCCGCAAACGTGGCGACCAGGGTGTCGTCGCGAAGGAGAAAGGGGGGGGCCCGAGGCCCCTCCCCGTAGACCCACCGGGCTTGCGCTTCCCCGGTAGCCACGTCCTGCCACGCGAGACATAGGGGTACCGGCCGCTCGCCCGCGGGCTGATGAAACTCGACGTCGAAGACGCACGTCGCGGCGATGGGCCGGCTGCATTCGATCACACCACCTCGCCCCGGAGGCGGCGGAGGACTTCGTGGTCGAGGTCGCGGATGATCCGGTCCTCGAACGTGCGCTCGAGGATTGTGGACAGGCTCTCCTCGGGCCAGACCGGCTGGGCCAGATCGCCGGTCGCTTCAATGACCCTGTAGCAGCCCTGCTCGCGGTCACCCACCAGCCGCACCCAGCACTTTTTCGAGGCCCGCAGTGCCTGGAGGCGGGTGTAGCCCCAATCGTCATCGGCGTGCGCCGGGAGCTTGGCCAGCCAGATGAAGTGCTCCCCACGGGTGGTCACAACCAAGGTGCAGACAACGTCGCGGGCTTCGTCGGGCACCGCCTGGCGAACCCTCGGGGTGACGACGAAGGCCTTCTTGGAGAGCGGGTCGTTCAGCACGGCCACCTTCACCTCAAACCTCTCAGACGTCATCCAGAACTCCTCGCGACCAGGGTTCCGATCCTTGATCTTCACCTCGATCTCAACCGCCACCGCGACGGACGAGATGAAATCGTCCAATCGCAGGTCCGCGATCAGGTCGGGTCCGCCCGGTGTCGAGTTGGCCGGCTCCGGGTTGGCCGGCAGTGTTGAACCCTCTTTGCTCTTGCTCATCTCTGCTCTTCTCCCTATCGTTGTGGGGGACTCTGCCCCGTTTTGTGTCGCCCATCAGAGGCCGTGGGCGGTTGGCCTTCCTCCCGGTATGTGGTGTGGCCAGCGCCACACACCGGGCTGTCGTCGAGCTCTCCTGCAAGTGCCGCGGCGTACCTCCGCTTGACGACGGTTTTTCGTTCCATTCGTTGAACTGCATCTTGCCCGAACCTGCGCCCGTTTCCGATCTGCGAGTTTCGGACAAACCTGGCTGCAATAGTCAGAATGTCGTTGATAATTCTACATATTTTCCCTTATGGTGCTTTCCGCGCCACCATTGGGGTGCAGGCCCGTCTGAGGTGGCGGTCGGCGCTACACGGCACGAAAAACTGCGCAACTCCGCCGAGCAGCGGGCAACTCATTTCGGGGTGAGCCACATGGGGTCTGGCGAGAAACGGGTGGTGAAGTGGCGATGTACCC
Organism: Deferrisomatales bacterium; assembly: GCA_029211085.1. Classification (GTDB taxonomy): domain Bacteria; phylum Desulfobacterota; class Deferrisomatia; order Deferrisomatales; family JARGFW01; genus JARGFW01. The sequence continues at coordinate 1,575 of JARGFW010000021.1, read as the reverse complement.
TGCGAGGGCCCCCACCAGCACCGGTGTGGGCGTATGCCGACAAGCGGCGGCTGGTTCGCCTCACTGCCTTCCAGGCGCAACTGCTGCGGGAGGCAGTCCGCGCCACGCGCTGGTCGACGGAGAAGGCGAGGTTCCTTCTCGCGCCGGTGGTGCCAGAACTCGAGCCGTCAGCCAAGGAGGTGGCCCGCCGCGTACTGGAGCACAAGAAGAAAGGGTGGGCCCAAGACCAGCTGTCACACAGATGTGTGGAGAAGGTGCGGAAGGCAAAGAGGCTCGCGGCGATCGGGGCAGAAGCGGAGCAGCAGGTGCTGGCGCGGCTCGGCGCGGAGTGGGGGCGGGACACGTTCGAGAAGGTGTGGGGGACGGGGCACTCCGCGTCCCAACGGACGTGCAACGAGTTGGTGAGGCGCTTGCCGGAAGTGGGGGGCGAGATCCGCTGGCAGGGGCGGGTCGAACTGACGCCTGGTGCGGTCGGTGTTCACGCCGTCGGCATTCGGTTTTCTGAAGACGTCTTGGCAGCCACGGGGGACCCGCCCTCGTACGAGGGCTGGAAACTACTGCTCCTGGTGGAGCGGCACTCCGGCTTCTGCCTGGCCAAGAAGCTCGAGCGTTTCGTGGGGCACAAGGATGAGCAACGTGTGCCCAGCCGTTGGGTGCGGGACTCCAAGGCGACGGTTCTGGTCGCGCTGAAGCGGATGCGCACCCACCTCCAGCTGGCTGGTGTTGAGGTGGCCCGGGTGTGCTTCGTGTCAACGAAGGGGGGGGACGGGAGCCTCCGGTCGACGGCCTTGGGCTTGTCTGCCGACGACCTCGCGCACTTTGTTCACGAGGGCTTCTCTTCAGAAGTGGAGGTCGCCCTAGACCCCTACACCGGGATCGTTGAGGACGACCTCGTCCTCGGCTGTCCGCCCTACGAACTGACGGACACCCTCTACGACTGGCTCAACAAGATGAACCTTGGGGCCAAAGATCCAAAGGGAACGGGCCGAAGTGCCCGCTACACCAGACCCATCCTGGCCCTTCACGCGGCGGCAGTCGCGCACGGGCTGAGCATCACCCTCGGCCAGTTGAGGAAAGGTCTGCGCCAAAGAAAGCCAAAGCGATGACCAGTGCGGAGCGCCTCATGAAATTCGACCGAATCCACGAGGAGGCCTTCGCCGTCGAGCGGGTGCACTTCAAGAAGACCAGGAATGGGGCCAATCCGAGAAAGATCGACCCGTTCCTGCTCCTGGAAGGCACCGTGCCGATTCTGCTGTCCGCGCCTCACGCGGTGCGGACACTGCGGGAGGGAAAGATCAAGCCCTCGGACGAGTCCACCGGTTCTTACGCATTCCTCCTGCACCGGGAGACCGGGTGCCACGCGATCGCGACGAAGAAACTGTATGGTGGCGACCCGAACTGGGACTGGCCGTGCATCTACAAGGAGCGTGTCCGGGACCTGTTGGCACGGGCCGGCGTTCGCCTGGTGCTCGATCTCCACGGCGCCGCCAGGGAGCGCCCCTTCGACGTCGATCTCGGCACCATGCACGGGAGGAGCCTGTGCGGGGGGGGGGGCAGATCAAGGACGCCCTTCTG
>JARGFW010000287.1 GCA_029211085.1 Deferrisomatales bacterium | reverse complement strand
GAGCGCTTGCGGTACACCAGGGTCTGGTCGCCGAAGCGGATGCTCATCTCCTCGGGGAAGTGGTCGTCCATCACGGTGCGGTACATCTGTCTGATATCGGTCATGACACGCTCCTGGCAGCGGCAGGATGGGACAGATAGCCGTTCCTCTGATAGTCGCTAGCGTATACCATAGGCCGCCAGCACCGGGGAAGGCGGGCGGGCAACCGGTGCAAGGCCGTTGCTCCCGGCCAAGAGGCTCGGGACCCTGGGCGGGACCCGCATGCGGCGAGGGGAAGTTCGTTTTCGGAACGAATCGGGCCCCCAAACGACCATAGTGCCGGCATCCGATTCCGTAGAAGACGAACTCCCCCTCGCCGGAGTCACGTGCGATTGCCCTGGCCCCCGGTACCGCCCGGCGGCGGGAAAGGAACGCGAAACCGTGCACGAAATGGGGCTGGCCGCAGAGATCATCCGCGTCGTCAGCGAAGAGGCCAGGGCCGCCGGGGGCGCCGCGGTGAGCGTGTTGCGGCTGCGGGTGGGGGAGTGGGCCGGAGTGGAGGTGGAGAGCCTGCGCTTCGCCCTGGAGGCAATGGGGGAGGACACCCTGTTGGCCGGCTGCCGGGTGGAGATCGAGACGGTGGCCCCGCTGTTCCGCTGTGGCGAGTGCAACGCGACCTATGCCGGGGACGGCTACTTCGCGGCCTGTGCCCACTGTGGAGCGTTCGGCGGCGAACTGGTGCAGGGCGACGAGTTGACCGTGGCGGAACTGGAGGTAGAGGAAGCGTGAAGGACGTGGTGGTCGAACGCAAGGTGATGGCCCGCAACGAGTCGGTGGCGGACCTCAATCGGGCCCTGTTCCGGGAGATGGGGGCGTACACCGTCAACCTGATCTCCAGCCCGGGCGCCGGCAAGACCTCTCTGTTGGAGGCCACCCTGCGGCAACTGCAGGACGAAGAGGGGGTGCGGTTGGCAGTGGTGGAGGGGGACGTGCAGACCGAGAACGATGCCGAGCGCCTGGCCGCCACCGGGGTGCCGGTGGAGGCCATCGTCACCGGTGGTGCCTGCCACCTGGACGCTGCCATGGTGCGGCGTGCCACCCAGGCTCTGTGCGCGCGCCTCTCGGGGGGCATCGACCTGCTGATCGTGGAAAATGTGGGGAATCTCGTCTGTCCGGCGTCCTACGATCTGGGGGAAGACGAGAAGGTGTCCCTGGTGAGCGTCACCGAGGGGGAGGACAAGCCGCTGAAGTACCCGGCTTTGTTCCACAACGCCGCCACCCTGCTGGTCACCAAGACCGACCTCCTGCCGTACCTCGAGTTCGATGTGGAACTGCTGATCCGCAATGCCCGGTCGGTGAACCCGCGGCTGCGGATCTTCCCCGTATCGGCCCGCACCGGCGAGGGCATGGGCGCCTGGCGCGACTATTTGCTGCAGCGGGCGCGCCGGGTGTAGACCCGGGAGGAGACCACCATTCCTGAGCTCATCGGCAATCGGGTCGGCCTGAAGAAGAGTCAGGTCAGTGCCCTGGAACGCATCTACCGCCGTCGCATCCCCCCGGAGGACCTGATCACCCCCGAGTTGGCCGGGGTGATGGCCCGCCTCAGCCGCGAACTGGGGCGCCAACTGGGGGTGCTGATCGACCGCCGGGGGCAGGTCGTGCATGTGATCTGCGGCGACGACACCCAGATCGTCATCCCCGACCTCTCCGACCACCGACTGGGACGCGGCAAACTGCGCGGCATCCGTTGCGTGCACACCCACCTGCGGGAGGAACCCCTCTCCGCCGACGACCTGGCCGACCTGACCCTGCTGCGCCTGGACGGCATGTTGGCCCTTGGGGTCGACTCCGCCGGCAACCCCGGGCTCAGCCACTTTGCCCACCTGCTGCCCTCCAACCCGGCGGGGGAGACCCACCGGCTGTTTCCGCCCACCCCATTCCGCGATCTGCACCTGCCGTTCCTGCCGTTCGTGACCGCGCTGGAAGAGGAAATTGCCTCCCGCCAGGTGCTCGGGGTTTCGGTGCAGGCTAGGTCGGGCCGGGCGATCCTGGCCAGCGTGACCACCGGGCCCCGAGGGGAGGCCGAGGAGCGCATGGCCGAGTTGGCCGAGCTGTGCCGCACCGCGGGGGTCGAGGTGCTCGATACCCTCATCCAGCGTCCGCGGTGTATAAACCCGAAAACGCTGATGGGGAGTGGCAAGATCCGGGAGGTGATGGCCGAGGCCCTGCAGCGCGGCGCCGACCTCCTGGTGTTCGACCAGGAACTGGCGCCGAGCCAGGTGCGTGCTATCGCCGAAATCACCGACCTCAAGGTACTCGACCGCACCCAGTTGATCCTCGACATCTTCGCCCGGCGGGCACACACCCCGGATGGCAAGGTGCAGGTAGAGCTGGCCCAACTGCGCTACCTGCTGCCCCGTCTGATGGGCAAGGGCACGGCGATGAGCCGGCTGATGGGCGGGGTGGGCGGCCGCGGTCCCGGGGAGAGCAAACTGGAGACCGACCGCCGCCGGGTTCGGGACCGCATCGCCGGCCTCGAAAAACGCCTGCACCAGTTGTCAAAGGGGCGCGACCAGCGCCGCCAGCGACGGGTACGGTCGGGCATCCCCATCGTCAGCATCGTGGGATACACCAATGCCGGCAAGTCCACTCTGCTCAACGCCCTGACCCGTTCCACCGTGCTCACCGAAGATCTCCTGTTTGCCACGTTGGACACTGCCACCCGCCGCTTGCGCTTCCCCCAGGAGCGGGAACTGATCATCACCGACACGGTCGGATTCCTGCGCGACCTGCCGGCAGGCCTGGTGGGGGCGTTTCGGGCCACCCTGGAGGAACTTCGCGACGCCGACCTACTGCTGCACGTCATCGACGCCTCCAATCCCGCCATGGAGCAGCACGTGGTAGCGGTGGAGAAGTTGTTGCGCGAACTGGACCTGGGCGACATCCCCCTGCTGCCGGTGTACAACAAGGTGGACCTGCTCCCCGCCGACCAGGCGCAGACCCTCGGGAAGACCCGGGGTGCGGTGGTCCTGAGCGCGAAAAAGCCGGCCAGTTTCGTACCCCTGCTGACCGAGATGGAGCGCCGCTTCTGGCCGGAAGCGCCGGAAAAACAGCAACTTTGCTCAAGCGACGGAGCACCGCTGCCGAAGGGTATTGCGAGCCCGAGTCCTTCCGTCCCCGAGGAATCCTGAATGGATCCCAGAGTTCCTTCACCTGCCGCTCCCCTGCAGGCCATCGGCTGTGTCGCTGTCGGTGGACTGGCGGGGTGGTTGCTGGCCGCCGCGGGGCTGCCCTGGCCGGGCGCCGCGGCGTGGGCCCTCGGTGCGGTCGGGGGGGGGCTGTTGCTGCGCAGGGCCGGGTCCCCCACAGCTTCGCGTCCCACCAGCCTGCTGGAACTTCTCGCGGCGGTGGACGCCGATTCCGAACACCCCCAAGCGCCCCTGGCGACCGAGATCCGCCTACTGGGAAACCACATCGAGGTCCACGGCGACGCCGTGCGCAGCGCGGTGCGCGAACTCCAGGAACACGCCACCCTGGTGGCCTGGGTGATCGACGCCCTGAACCGGGCGGTGACCGAGGCGCGCCAGAGTCTGGACTCCATGAACCGGGTGATGGGCCAGGTGGGTGGGCACGCCGCCAACGTGTTGTCGGCCAGTGAACAGGGCATGGAGTTCATCGAAGGCATGGGAGACAGCACCGAGGCGTTGTTCCAGGGTGCCGAGACCCTGAACCAGTCGGTGGAAGAGGCCACCGCGTCGGTGATGCAGGTGCACGGGGCGCTATCGGGGGTGGACCAGGGGGTGGGCATACTGTCCGAGGCCAGCGACCAGACCACGGAGTTCATCAGCCAGGTGGGGCGTGCCATGGGGGACGTGCGGGCGCGCGTGGACCACAGTCTGGACCTCTCCCAGAGGGTGCAGAGCTACGCTCGCACCGGGCGGGACGCGGTGGCCAAGGTGGGGCAGGGGGTCGCGGAAATCCAGAGCACCTCGGAGAACATGATCCAGTCCATACAGGCGCTCAGCACCCAGTCCAGCGAGATCGAAGGGGTGCTCGGAATCATCACCGACGTGGCGGAAGAGACCGGCATGCTGTCGTTGAATGCCGCCATCCTGGCGGCCCAGGCCGGCGACAAAGGGGCGGCGTTCGGGGTGGTTGCGGATCAGATCCGCAGCCTGGCACGCCGCACGCGGGAGAGCACCAAGCACATCGAGGAACTGATCCGCGGCATCCAGACCAACATCGCCGAGGCCAACCAGGGACTGGCCGAGACCCTGGAGGCGGTCAGCGAGGGTGGCGACTTGAGCCGCAAAGCGGTCCAACAGCTGGAGGCCATTGAAAGCGCGGCAGAGGAATCGGTGGACCACTCCCGACAGATTGCCGACGCCTCCCAGGAACAGGACGGCCGTTCCCGTGCCATGGTGGATGCTGCTGCCGAGGTCAACAACAACCTCCATCAGGTGGTGGAAAACGTTCGCCAGAGCACCCAGGAGATGGACCGCATCCAGTCCCTGGTTCAGACCCTGGGCGCCCTCTCCCAGCAGGTGCATGCCGCCACCGACCAGCACCGTGCCACCGGTTGGAAGACCCGGGATCTGATGGCGTCGTTCTCCTCCCAGGTGGAGGGGATTAACTCCGGGGTCGATCGTCAGCGGGAGACTGCCGTGTCCCTGGAGGGTGCCCTGGACCAGTTGCTAGAGTCCAGCGACAGCACCCGCGAGAGTCTGAATACCTTGCACTCCCTGGTCAACACCATGGTCTCCCACGCCGACGGGCTGCGTGGGGATGTGGCTACGTTGCTCGGCAACGGAGGAGAGCACGCGGCAGCAGGGAGCCCGGAAGAAGCTCAACCCGGCGGGTGAGACCATCACCACCGGGTTGAGACGTTCCCACCGGACGCTGTTGCGCCCCCACTTGGCGCTTTCCACGTCGCCGGCTACAATCACCCCCCACGCGTCAGCAGCAGCATCCCGAGCCAGTACATGCAGGTTGCCGCCACCGTGGCCGCGGACAGTACATGCAACAGGGTGCGGACCAGGGCCAGGTCTATGGCCACCAAGGGGCGGTGGGCCGCCAGGTCCAGGCCGACCAGCAGCCCGGCCAGGGCGGCTGCGCCGGGAACCACCCACGCCCAGCCCCCGGTCGACAGGGCATAGGCCTGGAGCAGGGCTCCGACCGCCCAGAACACACCTGCGAGGATCTTTCCAGCCATGAACTCTCCCCACTCCCAGCCCCTCTTGGGGGGCGTGCAAAAACCCCTGTTCCAGCCCCGGGGGCTGGCCACCGGCATCGGTAGCCTTCCCCACCGCGATCCGGCCCAAGCCGTGGCGGCGGTACTGCAGGCGCTGCCCCGTTGTCCGTTCTGGCCCCAGCTCCCGCGGCGCAGTCCCCTGGAAGGGATGACCCTCCAGTACCTGGAGGGCATGCCGTGCCTGCGCGAGTACCCCGAGAAGGATCCGGTGGCGGACCCGGGGGCGGTGGAGGAACTGGCTGGGTACTACGAGGCGCTGCTCAGTGGCGGCGAGGAAACCTTCGCCCTGAGCCGGGAACGGGCTCCTGGATTCTACGCATTCGAGGAGGCCCTGGTCCAGTCCATACCGGGCAGGGTGGAGTACCTGAAGGCCCACATCACCGGACCGGTGACCCTGGCAACCTCCTTGAAGGACACGGCGGGCCGCGAAGTGCTCCATGACGACAGTCTACGCGGAGCAGTGGCGTCCCTGCTGGCTGCCAAGGCCCTGTGGCAGGTTCGCCGTCTGCAGCGCTTCGG
>JARGFW010000286.1 GCA_029211085.1 Deferrisomatales bacterium | reverse complement strand
CTGTCCTCCTGGCGAACGGGTTGGACCCCCCTGGTGGCCGACCTCGACTTGCCGGCCGATGCGGAACCCGAAGAAGCGCTCGGCGTTCTGGGGCGGGTCCGGGAGATGTTCGCCCACCTGGACGAGGCCGCCGGCTTCGCGGCCCGCATCGCCTCGATGGCAGCCGATCTCGAGGGGTTCGGGCAGCAACTGCGGGCCTTTTGCGAGCGCGCGGCCCCCGATCTCGTGGGCCGGCCACCGCCCGAAGGAGTCGCCGAGCTGAACGCCCGACTCAAGGCCGGCCACGAGGCCCGCACCCGCCGGGAGGAACTCCAGCGACGACGGGACGAGTTGGCCGCCGAGGTCGCGAACGCCGAGGAGCGCCAGGCCGCAGCCGGGGTCGAACTCGCCGACCTTACCGCCGCAGCCGGTTGCTCCGGTGAAGACGAAGTCGCCGACCACATCGAGCGCCACCGCCAACAGCGACAGTTGCGGGCCGACCTGGTCGAGGTCGAAAGCCAGATCCTCGGCCTGGGAGACGGGCTGCCCCTGGAGACCCTCCTGCAAGCGACCCGGGGAGTGGACGCCGACGTACTGAAGGCTGACCTGGCCCAGCTCGACACCGAGATCGGTGCGTCCGAAGACCGACAAGCCGTGTGCCTCGAAGCCCGCACCCGGGCCCACACCGAACTCGAGCGGATGGACGGCAGCGGAGCCGCCGCGGCCGCCGCCCTGGAGGCCCAGGAACACCTGACCCTGCTGGGTGACCAGGTGGAGCGCTACACCCGGGCCCGGCTCGCCCACCGGGTGCTCCGTGACGAGATCCAGCGTTACCGGGAAGAAAACGAGGGGCCTCTTCTCAAGCGGGCGGGCGAGATCTTCGGGCGTCTGAGCCTCGGGTCGTTTTCGAGCCTCAAGGTCGACTACCACGACGACACGGCCGTTCTGGTGGGCGAACGCCCGGACAAGGGCCGCGTCCCCGTCGAGGGCATGAGCTCCGGCACCCGCGACCAGCTCTACCTGGCCCTGCGGCTCGCCGCCGTGGAGCGGGCCCTCGACAGGGGCGAACCCCTGCCGTTCATCGTCGACGATATCCTGGTGAACTTCGACGACCAGCGAAGCAAGGCGACCCTGGAGGTGTTGGAGGAGCTGGCGCGCAAGACCCAGGTGATCCTGTTCTCGCACCACATCGGCGTCGTCGAACGGGCACAGGGAATGACGGGGGCGGCCGGGGTGTTCGTGCACCAGGGTTGGAACGGGAGCAGAGGGTCTCCGCCGCCGGGGCCCGGGGTCCCCGCGTAGGAGGAACCGCCGAACCTTTGTGCCTTGCCCTTCCGTGGCCCACGGCTATTCTGGATCGTGCCTGCCAGCCACCCTCCGGGAAGGAACTGCACCGTGCCCATCCGCCTCGGCATCTCCGGCTTTGGCCGCATCGGCCGCAACCTGCTGCGCATCGGCTACCGCCAGCCCGATCTGGAATTCGTCGCGATCAGCGACCTGGCAGATCTGGAGTCCCTGGCCTACCTGTTCGCCCACGGTACCATCGAGGGGCGGTTCCCGGCACCGGTAGCTGCAGAGGGCAACTCCCTGCGGGTCGGGGAGCGGCGCATCCGCTACATTCGCAACTCCACCCCTGGGGTGATCCCCTGGGACGTGCTCGGCGTCGACGTGGTGTTGGAGTGTACCGGGAGCTTCCGGCGCCGGGAGGAACTGCAGCGCCACCTGGACGCCGGGGCGGGCAAGGTGATCCTCTCCACCCCCGCGCTGGATGCGATCGACCGCACCATCATCAACGGGATCAACGACGCCGACCTGCGTCCGGGCGACCGCATCGTCTCCAACGGCTCCAGTTCCACCCACGCGTTGGCCCTGGTACTGAAGATCCTCTGCGACGCGGTGGGGGTGGAGTGGGCGCTGATGACCACGGTGCACGCGTTCACCGGGGACCAGACCCTCAGCGACACCGCCCAGCCCGGCCCCCGGTGGAGCCGGAGCGCCGCCAAGAACATCATTCCCAACCCGAGTTGGGCCCCCCAGGCAGTGGAACAACTGCTGCCCCAGATGGCTGGGAGGCTCCAGGGCCTGGCCCTGAACGTGCCGGTGATGGTGGGCTCCAACATCGATCTGGTGACGGGGCTCGGAGGCGACCTGCCGGCGGAGGAGATCAACGCCATGATGCGGGGCGCCGCGAGCGGCGCGTACGCGGGTCTGCTCGACTACACCGAGGAGCCGATCGTCTCCAGCGACGTGAAGGGCAACCTGGCCTCCGCGGTGTTCGACGCCTCCGCCACCATGGACCTGGGAGGCGGCATCGTCAAGACCCTCACCTGGTTCGACAACGGCTGGGCCTACGCCGCGCGCATGCTGGATCTGGCGCGAGCGATGGCCGCGGCGTAGAGGGAGGCACACCCATGCGCGTCGCGATCAACGGGTTCGGCCGCATCGGCCGTACCGTGTTCCGCCTCTTGAACCCCCGGAACGACGTCACTGTCGTGGCGATCAACGACCTCGCCGACCCCCTGGCCCTGGCGTACCTGCTGCGCCATGACACGGTGATGGGGGCGTTCCCCGACCGGGCCCAGGTGGAGGGGGATGTCCTGCACACCTCCCACCAGACCGTGCGCATGCTGCGGGTTCCCGAGCTGGCGACCCTGCCCTGGGGCGAGTTGGCCGTGGACGTGGTGATCGAGGCCACCGGCGTGTTCCGCGACCGCGCCCGACTGGGCGGGCACCTGGACGCCGGCGCCAGGCGCGTGATCCTCACCGTGCCGGCCAAGGACGAGGTGGACGCCACCGTGGTGCTCGGGGTCAACGACGACCAACTGCGCCGGGAGCACCGCATCGTCTCCAACGCCTCCTGCACCACCAACTGCCTGGCCCCGGTGGCCATGGTGCTGGATCGGGAGTTCGGCATCGAACGCGGGGTGATGACCACGGTACACGCCTACACCAACGACCAGCGCCTGGCGGACGTGCCCCACTCCGACTGGCGGCGCAGCCGGGCAGCGGCCGAGAACACCATCCCCACAACCACCGGTGCCGCCCGGGCGGTGGGCAAGGTGCTGCCGCGCCTGGCCGGCAAGCTCGACGGCATGGCCATGCGGGTGCCGGTCCCCGACGGCTCGGTGGTGGATCTGGTCACCACCCTGCGGGAGCCGGTGACCCCGGCCCGGATCAATGAAGCCCTGCGGGCGGCGGCGGCCACCCCCCGGCTGGAGCGGGTGCTGCGCTACTCCGAAGGCCCCCTGGTCTCCAGCGACATCGTCGGCGACCCCCACTCCTCGATCTTCGACGCCCCGCTGACCCAGTGCGTCGGCGAGCGGGTAGCCAAGACCCTGAGCTGGTACGACAACGAGTGGGGCTACTCCAACCGGGTGGTGGATCTGCTGGAGGTGTTCCGCGGGTTGGGGCCACCGATCTAGACCCAAAACGATTTTCACCATGAAGGCCATGAAGGGCATGAAGGAAGGGCAAGAACCCGGCTTCCTTTCGGGTTGGGTCTGCCCAAAACACGGAGCATCCGTGGCCGCTAAAGGGTTTCCGCTGGACCGGGTCTAACGCTTTTCCCTTCATGCTCTTCATGCCCTTCATGGTAGAAGCAGCCTTGCGCTTTTCCCCCTGACAACCCTCGCACCCCCACCGGAGACCCCATGCTGCACCGCACCTACATCCACGCCATCGCCAAGAAGGGCGCCCGCTACCTGCTTGCCCGGGGCGCCGTGGTTGACACCGACCCAGAGACCCTGGAGCACGTGCTGGAGCGGGCGATCACCGAGGAGTTCGGGGTCGAGGCGAAGTTGCGGGAGGAGGCCCGCACCCTGGTCGCCGCCCACAGTGCGGCCGCCCGGGCCGAGGGCGCCGACGTCTCGGACCTGCTGGAGAAGGTGGTGCGCAAACTGGCCGAGGATCGCGGAGTGGTGCTGCGATGAAACCCAGCGACGAAAAACTGCGCGCCGTGGTACACGCCGCCACCCGGGCTGTGGAGACGTCCCCCCAGGTCACCGTGTGCGACGCCCAGGACGTGCGTGACGCCCTGCGCCTTGCCGTGGCCGAGACGATTGTGGTGTATCAGGAGATCCACGACGCCGCCCTGCAGAAGGTCGCGTCCCTGTCGCGCAACGTGCGCCCGGGCACCCGCGAACACGAACAGCTGGTACGCCAGTACGCCGACACAGCGCTGCGCCGCCGCGGCCTCTGATTCCCCGCAAAAAACTTCCCCCTACCCCTTGACGCCCCTTGGGTGGGTGGTTATCTTCCCGCCTCCTGGCACTCCCACGTAGGGAGTGCCAGCCGATTTCCGGCAACCAGCAACCCCCATGAACCGCAGAAAGAGGAGGTAGTCCCAATGAAAATCCGTCCCTTGCAGGACCGCGTGATGGTCAAGCGCTTGGAGGAGGAAACCAGGACCGCGGGCGGCATCATCATCCCCGACACCGCCAAGGAGAAGCCCCAGAAGGGCGAGATCATCGCCGCTGGCCCGGGCAAGAAGAACGAAGACGGCAAGGTGCAGCCATTGGACATCAAGAAGGGGGACAAGGTGCTGTTCTCCAAGTACGCCGGCACCGAGATCAAGGTGGAGGGTGAAGAGCTCCTCATCATGCGCGAAGACGACATCATGGGTGTGATCGAGGGCTGATCCCTCTCTCACTGACAACGAAATCGAAACCGACTGAAGGAGAAGGAAACCATGGCTGCAAAAGAACTGAAGTACGGTCAGGACGCCCGCGGGGCGATCCTGAAAGGTGTCGATACCCTGGCCAACGCCGTCAAGGCCACCCTCGGCCCCAAGGGACGCAACGTCATCATCGACAAGAGCTGGGGCAGCCCCACCGTCACCAAGGACGGCGTCACGGTCGCCAAAGAGATTGAGCTGAAGGACAAGTTCCAGAACATGGGCGCCCAGATGGTCAAGGAGGTCGCCTCCAAGACGTCCGACGTCGCCGGCGACGGCACCACCACCGCCACCGTGCTGGCCCAGGCCCTGTTCCGCGACGGCTCCCGCCTGGTGGCCGCGGGCCACGACCCCATGGACATCAAGCGCGGCATCGACGCCGGCGTGGCGGTCTGTGTGAGCGAGCTGAAGGGCATGTCCAAGCCGGTGAAGGACCGCACCGAGATCGCCCAGGTGGGCACCATCTCCGCCAACAACGACTCCACCATCGGCGACATCATCGCCGAGGCCATGGACAAGGTCGGCAAGGAAGGCGTGATCACGGTCGAAGAGGCCAAGGGCATGGAGACCACCCTGGACGTGGTGGAGGGCATGCAGTTCGACCGCGGCTACCTCAGCCCCTATTTCGTCACCAATCCGGAGCAGATGGTGGCCGAGATGAAGGACGCCTACCTGCTGATCTGCGACAAGAAGATCAGCACCATGAAGGACCTGCTGCCCATCTTGGAGAAGATCGCCAATACCGGAAAACCCTTCGTCATCGTCGCCGAGGACATCGAGGGCGAGGCCCTGGCCACCCTGGTGGTCAACAAGCTGCGCGGCACCCTGCATTGCGCCGCGGTCAAGGCCCCCGGCTTCGGTGATCGCCGCAAGGCCATGCTGCAGGACATCGCCTGCCTCACCGGCGGCCAGGTCATCAGCGAAGAAGTTGGCCTGAAGCTGGAGAACGTTGCTCTCACCGACCTGGGCCAGGCCAAGACCATCCGGGTCGACAAGGACACCACCACCCTCATCGACGGCGCCGGCGCCCAGGCGGACATCCAGGGCCGCGTCAAGCAGATCCGCGCCCAGATCGAGGAGACCACCTCCGACTACGACCGCGAGA
>JARGFW010000285.1 GCA_029211085.1 Deferrisomatales bacterium | reverse complement strand
CATCTCCCCGTGGCACTTCTCGGTCACGCACCCCTGGTCCTGGGCGGCAGCGGGCGTGGCCAAAGCCAGCACCGCCAGCAGTACTCCCAGCAACCCGAAACGTTGCACCCGCTCTCTGTTCATGGAGCACTCCCCTCTCAATGCAATGGCAAGACGACCGAAAGACCGGCTATACCGAGCTGGATCCACCCGTTGCGGCATAACGCCACCTCCTCCTGTTAACCCTACCCGTAGCTATGAAGTCCTGAAAGCACGAAATTAACTCCCCAGTAGGTGAAGATGACCGCCCCGAATCCGATAATGGAAAGCCACGCCAAACGCCTTCCCCGCCAGCCGGCGGTGAGACGGGCGTGCAGAAACGCCGCGTACACGAACCAGGTGATCAGGGACCAGGTCTCCTTAGGGTCCCAGCTCCAGTAGGTGCCCCAAGCGTAGTTGGCCCATGCCGCCCCGGTGAGGATGCCCAGGGTCAGCAACGGGAAACCCACCGCCACGGCCTTGTAGGAGAGCTCGTCGAGAATCTTGTTGGGGGGCAGGAGTCCCTCGGCCCGACGCATCAGGAAGAACATCACCAAGATGAAACCCGACAGGGCACCGGCGCCCAGCCACAGGTAGAGCTGGGTCTGGGGCGAGGAGAAGTTCTCCTTGCCCACCAGTTGGTAGAGCAGGGCCAGGACCGACATGAACAGCGGCACCAGCAACGGGTGGAGGATCAGCAGCCCCACCTGCAGGGGATTCTTCTCCCGGATCAGGTACACCATCGCCACCACATAACTGACGCCGAACGCCGCGTACCCGAAAAAGCAGGTCATCACGTGGGAGGTCAGCCAGTTGGATTGCAGCGCCGGCACCAGAGGCTGCAGTTCCCGGTTCACACTGCCGAAGGAGACGATGGCAATACCGAGAAACCCAAAGATGGAGGCGAACACGCCCAGGGCCCGGTACCCGTAGAGGTACTCGAAGACGAGGTAGATCATCATCAAGCACCAGGCAAAAAACACCATGGACTCGTACATGTTCGACAGGGGGATGTAGCCGAAACCAGCCTTATAGGTCTCGATCCAACGCCAGCCGAACGCGACCGTATTGACCACCCACCCCGCCAACGCTACCACCGACGCCACGACACCCACCCTCTGGTTGCGTGACACCACGTAGCCCATGTAGCAAAGGGTCGCCAATAGATAGAGCACCATGGCGATCCCGAACAGTGTCTCGTTGTTCATGCAATCCTCCAACCGCGGGGCGCGGCGGCTCGATGAGCCGCGCGAGTATTGGTTATAGCAAGTTGACCGTTATTTTTCAAAGGTTTCTTGCGCACTTTCGCACAAGTCGGCGAACCAGCGCTCAAAGGAAATGCGGTTGCGGCTGGCGTTGCCGCCGAAGAACACCTCGATCCCCTTGTCGTCGGCGGAAACCCGCGCCCACACCCGCCGATGGCTGAGAAAAAACGCCACCAGACAGCCCAGGGTGATGAGAATACAGCCCGCCCAGACCACGGGAACCCCTGGGTCCTTGGCGACTTGGAGGCCGGTGTACATGGCGGAGTCCACCTTGTTCAACCGCACCGTATACGCCCCCAGGGGCCGCTGGTTCGACTGGGGGTTCTCAAACACCACCACCGTGGCACCCTGGCCCTGGACCGGTTCCAGCGCCACCTCGGCGGCCGGGCCCATGCCCCGGAAATCCCCGGTGGTGTTGCGCAACAGCAGCATGTCGCCGTTCTCGAGAGGAATGCGTCCGCCGTTGGCCATTCGCTGCTGGTTCACCACCAGGTTGCGCCGCGGCCCGAACACCGTAAGAGAGGCCCCCTTGCCACCTGCCTGCCCATAGGAGGACTGGTAGAAATAGATACCGTTGTGGATCAGCGGATGGTTCACCTCGATGGTCTTGGTGGCCACCACCCGGCCGTTCTCGAGCACCGCCAACTCGCTCTTGTAGTCCTTCGGTCTCCCGGTAGGGCGACCGTTGGCGTCCAGGTAGTATTCCAGTGTGAACTTGTCGCAGCGCACCTCGAAACCCAGATCCTTGACCCCACCGTCCCGTATCCGTACCTGAGAGATACTCTCGCCTTCCGGAATATTGACAAAGCCCTTGAAACCGGTCCAACCACCGATCAAAGCACCCAACGCGAACAGGAACAGGCTGCAGTGGGTGATATACACTCCCATCCGCGTCCAGCCGCCCTTGCTGACCAGGAAGAACACCTTGCCGTCCTGCTCCCCGCGCAGCGGCTTGCCCACGTGCTCGCCCAGAAACGACTCCACCGCGCTGACCGTGGCGGTGAGATCCGTCCCCTTGCGACGCAGCTGCCACTTCTCGTGCAAGGCGGCGCCACGCCCCTCGAACACCGGCTCCCGGTCGCGCATCAGTTGCACCGCCCGGGGCAGGCGCTTGATGGAACACACGGTGATATTGACCAGCAGCACCGAGAGCAGCAGGACGAACCACCAGGAGTGGTACATGTCGTCGAGCTGGAACCAGCGGATCAGGCTGGCAGCGGCTTCACCGTACTCCCCCACGTACTCCGCGTTGCCCTTGCCCTGCTGGATGACGGTGCCGAAGATGCTGGTCACCGCCAAGCCGATCAGGACCCAGATGGTGAGTTTGATCGACGACAGAAAGTCGTACAACCGCACGCCGATGCCGCGGTTCTCTTTGTTGGGCTTCGAACTCAAGGTCTCTCACCTCCCTGTAACTAGCCTTCGGGATGGGCCGCGAAGACGCGGCCGGCCACTTATGGTTGGTACCCCCACTCCGTCAGAAAATGCCGCGCCACCGTCGGCACAGCACGCCACGTGGCCGGCAGTGGTCACAACTCCCGGTGACACTGCAGGCAACGCCCCCCTTCCCGGCACGCCCCCTCCTGCTGGAACCCTTCCTCCACCTCACGGAACGAGCCGCGGCGGGCCCGCAGGGTGAGTCGGGGCATCTCCTCGCGGATCCGTGCCTGGGGCGTTTCGCTGTGCCCCCTGAAGGGGCGGCGCTGCAGGCGATCGACGAGCCGCGACGCGGGCACTGCCGCGGCGGCTAGGTCGCCGAAGATCCCCAGGGCCGCCCGCCGGCCATGGGCCATGGCCTGCACCGCGGTCGCCGCCCCGGACACCGCGTCGCCCCCAGCGTAGATACCCGCCAGGTTGGTGCGCTGGTACACCGGGTCCACCCAAACACCGCCGTACGTCTCGCGACGCAAACCGGCCAGGGCCGGGTCGTCGAAAATGCTCCCCCCCACCTCCTGCCCCAGCGCCGGAATCACGGTGTCCGCCGGTAGTTCCCGGATCTGGCCGCGGACCGCCAATGGCCGCGGCCGCCCCGAGGCGTCCGGCGCACCCAGTTCCATTTGCTGCACACGAACCCCGCAGACCGCGCCGTCCCGGGTCAACACCTCGGCCAGGTCCGCTAGGAAGTGGAACTGCACACCCTCACGGGCGGCCTCCTCCACTTCGTCGGCCCGGGCGGGCATCTGGTCGCGATCACGGCGATAGAGCAGATGCACTTCCTCCGCACCGCAGCGCAGGGCCGTGCGACTGACGTCCATCGCCGCGTTGCCTCCGCCGATCACCACCACACTCCGTCCGAGTTCCACCGGATGCCCGAGCTTCGCCGCCCGCAACAACTCCTGGAAGTCACGCAATCCTTCGCCCCCCGGTACGGCAATCGACACCGCCTGCTCGGCTCCCACCGCCAGGAACAACGCGTCGTGGTCCTGGCGCAACTCCGCCAGAGGGACCCCTCCGGGGCCGACACGGGTGTTGGGGTTGAACACCACCCCGCCGTCCCGCAGGGCCTCCAACTCTTCATCGAGGATGTTCGCGGGCAGGCGGTAGTCGGGGATGGTGGTCGCCAAGCGTCCGCCGATCACCGAATCAGCCTCGTACACCGTCACCGCCGCCCCGAGCACGCTGAGGTAGTAGGCGCACGCCACCCCCGCCGGGCCGGAGCCCACCACACCCACGCTGAGCTCTCCTCCGCGCAGGTCCACCACCGACCTCCGCTGCTCGGCGTGAACCCTGCTGCGTTCCCGCTGGAGGTCGGCCAGATGGCGTTTACAACCGTTGATGGAGACGGGCTCGCCGTCGATCCCCCGCAGGCAGGCAGTCTCGCATGGGTGCGGGCAGATGCGCCCAATGACCCCCACCATGGGTATGCGACTGCGGATCAGGGAGTAGCCCTGCTGCGGTTCCTCGTCAAGCAGCAGTTGGAGGTAGTCAGGAACTGCCACCCCGGCGGGACAGGTCTCCTGACACGGCGGGCGCTTGCGCTGCGGGCCGATGCGCGCATCCAGGTACGCAACCGCGAGCACGAACCCGGCGCCCCCGGCCAGAAACGCGTGGCCGTAGGTGAAGCCGCCCCAGCCGGCGATCACCAACCCGACCGCCAGGGGGATCAGCGCCGCCAGGGCGATCCCCGTGGACCAGCGCCCGCCAAGCATCTGGCCGGCACCGGCGGCCAACGCCGACAGCAGGGCCGCGCGCGGTGCGGTCTTACGCTGCCTGCCGATCTCGTGGAGCAGGCGGTCCCGCCCCCGCAGCTGGCCGTAGCAACGCCGGCAGCGCAAGGCCTTGCCCTTGTCCTCGATGCGGCAGAGGCTGCAGTCCCAGTACTGCTTCATTTCACTCCGCGAACCGCACAGCCGTTCAAGCGGCTGCGGAACCGCCTACTCGTACTTCTCAACGTAGGCGTAGGCGTTGTGGTTGTGGATGCTCTCGAAGTTCTCCGCCTCCACCGAGAACCAGGTCACGTTGGGATCCCGGATCAGGGCGTGGGCGGCGTCGCGCACGATGTCCTCGACAAACTTCGGGTTGTTGTACGCCTTCTCGGTGAGGTACTTCTCGTCGGCGCGTTTGAGCAGGCTGTATACCTCAGCAGAGGCGCGGCTCTCCACCAACTGGATGATGTCCTCGAGCCACACGAACTCCTGGAAGCGCACCTGTACGGTGACCTCGGAGCGCTGGTTGTGGGCCCCCCCCTGGCTGATCGCCTTGGAACAGGGGCAGACGCTGGTGACCGGCACCTTCACCTCCACCACCAGGTCGTAGCCCTGGTCGGTAAGGGACCCCCGGAACGCGCAAGGGTACGACATGATCGAGGTTTCGCGGCTGACCGGCGCCTGCTTCTCCAGGAAGTAGGGGAAGCTCACCTCCATGTGGGCAGAGGCGGCGTCGAGATGGCGGCGGATCTTCTCCAGTATTTTCTCGAAGCTCTGCAGCGCAATGCCCCGATGATACTCGTTGAGGACCTCCACGAAGCGGCTCATGTGGGTACCCTTGAAGTGATGGGGCAAGCCCACGTACATGTTCACGGTAGCCACCGTGTGCTGTTCGCCGTGGGCACGGTCGAGCACCGTCACCGGGTAGACGATGTTCTTGACGCCGACCTTGTCGATGGCGATCTGGCGATGGTCCTTGCGGTTCTGGACGTCTTCAAGCATCACGCCGCTCAGCCCTCCAGGTAGCTGGCGCAGGCGTTGTCGCTCTCCCACGCGGTGACCCGGTGCACCCACAGGCCTTCGCGGCCCACCCGGTCCTGCACCTGCTCGAAGATGTACTTGGCGAGGAGTTCGGAGGAGGGATTCTGCTCGCGGAACGTGGGCAACTCGTTGAGGTAGGTGTGATCCAACTGGTCCAGCACCGCCGTGGTGGCCTCCTTGAGTTCTTTGAAGTCCACCGCCAGACCGATGGCGTTGAGGCGGTCGGCTCGCACCACCACCTCCACCTTCCAGTTGTGGCCGTGCAGGCTCTCGCACTGACCCTGGTACTCGCGCAGTTTGTGGGCCGCCGCGAAGGCGTCCTCGATCTTGAGTTCGTACATCCAATTCCTCCC
>JARGFW010000284.1 GCA_029211085.1 Deferrisomatales bacterium | reverse complement strand
GCCTCGGCGGCGACCCGGCCCGACGCCACGCTGGGCCGCCCCCAGGTCCAGTCTCCGGCGCCGCCGGCCAACTCCTCCCGGGGCCAGGCGTCCAGATCCACCGGCGCGGGCAACAGCGCCGCCGCCGCCCGCCATACCGCCCGGGGACCCACCAGCACCGGCTCCACGCCGGCAGGCAGCCCGGCGACCAGGGCTTTCAGCGCCACCTCGGCGCCGATACCGGCGGGCTCGCCGCAGGTGACGGCGAGGCGCAACGGTCGCGGAGAAGGGGGGGGGAAGCGGTGCTAGGCATGGGCACACCTCACGCGGGAGGGATCCGGCGGGGTAGCCTCACCCCTCCGGCTTGCGCACGATGTGGGCCTGGGCCTTGAGGTCCTCGAGCCAGCGCCGGAACAGCTCCTCTTCCTTGTCACGGAAGTAGCTTTCTTTCAGTTGGTCTCGCACTTCCTCGAAGGGGCGGATGCGGCCCTCCTTGCGGTCGGCGACGTAGAACAGGTTGCACGCACCCCCCATCTCCACCACCGGGCTCACCCCCCCCACCGGCAGCCCGTCGAGTGCGCCGCGCACGTCGGAGGACAGATTCTCCACCAGCACGTAGCCCATGTCGGTGAGCCGGCCCTGGTCGCCCACCGCGCTCGGTTCGCCGGCCTGCTCCACTCGGCTACGCAGTTCCTCGGCGCGCTCCCGCGCCTGTTCCCCGGGCACCTCGATGTGGACCAGGCGCAGGGAAGAGGAGTCGCAGTAGCTGGCCACGTTCTTCAGGTAATACTCCCGCAGGGCCTCGTCGCCCACGTCCATGCGCTCGCGCACCACCACCCCAGCCACCTTGGCCTGCACCATCTGGTCGCGCACCTGGCGCACGTAGGTGTCGAAATCCATGCCCTGGCTCTCCAGCGCCCGGCGGAACTGCTCTTCGTTCATCTTGTTGCGGGCGCGGATGTCGGCCACGGCCGCCTGCAGTTCCTCGTCGCTGGGAATGAGACCGCGGCGTTCGGCCTCCCGCTCCACCAGGGCCTTCTCGATCAGCTCCTCCAGCGCCTGGTGGCGGTCCATGGGGGCGCCGCCGATGATGTCATTCTGGAACGCCAGGTGGTCGTCCACCTCGCCCCGGGTGACCACGTAGGCATCCACCACGGCCGCCACGCGGTCGACCACCGACGCGACCGCCGGGGCGACCCACAGCAACAGAGTTAGGGTAAACCACTTGACCATGGGGAGTTCCATGACCGCTGGCGGAGGGGGCCCAGCGCGGCCGGGGAGGAATCGGAAAAAACGAGTTGTTTACTGTACCAGTTCAACCCAGCCGCTTCAATAAATCGGCCGCGGCAGGGAGAATTTCCTGCCCCTCCAGAGCACCGCACTGCCACAGCAAGCGGTGGTCGGGGGTGAGGCGGTACGCCGCAGGGGCGGACTGTACCAGGGTCAGGATCCGTTCCGGGTCCACCCGGGACTCCTCGCTCAGGGAGACCACCAGCCCCTTGCCGGTGTAGTCCAGTCCCAGGGCCCACAGCTCCACCAACCGCCGGCGGATCTTCATCACCTCCAGCAAGTTCTCCACGAACAGGTGCAGCGGCCCGTAGCGGTCGATCAGCTCGTAGCGCAGTTCGTCCACCTCCGCGACGTCCGCCACCCGGGTGAGCCGCTCGTAGAGTTCCAGCCGCTGACGGGGATCCTCCACGTACTCCACCGGGAAGTGAGCCGGAACCCGGAGGCGGATCTCCGGTTCCGGGGCCTTTTGGGCCGGTTCGCCACGCAGGCGCTGCACCGCGTCCTCCAGCAGTTCGGTGTAGAGGTCGAAGCCGATCGCCGCTATGTGGCCCGACTGGGCCTTGCCCAGGAACTCTCCGGCACCGCGGATCTCCAGGTCGTGGGTGGCGATCTTGAAGCCGGCACCCAGCTCGGTGAACTCCTGCAAGGCCTGCAACCGGCGGCGGGCATCGCCGGTGAGTTCGGTCTCGGCGGGCACCAGCAGGTAGGTATAGGCACGCAGGTTGGAGCGCCCCACCCGGCCGCGCAACTGGTACAGGTCGGCTAGGCCGAAGCGGTCGGCGCGGTTGATGAGGATGGTGTTGGCCCGGGGAATGTCCAGCCCCGACTCGATGATCGCCGTGCACACCAGCACGTCCAGTTCACCGCCCACGAACTGCTCCATGACCTGCTCGAGTTCCCGCTCGCGCATCTGGCCGTGGCCCACCCCGACGCGGGCGCGGGGCACCAACTCGCGCACCCGGTGGGCGATGTCTTCGATGGACTGCACCCGGTTGTGCACGAAGTACACCTGCCCCCCGCGGTTGAGCTCGCGCTCCATCGCCTCGCGCACCACGTCGTCATCGAAGCGGGCCAGGTGGGTGCGCACCGCCAGCCGATCCGCCGGGGGGGTCTCGATCACCGACAGGTCGCGAACCCCGGAGAGGGCGAAGTTCAGGGTGCGGGGAATCGGCGTGGCCGACAGGGCGAGCATGTCCACCTGGGCGCGCAGCCGTTTGATGCGCTCCTTGTGGGCGACGCCGAAGCGGTGTTCCTCGTCCACCACCACCAGCCCCAGGTTCTTCCACTTGACGTCGCGCTGCAGCACCCGGTGGGTCCCCACCACCACGTCCACCCCGCCGCTTTCGACCCGGGCCAGCACCTGTTTCTGCTCGGCGGCGGAAACGAAGCGAGACAGCATCTCCACCCGCAGGGGGTAACCCGAGAAACGACTGCGAAAACTCTGGAAGTGCTGGGCCGCGAGCACCGTGGTGGGCACCAGCACCGCCACCTGACGGCCGTCGGTGACCGCCCGGAACGCCGCACGGAGCGCCACCTCGGTCTTGCCGTAACCCACATCCCCGCAGATGAGCCGGTCCATGGGCCGGGGCCCGGCGAGGTCGTCGATAACCGCGCGGATCGCCTCCGCCTGGTCCGGGGTCTCCTCGTAGGGGAAGGTGGCCTCGAACTCCCGGTACATGAGATCCGCCGCGGGGTACGCGGGGCGGCGGGCCATTTCGCGGCGGGCGTACAGCTCGAGCAGCTCGTGGGCCATCTTCTCCACGCCCTCGGCGGCCTTGCCCCGAATCTTCTGCCACGCGGTGCCCCCGAGCTTGTCGAGGCGCGGGGCACCTTCCCCCGAGGCGCTGTACTTCTGCACCAGGGCGATCCGGGTGACCGGCAGGTACAGCTTATCCCCCCCGGCGTACTCCAGGAGCAGGTAGTCGCCCTCTTCACCCACCACCGCGAGCTGCTGCAGCCCGCGGTAGAGCCCCACCCCGAAGTCGGCGTGCACCACCGCGTCGCCCGGGGACAGTTCGGCCAGGCTGGAGCGAAATCCGCGCCGCGGGGTGGGCCGGCGGCGCACCTTCTCGCCGAAGATCTCGGCCCCAGAGACCACCAGCAGCTTCTTTTCGGGGAAGCGGAACCCCCGGGTGAGATTGCCCCGGGCCAGGTGGGGGTGGCCGTCCCCGGACGGCACCTCAGGGAACGGCTCGGCGTCCCCCAGCTCCACCCCGTACTCGGCCAACAGGTCGCGCAACTTCTGGGCCGAACCATCGCCGCGCGCCACCAGCCACACCGCCCAGCCCCGGCGGGTGAGCCGCCGCAGTTCCTCCACCAGGGGGGTGAGCATGCGCTCGCCACCGCGGTGCTGGCGCAGGGCCGTGCTCAGATCCTGGTTGGAGCGGGTGTCGAACGGGCGCCGGGCGCAGCCCGGCAGCTCGCCCTCCACTGCCAGCTCCTCCAGGCACAGCACCTGCCGGGAGGCACTGAGGGCCTCCCACTCCTCCGGGGCGAGGAACTCGTCCGTGGCCGCCAGAACCACCTGGTTGCGCTCCAGGGCTCGGGCGTGGCCGAGGGCGATCTCGCCGAACACCTCTCCGGCCCGCTCCCGGGTCGGCCCCGCCTCGTCGAACACCAGCAGGGTGTCGTCGGGGAAGTGGGCCAACAGGGACGGCACCGCGTCGTAGAAATAAGGAAACAGGGCCTCCCGCAGGGGCGAGAGGGGCTGGTCCCGGAGGGCCTCCACCGCCTCCATGGTCTCGGCCCGGGTGCGACCCAGATCCCGACAGCGTTGCCGTAGCAGGCTCACCGCCCGGTCCCGCTGGGAGGCGTCCGCCACCACCTCCCGGGCGGGCAGGATCACCGCCTCGGTCCGTTTGCCGCTGGAGCGCTGGCTGGCCGGGTCGAAGGTGCGGATCGACTCCACCGCGTCGCCGAAGAACTCGATGCGCAGGGGCTGCGGGTAGAACGGCGCGAACACGTCTAGGATGCCGCCGCGGAAGCTGGCCTCGCCGCGCTCCTCCACCTGACCCACCACGTGGTAGCCGGACTCCACCAGCTGTTGCCGCAACTGCGCCGGAGGCAGCTCCTCCCCCACCGCCACCAGCCGGCTGGCGCCGTCGATCACCGCCGGGGGTACGGTGCGCTGCAGCGCCGCAGCCACCGGGCACACACACACGAACGGTCCGCCGTGACTGGCCCGAAACAGCGCCGCCACCCGCCGCGCCGACACCTCAGGCATCCGTGGCAAGGCTTCGAACGGGGCGGTCTCCCAGCCGGGATACACGACGACGGGAGAGTCCCAGGGCAGAGACCCGGCGGAAGGCTCCACGTTCAGGAAGAACTCCACCTCGGTGGCGAAGCGCCGGGCGGCCGACAGGTTGGGGGTGAGCACCAACAGGGGGCGCTGCAGTTCGCGCAGCAGGCGCGCCGCCACGTAGGCACGGCTGGAGCTGCGCAGCCCGTCGGCGCAGACGTGCCCGGCCCCGTTGCGCAGGGCCTCGACCAGCGCCGGAAAGGGGGCGACCTTGGACTCGTTCATGGGGTAGCGGAAATCAGTCGCGGCCGGCGGCCAGCATCTTTTCGAGGGCGGCCACCGCCCGTGCCCGCACGTCGTCGGGCACCCGCACCACGTTGGCGCCCGACTCGGCGGTCTGCAGCGCCTCCAGCACGTCGTCCAGGCTGGTGAGCTTCATGTTGGGGCAGATCATGTCCTCGGAGGCGGCCACGAAGGTCTTGCCTGGGCTGTTCTTGCGCAGTTGGTGGAACATGCCGGTCTCGGTGCCGACGATCACCGTGTCGGCAGCCACGCTCTGGCAGTAGGCGATGATGCCCGACGTGCTGGCCACGGCGTCGGCCAGGTCCAGCACCTCGGGCCGGCACTCCGGGTGGGCGATGAACGGGGCGCCGGGGTGTCGGGCCATCACCTGCCGCACCTGTTCGGCGCGCACCCGGTGGTGGGTAGGGCAGTAACCGTTCCAGTACAGGACTTCCTGCCCGGTGTGCCGGGCTACCCACTGGGCCAGGTTCTGGTCCGGCGCCAGGTACACGGTGTCCGACCCCACCGATCGGGTCACACTGATGGCGTTGGAGGAGGTGCAGCAGATATCGCTCTCGGCCTTCACCTCCGCCGACGAGTTCACGTAGGTGACGATCGGCACCCCCGGGTGTGCGGCCTTCACCTCCCGCAGTTGTTCGGCCGTGATCATGTCTGCCATGGGGCAGCCGGCGTCCATGCGTGGCAGGATCACGGTCTTGTCGGGGCTGAGGATGGCCGCGCTCTCGGCCATGAAGTGCACCCCGCAGAAGACGATCAGGTCGGCGTCGGTCTTGGCCGCCGCCATGGAAAGGGCCAGGCTGTCCCCGGCAATATCCGCCAGGTCCTGGATCTCCCCGCGCTGGTAGTTGTGGACCAGCAGCACACCGTTCTTTTCTGCGAGCAGGGAGCGGATCTCTTGTTGGATGGTGTCGCCGGACATCGGGGTTTCCTTGCTGTGGTGGGGAAGAGCGGAATAATAGGGGCCCCACTCCGTCGCAGTCAAGAAATGGTCCGGCGCGCCCCACCCGGAGCTTGACATCGGCCCAAAGGCGCGTATAATCCGCCCCTCGTGTCGCGGGGTGGAGCAATTTGGTAGCTCGT
>JARGFW010000283.1:2279-5985 GCA_029211085.1 Deferrisomatales bacterium | reverse complement strand
GGTCTCCCATGGGTCCCATCGGTCCCATGTGTCCTATCCCGCCCTTGTCCCCCCCCTCTATCGAACCCGCCGGTAGATGCTGGAGCGTACCCGTTCCAGGTTGGGCATGGGGGGGATCAAGGCTTCCGTGTGGGAGAACATCAGGTAGCCTCCCACGGTGGTGGCCGGTATCAGGTGGCTTAGTGCTCTCTCCTTGGCCCTTTGGTCGAAGTAGATGAACACATTGCGGCATAGCACCAGGTCGAAGCCCGTCTCGGGGAACGGTTGCAGCAGATTGTGGCCTACGAAGCGGCAATGGCGGCGCAGATGCGCGGCCACCTGCCAGCCGGGCACCCCGGGGGGTTCGTCCGCCGGGGTGAAGTAGCGTTGGCGCAGCTTGTCGGGCAGGTTGCGCACGGCGTAGGTGCCGTAGCGGCCTTGCCGGGCGCGGTCGAGCACCTCGCTGTTGACGTCGCTGCCCACCAGTCGCAGTCGCCAGGCCTCGGGCAGGGGCAGGCTCTCCTGCAGCACCAGGGCCGCGCTGTACAGCTCCTCCCCGCTGGACGCCGCCGCCGACCAGACCGAGAACTCCCGTTCCGCCCCCCGACGCCGCGCGGCCACCTCGGGCACGATGTGGCGGCGCAGGAACTCCCAGTGCTCTTCCTCCCGCAGGAAGAACGTCTCGTTGGTGGTGAGCGCGTCCAGGAAGTGGGGGATTTCGGCGTTATGTCCGACCAGGTAGGCGTAGTAGCGCCCCCAGTTGTCCAGTCCCAACGCCGCCAGGCGCTTGCGCAGGCGGCTCTGCACCAGGGACTGCTTGGCGCTCTTCAGGCGTATGCCCACGTGGCGATAGAGAAGCTCGCTGAGCAGGGCGAACTCTTCGGGGGAGATCGGCGGCGCCGTTTGGTGGCCCTGCGGCGGGGGAACCGGGCCGGGGTCGAGGGGCAAGGGGGCGCCTACCCTCCCAGCTTCTCGCGCACCAGCCGGTTGACCAACTGGGGGTTGGCCTGGCCCCGGGTGGCCTGCATCACCTGGCCGACGAAGAAGCCCATCAGCTTGGTCTTGCCGCCGCGCAGCGCCTCGGCCTCGGCGGGGTTGGCGGCGATCACCTGGTCCACGGCCGCCTCCAGCGCCGCGCTGTCGCTGATCTGCGCCAGCCCCTTCTCGGAGACGATCACGCCGGGCTGTTTGCCGGTGGCCCACATCGCCTCGAACACCTCCTTGCCGGCGTTGGCGGAGATGGTACCGGCCTTGATCAGGTCCAGCAGCGCTGCCAGGTGCTGCGGGGTCACCGGGGCCGCGGCCACGGCCGGGGCGCCCTCCCGGTTCAGTTCCCGCAGCAGGTGACCCATCACCCAGTTGGACACCGCCTTGGGGTCGTCGTGCAGGGCGACGGTTTGCTCGAAATACAGGGCCACATGGTGATCCTGGCACAGCAGATCCGCGTCGTAGGCGGGCAGGCCCAACGTATCCCGGTACCGCGCGCGCTTGGCGTCGGGGAGTTCGGGGAGGTCGGACTGCACCCGCCGCACCCAGGCGTCGTCGATCACCAGGGGCAGCAGGTCCGGGTCGGGGAAGTAGCGGTAGTCGTGGGCCTCTTCCTTGGAACGCATGGACTGGGTGACGCCCCTGGCGGGATCGAACAGGCGGGTCTCCTGCACCACGGTGCCGCCGTCCTCGATGAGCTCGATCTGGCGCTCGACCTCGTAGGCGATGGCCTGCTCCAAGAACCGGAAGGAGTTGAGGTTCTTCAACTCGGCGCGGGTGCCCAGTTCCACCTGGCCCAGGGGCCGCACCGAGATGTTGGCGTCCACCCGCAGGCTGCCCTCGTTCATGTTGCCGTCGCACACGCCCAGGTAGACCAGGATCTCGCGCAGCTTGCGAGCGTAGGCGGAGGCTTCGCGGGCCGAGCGCAGTTCCGGTTCGCTGACGACTTCCAGGAGCGGCGTACAGGCCCGGTTGAGGTCCACCAGGCTGTAGTTGGAGCCGGGCACCTCGGGATGGATCAGCTTGCCTGCGTCCTCCTCCATGTGGATGCGGGTGATGCCGATGCGCTTCTCCTCGCCGTCGGCGGCGATGTCTAGCCAGCCGTGTTCCAGGATCGGCAGTTCGAACTGGCTGATCTGGTAGCCCTTGGGCAGGTCCGGATAGAAGTAGTTCTTGCGGGCGAAGCGGCTCACCGGCGCCACGCGGCAGTGGGTGGCCAGGGCCACCTTGAGGGCGTACTCCACGACCTTCTCGTTGAGTACCGGCAGGGCGCCGGGCAGGCCCAGGCACACCGGGCAGACGTGGCTGTTGGGGGCGGCGCCGAACTGCGTGGAGCAGCCGCAGAAGATCTTGGTGTCGGTGAGGAGCTGGGCGTGGACCTCCAGGCCCACCACGGTTTCCCACTGCACGGCGGTGTCTCCTCTCAGGTCAGGTCGGGGGCGCGGTTGGGCATGCCGCCGGCCTGCTCGAAGGCGTAGGCGGCGTGCAGCAGGCTGGCCTCGGCGAACGGCGCAGCCAACAGCTGGAAGCCGATGGGTAGCCCCGCCGAGGTGAGGCCGCAGGGCAGGCTGAGGCCCGGGATGCCGGCCAGGTTGCAGGGGATGGTGAAGATGTCGCTCAGGTACATCTGCAGCGGGTCACCGGTCTTCTCGCCGAGCCGGAACGCTGCGGTGGGCGCCGTGGGGCAGGCGATCACGTCCACCGCGGCGAACGCCTCCCGGAAGTCCCGGGCGATCAGGGTGCGCACCCGCTGGGCGCGGCGGTAGTAGGCGTCGTAGTAGCCGGCGGACAGGGCATAGGTGCCGAGCATGATGCGCCGCTTCACCTCGTCGCCGAAGCCCGCGGAGCGGCTCGCCTGGTAGGTGCTGATGAGATCCCCGGTGGGCATCCGGAGGCCGTATTTGACGCCGTCGTAGCGGGCCAGGTTGGAGCTGGCTTCTGCGGTGGCCAGCAGGTAGTACACCGCCACCGCGTACCGGGTGTGGGGCAGGCTCACCTCGCGGATCTCGGCGCCCTGTTCTTCCAGCACCGCGATCGCCTTGCGCACCGCGGCATCCACCTCGGGGTCGGCGCCTTCCACGAAGTACTCCTTGGGCACGCCGACCTTGAGCCCCTTGGCGTCGGGGACCAGGGCGGCGGAGAAGTCCGGCACCGGCTGGTCCACGCTGGTGGAGTCCAGGGGGTCCTTGCCGGAGATCGCCTGCAGCAGCCACGCGGCGTCGGTGACGTCCCGGGTGAACGGGCCGATCTGATCCAGGCTGGAGGCGAACGCCACCAGGCCGTAGCGACTGACCCGGCCGTAGGTGGGTTTCATACCCACCACTCCGCAGCACGCGGCCGGCTGGCGGATCGAGCCGCCGGTGTCGGAGCCCAGGGTGCACACCGCCTCCCGGGCCGCCACCGCCGCGGCACTGCCGCCGCTGGAGCCTCCCGGCACGTGCTCCAGGGACCAGGGGTTCTTTACCGGACCGAACGCGGAGGTCTCGTTGGAGGAGCCCATGGCGAACTCGTCCATGTTCATCTTGCCCAGGAACACCGCCCCGGCCTCCCGCAGTTTGGCCACCGCGGTGCCCTCGTAGGGGGGTACGAAGTTGTCGAGGATCTTCGAGCCGCAGGTGGTGCGCACACCCCGGGTGACCAGCAGGTCCTTGAGCCCCAGGGGGATGCCGGTGAGCGGCCCGGCTTGCTTGGCCCGGATGCGCTGGTCGGCGGCCCGCGCCATCTCCAGGGCCAGTTCGGG
>JARGFW010000283.1:0-2179 GCA_029211085.1 Deferrisomatales bacterium | reverse complement strand
TCCACGTACTCGAGGATCGCCGAGAGCTGGGAGGTGAACGGGTCCACCTCCGCGTCGGCGAACTCCAGTCGTGCCAGCCGGGCCACGTGAAGGACCTCTTCGCGGGTGATCTTCATGGGGTGCTCCGGGGTCTTCGGGAAGGGCCTCGCGGCGCGGCGAGAACCGCAGAATGACAAGGGGACGCGAAAGATAGCATGGGGGTTGGAAGCGGTACAAGGTCGGCCGGGCTGTCGCGGGCGTGGATTCCGGGTATCATCGGCTGCGGCCGGGGGGCGCACCCGAGGGCGGGAGAGGTGACGATGGGCGGGACCCTGGTGTTGATGGGCTCCGGGGAGCTGACCTCCACCATGGTGGAGGTGCACAAGGCCCTGCTGCGGGGCCTCGGTCCGGCGCCCCGGGCGGTGTTCCTGGACACACCGGCGGGTTTCCAGCTGAACGCGGACGAACTCTCGGCCCGGGCGGCGACGTATTTCCGCGAGCGGGTGGGGGCGGAGCTGGAGGTGGCCAGCCTGAAGTCCGCCGCCCTGCCCGAGCTGGAGGCCGCCCCGGGTTGCCAGCGCCTGCGCGAGGCGGACTACGTGCTGGTGGGGCCGGGCAGCCCCAGCTACGCGGTGCGCCAGTGGCAGCGGGGGCCGGTGCCCGGGCTGCTGGCCGAGTTGCTCGGCCGCGGAGGATGCCTGGTGGCGGCCAGCGCCGCCGCCCTCACGGTAGGGAAGTTCACCCTGCCGGTGTACGAGATCTACAAGGTCGGGGAGGACCTGCACTGGCTGGAGGGCATCGACCTGTTGGGGCGCTTCGGCCTGGAGTTCGCGGTGATACCCCACTGGAACAATGCGGAGGGTGGCACCCACGACACCCGTCGCTGCTACATGGGCGAGCCCCGCTTCCGGGAGTTGGCGCGTCGTCTGCCGTCCACCACCGGGGTGCTGGGCCTGGATGAGCACACCGCCTGTCTCCTCGATCTGGGCCGCGGCGAGGTGTCAGTGCGGGGGCTGGGCGGGGTGACCCTGCGGCGCGGCGGTGCGGAGGTGGTGTTGGAGCGGGGCCGCACCTACCCGTTGTCGGTGCTGACGGGTGGGGAGGCGCTGCCGGTGCCCGCCGGCACGGCGGCGGCAGCGGCTGGGTGGGAAGGTGCGCCGGTCTTGGCTGCGGAGGCCCTGTGGGACCGGTTGCGGGCCGAGGAGGCTCGCTTCGGGGCGGGGTTGGATGGGGGGGACCCCGCGGCGGCCACGGCCGCCCTGCTGGAGGTGGACCGCCTGCTGTGGTCTGCCCACGAGGGGCGGGAAGACCCGGAGGCGGTGACCCAGGGGCGGGAACTGCTGCGGGACCTGGTGGTCCAACTCGGGATGCACCTCGCGGGTCTGCCGCCGAGCGCCGAGGCCTGCCTGTCGCCCCTGGTAGAGGCCCTGCTGGCGCACCGCGCCGCCCTGCGGCAGGGGGGCGAGTACGTCGCAGCCGACGGCATCCGCGACTGCCTGCTGGCGGCGGGGGTGGTGGTGGAGGACCGGGCCGAAGGGGTCCGGTGGTACCTTGGCTAGCGCAACGAGGGTTGGGCTTGCGTCGCGGTGTCGGGCTCGGAACTCTCCCCCCGGCGGGGAGGATCCCTGGGGAGTTAACGCCTGGCGAGGCCTCTGCGAGCGGCCCGACGCTCGCTTGGTTTCATCATGCCAGCGTGCGAAAGGCGCCTGCCCGGTTTCCGGAAGGGCCCCGAGCCGACCTGTCAGCAACCCTCGTTGTGGTCCTGGGTGGTTTCCCCTGCCTCCCCGCCAGGTGCTGTTTCTCGGAGGGCGATGATGGTCGAGGTGGTCGAACTCCCCCTGTCCGGGTTGCGCCCCCTGTGGCGGTGGCCCGGTTCCCCCCTCACCTGGCCCTGCCTGTTCACCCTGCCGTGCTGGCTGGAGGCGTGGACCGCGAGCCTGGGCAGGGCCGCCGTGCCGCGGCTGTACGCGGCGCGCAGCGGCACCGACACCCTGGCGGTCGCCCCCCTGCAGGGCGGGGGCGGCAGGTTGCGGTTCCTGGGGGACCCGGAGGTGCTCGACCACCAGGACCTGGTGCTGGCGCCGGGGCGGGAGGCCGAGGGGGTGGCGGCGTTGTGGAGTGCCTGGGAGAGGGGCGGGGTCGAGGAGCTGCACTTGGAGCGGGTGCGCCCCGATTCCCAGGTGCTGGGGTTCCTGGCGCC
>JARGFW010000282.1 GCA_029211085.1 Deferrisomatales bacterium | reverse complement strand
TGACCGCCGGGCTGGCGGAACCCGCGCGCCGGATCAAGCGGGAGGCACAGGCGAAGCTAGACGCCGAGATCGACCTCACAGCCCTGCCCCTCCAGCCCCAGGCCATCATCCGCACCCTGCGCGAGCTGCTGCCCCCGGACACCTCCGTGGTCGTCGATGGTGGCAACTTTGCCAAACACGTGCGCCGCCATTTCCCGATCATCGAAAACGACAGTTTCAACTACCCGGACGACTTCGGCTCGGTGGGCGCCAGCTACCCCATGGCCTTGGGGGTCAAGGCAGCCCTGCCGGATCGCCCGGTGGTGTGTCTGGTCGGGGACGGCGGGTTCCTGCTGAACTCCCAGGAACTGGAGACGGCGGCCCGGGAGAAGCTCAACGTGCTGGCGGTGGTCTTCAATGATTTCAGTTTTGGAAACGTGCGCGCCTATCAGAAAGAGAAGTACGGCGGGCGGTACTCCTGCAACTACACCAACCCGCCGTTCGACCAGCTGGCCAAACTCTTCGGAGCCGACGGCGCCCGCGTCGAGACCCTCGACGATCTCCGCGCCGCCGTGCAGCGGGGCCTCGCCTGCGCCGGCCCCTTCGTCATCGACGTCATGATGTCCCCCGACGCGCTCGGGACGCCGGGATTCCTGTTGGAAGGCTCCGCATCCGTCTAAGACACCACGAGGAGGGCACATGGACCAGGCAAGGACCAAGACCGGGGCCGAGATCATCGTCGACTGCCTGAAGGCGGAAGGGGTGGAGTTCGTGTTCGGGGTGATCGGCAGTTCCATCCTCGACCTGCTCGACGTCATCGAACGGACCCCCGAGATCCGCTACGTGCGCACCCAGCACGAACAGGCGGCGGTGTACATGGCCGACGGCTACGCCCGCGCCACCGGCCGGCCCGGGGTGTGCACCGCCACCTGCGGACCCGGAGTCACCAACATGGTCACGGGAATCGCCGGCGCCTATCACGAGTCCTCACCGGTGGTGGCCATTCTCGGAGACATCCACACCGCCCACTACGGCAAGGGCTCCTCCAACTTCCACGAGATCGACCAGGAAAACCTCTTCCGCCCCATCACCAAACTGAGCAAGCGGGTGGAGCACGTGGGGCGCTTGGCCGAGTTCAC
This sequence comes from Deferrisomatales bacterium, assembly GCA_029211085.1. Classification (GTDB taxonomy): domain Bacteria; phylum Desulfobacterota; class Deferrisomatia; order Deferrisomatales; family JARGFW01; genus JARGFW01. Next base: position 4,896 of record JARGFW010000282.1, on the reverse strand, counting down.
CCGCATGGCGTTCCGCACGGCCCTGAGCGGACGCAGGGGCCCGGTCTACCTGGGCATTCCCCGCAACATCCAGAAAGAGACCACCGAGGACACCACCTGGCCGATCGGGAGGTACCGCTCCCAGGCCCGCTGTTGGGGCGACCCGGGGGCTGTCCAACACGCCTACGAACTCCTCTCCGCGGCGCGGGCTCCGGCGATCCTGGTGGGCGGCGGCATCCGCTGGACGGACGGAGAGGCGGCGATCCTGCGCCTGGCGGAGCAGGTGGGCCTTCCCGTGGCGGTCAGCCACAAGGGTCTCGTCACCGAGGACCACCCCTGGTCCGTGGGAGTGGTCGGCATGGTCGCCAACCCGGTGGCGGCCGAAGTGCTGCCCCAGGCCGACGTGATCCTGGCGTTGGGCTGCACCTTCAACCAGGTTACCACCGGCAGTTTCGGCAACCGGTTCATCGCCCGGGGCGCCAAGATCATCCAGGTCGACGTGGACGCCACCGAGTTCGGCAAGAACTATCCCATCGAACTCGGCATCGTCGGCGATCTCCAAGCCGTCGCGGAGGATCTGCTGGCAGCTTTCGACGCCGGAAACGGGCGGCACGGCGCTGCCGAAGGGCGGCTGCAGCACATCCTGGAAGCCAAACGCGGCTGGTCCCAGCGGCTGCTCGACGAGGGGGCGCTGTCGGACGTGGTTCCGATCCAGCGCGCGCGGCTGATGCACGACATCAACCAGGTGGTCGGCAAAGACGCCATCATCTCGGTGGAGTCGGGTTCCACCCATGGCTGGGCTTACTACGGGCTGAACGCCTACACCCCGTTCCTGGAACCCGGGGACCTCAGCGCCATGGGCACCGGCTGGTGCATGGCCATGGGCGCCAAACTCGCCTTCCCGCAACGTCCGGCGGTGTCGGTGACCGGAGACGGTGCATTCATGATGACCTGCAACGAGTTGGCCACCGCGGTGGACCAGAAGATCCCGGTGGTGGTTGTGGTGCCCCACAACGGCGTGTACGGCAACGTGCGCCGCAAGCAGGTGGAACACTTCGCGGGGCGCTTCTCCGGAAGCGAGCTGTACATCCCCGATCTGGCCCGGGTGGCCGAGTCCTTCGGCGCCCACGGCGAGCGGGTGGAACGACCCGGAGACATCATCCCGGCCCTGGAGCGGGCCCTGGCCTGTGGCAAACCCGCCGTGGTGGATGTGGTCATCGACGCTTCCTACGAGACCCTGGAACCCCCGGTGAAACTGAGGGTCAAGGACCGGTATTGATGGGAGTGTTGAAGATCCTCGACGGGGATCGCGAAGAGACCCATCGCTGGGACCCGGACACGCCCCAGGAGGTCGAGGCCGCCCGGCTGAAAGTCGAACACTACCGCAACCGTGGTTTCGTGGTCTGCCAGAGCTTCGAAGGCAAGAGAGAAGGCGGTCCCCGGGTCCGGTTCGATCCCCGGGCAGAGGAGATCTTCATGCTCCGCTTCGTCGATGGGGGGTGACGAAGGCGCCCATTGCCCGCGAAAACAGCTTCTAGAGAGGAAACCGCATGGAAGAGAAACGACGCTTTGCGTACATCGAAGCGATGGAGACCAAGTCGGGATGGGGGGTGGAGAACCGACCCCGACCAAAGGGTGTGGGCCTGGTGGAGGCCCGCTGGGATCTGTGCATCGGCTGCGGCTACTGCGAAGTGGCCTGTGCCATGTACCACCACGGGGTGATCAACCGGGAACTCTCTCGCATCCGCATCTACCGCTATCTCCTGCCGGCACCCAAATCCGTGCAGAACGTCTGCTGCCAGTGCGCCAAGGAGGAGCGGGAGTGCGAGAAGGCCTGCCCCCTGGATCCGCCGGTGATCCACTTCGACGAAGAGAAACTCCACATGGTGGTGGATGAGGAGCGCTGCCTGGGGGCCAAGTGCGGCAAGTGCCGCAAGGCCTGCCCGGCCGACGTGCCGAGCTTCTACGCCCCCGCCCACGACCACGCGATGGTCTGCGATCTGTGTGAACGCGACGGCGTGCGCCGACCCCAGTGCGTGGAGATCTGCCCGGCCTTCGCCCTGGAGTACATGCCGCCCCAGTTCCCGCAGCACCTGCAGCGGATCCACCCCGACCACAAGGCGGACTGTCTGTCCGAGCGGCTGAAACCACTGCCCCGAAACGTGGCACAGATCACCCCCGGAGAACTCTTCGGGTGGGACAAGGACCGATGATGGGCACGCGCTTCCGTCTGTTGGAAATCGACTTGACCACCGGCGAGAAGGAGGTGGTCGACGTGACCGAGGACATCCGTCGCTACGTGGGGGGTCGGGGCTTCGGCGCGAAGCTTTTGTGGGACCGTGTGCCCCGGGGCACCGACCCCCTGAGCCCGGAAAACATCCTGTACTTCGGGGTAGGCCCGCTCACCGGGTTTCTCGGCGCGGTCACCAACGTGAGCGCCCTTTCCCCCCTGACGCTGCTGCGGGGGCAGTCCAACATGAACGGCCTATTCGGGGTGGAGTTGGCCTACGCGGGCTACAACGCAGGAGTGCTGCTCAAGGGCAAGGCCCCGCACCCCGTCTACGTCTACATCAAGAACGACGACGTGGAGATCCGCGACGCCGCCCATCTCTGGGGGCGGTTCAATCCCGACAACCAGGAGGCACTGCGGGCCGAGCTCCGGAAGGGCCTCGACGACCAGAACTTCCGGATCGCGGCAATCGGGCCCGCGGGCGAACACCTGGTGCGCAACGCTTCCATCGACCACGACTTCTACCACCACGCCGCCCGGCTCGGCATGGGTGCGGTGATGGGGTCGAAGAACGTGAAGGCGATTGCCGTGCGGGGCACCCAGCCTCCGGCCTACGCCAAGCCGGACCTCCTCTACGACCTGCTGCTGCGCTGGGTCAAAGACGGCTGGGAGGAACGGATCGGGCGGCGGCGCTGGGGGCACACCACCTCCATGCCGTCGCGCTATTACAAGACCACCGAGGGCATCAAGAACAAACAGCTCGGCTGGGATCCGATCTGCGACCTGAGCAACCCCCTGAAGCTCGAACAGGGCGCCAAGCTCTGGAGCAACGCCTGCAACCTCTGCCACGTGGGCTGCAAGGTGCCGTACATGCGGCGACTGCCCCCGCTCACCCCCACCATCGGCGAGATCCGCCACGACAACGGCGGCGGCTGGAACGCAAACGTGATGATCCCCGGCTACGACGTGCAGACCTACCTCTCCACGTACGTGGACACCCTGGGCATCGACTCGGAAGACGTCTCCGGGGTGGTGGCGTGGATGATGGAGTGCTACGACCGGGGGATCGTCACCAAGGACGATCTGGACGGCATCGAGCTCACCTGGGGCAATCTGGAGGCGATCTGCCAACTGCTGAAGAAGATCGCGTTCCGCGAGGGAATCGGCGACATCCTGGCCGAGGGGCTCAAACTGGCGCCGGCACTGTTGGATGAGCGAGCGAAGCAATATGCGATGACCCACAAGGGGGTCGCCATCACCTCCTACGAGCCCCGGGGCAGCCTGTCCGAAGCCATCGGACTGGCCCTAAACCCCGTGGGAGAACTCCACGGGGGGCGCGGCACCCCGGAGCGCATTCTATTCGACTCCCTGACCACCTGTTCCTTCCTGCGCCGGGACCTGCCGAAGGTGTTCGGCAGCGTCTCCGCCTGGGGCCGGGCCATGTTGGAGGGCGCCTGCGGCTGGGAGTTGACCGAGGACGACTGGGACGACTTGCTGCTGCGGGCTTCCATCATGGAGCGGTGCCTGTGCATCCGGGATGGGTACGTCCCCGCCCGGGACGACCAGCTTCCGGATCGATTCTTCGACGAGGTGATCCACAGCAAGTATGGAGTGCCGAAAATCCTGGACCGGGAGGAGTTCCTCGCACTGCGCGAGAAGACCTACCTGAGCTTCGGTCTCACCGCGGCCGGCGTCCCGTCCCGGGAGACCCTGGAGCGGCTGGGGATGGAGTTCGCCATCCCTGAACTGGAGGAGCAATTCGGACCCTTGGAGTAGCGCCCCCGGGCACCGCGGCAGTTCCACCGCCGGGGCCCGGCCGGGGAGATCCCGGCAACGTGCCACCTTGGAAACTGGCCTCTTCGAAACGCAACCAACGCCCGATTGTCCCCCGCGAGGACGCCCGGGCCCTGTTCGGAGGTGAACGCCATGGACACGAACCTGTACGGGACGCTGGGACTCATGATTCCAGGACTGCTGGTGGTCGCGCTGGTGGTGTGCAGCGCGCCGCCCGCGGTGGCCGGGGACCCGCCGGGCTCTGTCATCGAACTGTGGGATCGGGTCAAGGCGCCGCCGCCGCCGGAGGTCGTCGCGGTGCGCGTGGACCCGGCCACCACGGCGCTGCTGGTGTTGGACATCGAAAAGCGCACCACCAACCTGGAGCGGCGCCCCCGGGCGGTGGCTTCGGTGCCGGCGATCCAGGGTCTGCTGCAACGGGCCCGGGAGAGCGGCACGGCGGTGGTTTTCAGCACCACCGGCAAGGGGGCTCCGGAGGACATCCTCCCGGAGGTGGCGCCCCGCTCCGGCGAGCCGGTGGTGAAAGCGAGTGTGGACAAGTTCTTCAGGACGGACCTGGAGGCGATCCTTCGAGAGAAGGGTATCCAGCGGGTGCTCCTGGTGGGTACGGCAGCGGAGGGAGCCGTGCTCAACACCGCCGTGGCCGCGGCCATCCGCGATCTGGAGGTCGTCGTGCCGGTGGACGGTCTGTCGTCCTCCGAGCTCTACGCCGAGCAGTACGTCTGCTGGCACCTCCTCAACGCCCCCGGAACCCGGGGCAAGGTGACCCTGACGAAAACGGCGCTGGTCAGCTTTGGCCCGTGAGTGTCGCCCGGAGCGGAATTTTGGGTAAGGCGCCCCGCGCCGGAACACGGCTTGGCAGTTCTATGAAGGATCGGCGGCACTGGGCCGCA